>NC_010524.1:3529801-3874701 GCF_000019785.1 Leptothrix cholodnii SP-6
GGTGCGGTCAGCGCCTGCC
The DNA here is from genome assembly GCF_000019785.1 of Leptothrix cholodnii SP-6. Classification (NCBI taxonomy): domain Bacteria; kingdom Pseudomonadati; phylum Pseudomonadota; class Betaproteobacteria; order Burkholderiales; family Sphaerotilaceae; genus Leptothrix; species Leptothrix cholodnii. The sequence continues at coordinate 3,529,821 of NC_010524.1, forward strand.
GCCTGGCGCAGGCCGGCCAGAAGGTGCTGGTGCTCGAACGCGGCCGGCGCTGGACACCCGCCAACTTCCCGCGCGAACCCGGCGACCGCTGGCTCTGGAACCAGGAGCACCCCGAGCTGCTCAACGGCTGGGCCGACCTGCGCACCTTCTCCGACATGTGGGTCGCTGCGGGCGCCGGGGTCGGCGGCGGCTCGCTGATCTACGCCAGCGTGTCGGTCGAGGCCAAGCCGCAGGTGTTCGAGCAGGGCTGGCCCAGCGGCCTGCGCTACCCCGCGCTCAAGCCGTATTACGACCGCGTGGCCAAGATGCTCGACATCCAGGAGCTGCCCGACAACCAGCTCAACCCGCGCTACCACCTGATGAAGGAAGCCGCCGAGGCCTGCGGCTGGGGCGATCGTTTCCACAAGGTGCCGGTGGCGGTGAAGTTCGACCCGCGCTACGACGCCAGCCTGCCCGACGCGCGCGACGACCGCCATGCGCAGTGGGCCATCAACCCGCAGGGCCGCCGCCAGGGCACCTGCGTGCACTGCGGCAACTGCGACATCGGCTGCCAGGTGCAGGCCAAGAACACGCTCGACCTCAACTACCTGGCCGAGGCCGAGAACCACGGCGCCGAGATCCGCCCGCTGCACCTGGTGATGGGCATCGAGGCGCTCGACGGCGCCGACGGCCAGCAGGGCTGGCGCGTCAGGTTCGACCAGATCGACGACCACCAGCGCACGCCCGGCAGCGTGACGGCCAAGCGCGTGATCCTGGCGGCCGGCTCGATCGGCAGCACCGAGCTGCTGCTGCGCTGCCGCGACCAGCACAAGACGCTGCCCAAGCTGTCGCAGCGGCTCGGCAAGGGCTGGGCCTTCAACGGCGACTTCGTCACGCCCACCTTCTACAAGGGCCGCAAGGTCTCGCCCAGCCACGGCCCGACCATCAGCTCGGCGATCGACCTGCTCGACGGCAAGGTCGACGGCGCACCGCTGTTCATCGAGGACGGCGGCGTGCCGAACCTGGCCGGCCAGTTCATCCGCCAGCGCATCCGGAACCCCGGCTGGGGCAAGCTGCGCGGGCTCTGGAAGGCGCTCGGCAAGGTCAGCGATGCCGACGATCCGCTCGATTGCATGATGCCGTGGTTCGGCCAGGCGATCGATGCCGCCGACGGCGAGCTCTACCTCGGCCGGCTCTGGTACGCGCCCTGGAAGAAGGTGCTGAAGATGAACTGGCAGTACCAGCGCTCCGAGGCGGTGGTCGACGCGATGGTCAAGGTGCACAAGCAGCTCTCGGCCGCGACCGGCGGCAGCGCCTTCATCCCGCCCACCTGGACGGTGCTGCACAACCTCATCACGCCGCACCCGCTGGGCGGCTGCAACATGGCCGACCGCGCCGAGCAGGGTGTCGTCGACGGCCACGGCCAGGTGTTCGGCTACCAGGGGCTGTACGTGATGGACGGCGCCACCATCCCGCGTGCGATCGGGCTCAACCCCTCGCGCACCATCGCCGCTCTGGCCGAGCGCAACGTCGAGCGCATGCTGGCCCAGGCCTGAGCGATGCTCGCGCTCGCGGTCGTCAACAGCAACCTGCGCTTCGTCGGCGGGCCGCTGCTGCTGGGCCACTACCTGGGCGGGCGGCTGACCGGCACCGAGCGCGCGATGGACCGCCTGATCGGCGGCACCATGGCGCAGAGCCTGGCCAGCGGCCATTACCCGCACGCAGCGGGCATGGTCGACGTGTTCGTCAACACCCGCGTGCAGGCGGGCCAGCGCTGGCTGCAGCCGCGTCCGGCGGCGGTGATCGTCGTGGGTCTGGGCGCCGAGGGCGAACTGCGGGCCGGCGACCTGAGCGAATCGGTCAGCCAGGGTGTGCTGGCCTACGCCAAGCGCCTGCATGAAACGCGGCACGCAACCGGGCCCACGAGCGGTCAGCCGCCGGCTCCCTTCAGCCTGTCGAGCACCGCGATCGGCAGCGGCGGCAGCGGCATCCAGGTCGGCACCGCGGTGCAGGCGATCGCGCGCGGCGTCGATGCCGCCAACCGCAAGCTCGCCGCCAGCGGCTGGCCGCAGGTCGACGAGCTGCGGCTGGTCGAGCTCTACCTCGACCGCGCCACCGAGGCACATCACGCGCTGCGTGCGCTGGCGGTGTCGCGGCCCGATCGTTACGCGGTCGAGCCCGCCGTGCGGCCGGGCGAAGGCGCGCACCGGCGCCCGCCCGACACCGGCTACCGCGGCACCGGCTACGACTTCATCAGCGCCGTGCAGCGGCTCGACGAGCACGGCCAGGCGCTGATCGAATACACCCTCGACACCCCGCGCGCGCGCAGCGAGGTGCGCGCGCAGAGCACCCAGGCCGCGCTGGTCGACGAGCTGGTGCGCCAGGGCGCCGACGCCGCCAGCGCCGACCTGCAGCTGCGCCACACGCTGTTCGACCTGCTGGTGCCGGTCGAGCTGGAGCCGTTTCTCAACAGCTCGAACGAGCTGCTGCTGCACCTCAACGGCGACAGCGCGCGCATCCCGTGGGAGCTGCTCGACGCCAGCCCGGTCGCGGCACCCGACGTGAACGCTGAGGCCGACGCCGCACGCCCGAGCGCCGTGCCGCCGTGGGCGATCCGCTGCAAGCTGCTGCGCAAGCTGCGCCTCGAGCGCTTCCGCAGCCGCCCGGTCGACGCCCAGGACGACGACCTGACGCTGGTGATCGGCGCGCCGGCCTGCGACCCGGATCTCTACCCGGCGCTGCCCGGCGCGGAGGCCGAGGCCGAGGCGGTGGCGGCGGTCTTCGGCGCCGAGCCGCTGATCGGCAGCCCCGCCACCCAGCTGATCAACGTCCTGCACCAGCGGCCGTGGCGCATCGTGCACATCGCCGGCCACGGCGAGATCCGCGCCGACGGCAGCAGCGGCGTGGTGCTGTCCAACGGCGCCCGCCTCGGCGCCAGCGAGATCGCCGCGCTGCGCGTGGTGCCCGAGCTGGTGTTCGTCAACTGCTGCCACCTCGGCCGGCTCGACGGCGCGGCGGCCGACGCCGGCCGGCGCATCGGCGTGCACGGCAGCGCGCCGGCGCAATACGCCGCCACCGTGGCACAGGCGCTGATCGCGATCGGCGTGCGCTGCGTGGTGGCGGCCGGCTGGGCGGTCGAAGACGGTGCCGCCAACACCTTCGCCAGCGTGTTCTACGCCCGCCTGCGCGCCGGCGACCGCTTCATCGATGCCGTGGCGCTGGCGCGCGAACAGGCCTGGCGCCTGCAGCCCGAGGGCAACACCTGGGCCGCCTACCAGTGTTACGGCGAGCCCGACTGGCGCTACGCCGCCGAGCCGGCCGGCGGCACCGAGCCGATCGTGCCGACGCTGGTGAGCGCGCCGGCGCTGTGCCTGTGGCTCGAATCGGCCGCGATCGAGGCCCGCCTGATCGAAGCCGGCAGCGCCGGCCAGGCCTGGCGCGAACGCCAGCTCGGCCTGCTGCGCGAGACCGAAACCGCCTACCGCCCGATCTGGGGCAGCCAGGGCGCCGTGGCCGAGTGCTTCGGCCTGGCCTATGCCGAGCTGGGCGACATCGCCAGCGCCATCGCCTGGTACCGGCGCGCCACCGAGGCCGAGGACGGCAGCGCCAGCCTGCGCGCGATCGAACGCTGGGCCCATCTGCGGGTGCGCCAGGCCGAGTCGATGGCCGATGTGACGCAGGCCCGCGTGCAGCTGCTGTCGGCGATCCGGACGATCGAGCGGCTCTGCCAGGCCGGCGAGCCGGCCGACGGTGCTGCAGCGGCAGGCAAAACCGACGAGGGCGACGAGGGCGACGCCCCGACCGCCGCCACCGTCGAGCGCCTGAGCCTGCTCGGCTCGGCGTTCAAGCGCCTGACGCTGCTTGAAGAACGCGCCGGCCAGGGCGCCGCCGCGTTGGCCGCGCTGCAACGCTGCGTCGGCCACTACCGCCAGGCCGAACGGCGTGCCTGGACGCTGTTCTCGGCCGGCCTGGCGGGCACGCCGTACTTCCCGGCGATCAACGCGCTCGCCGCCGGCCTGCGGCTGGCGATCGTCAGCGGTGCGCCGGCCACGCTGGACGAGGCCGCGCTCAGCCGGCTCGACGCCGCGCTGGCGGCGCAGGCCGACAGCGGCGAAGACCTGCACAGCCTGCTCGCGCCGATCGAGTTCGAGCTACTCAAGGCGGTGGCAGCCGGCGAGCTGGCCCGGCGCCAGGCCGGCCTGCAGGCCGCGCTGCTGGCCCTGCTCGAACGGGCGCCGACCCACCGCGCCTGGGGTTCGGTGCGGTTCCAGCTGCACTTCCTGCTGGCACCGCTGGCCGCGCAAGGCAAGGGCGCCGAAGCCGACGCCGCACGCGCGCTGCTCGACGCGCTGGCGGCCTGATCGCGACGGCGACGACCGCCGAGACCGCGACCGAGACCTTGATCCGGCCGCGCCGCCCGGCCGCTCAGCGCCCGCCGGTCACATCCAGCACCGCACCGGTCGTGTACGAGGCCGCCGGCGACAGCAGCCAGACCACCGCCTGGGCCACCTCGTCGGCCGCGCCGGGGCGCTGCATCGGGATCTGCGGCGCGAGCTGCCAGGCGCGCTCGGGCTGGCCGCCGCTGGCGTGGATCTCGGTGTCGATCACGCCCGGGCGCACCGCGTTGACGCGCACGCCTTCGGTCGCCACCTCGCGCGCCAGGCCGAGCGTGAAGGTGTCGATCGCGCCCTTGGTGGCGGCGTAGTCGACGTACTGGCCGGGCGCGCCGAGCCGCCCCGCCACCGACGACAGGTTGACGATCGCCCCGCCCGTGCCGCCGTGGCGCGTGCTCATGCGTCGCACCGCCTCGCGGGCGCAGTACAGGCTGCCGAGCAGGTTGACCGCCACCATGCGGCGCAGGCGCTCGCCGCTCATCTCGTCGAGCCGCTGGGCACGGTCGACCACGCCGGCGTTGTTGGCCAGGCCGCGCAGCACCAGCGCATTGCGGGCGCACAGCGTGTCGACCTGGCTGAACAGCCGCCCGACCGCCGCCTCGTCGGCCACGTCGGCCTGCAGCGCCCAGGCCATCACGCCCAGCGCGTGCAGCTCGGCGACGACCGCCTCGGCGGCAGCCGCGTCGCTGGCGTAGCCGAGCACGACGTGCCAGCCCGCCTGCGCCGCCAGCCGCGCCGTGGCCGCACCGATGCCACGGCTGCCGCCGGTGATCAGCAGCAGCGAGCCGGCGGCCGCCAGGTGGGTGGGCGTGGATGCGGGATGGAGGGTGGCGGGCATGGGAGATCCTGGAAAAAGAAAACGCGGATGGGCGCGCAGCTTAAGGCAGCGCCCACCAGGCCGGAACGACGCCGCCGAAGCTGAATTTTCCGGCCCGCGCGGGCGTTGCCGCGCCGCGGCGTTATCGTCAAAGCCTGGATTGAAAAATCGGAGGTGAACAGATGTCCGGCCTGCATACCGCCTGGTTCGAAGGCTTCTCACCCCAGCAGCATGCAGTCAACGGCGTGCAGCTGTTTGCCCGGGTCGGCGGACGCCCGGCCCACGACAGCAGCGCGCCGCCCCTGCTGCTGCTGCACGGTTTTCCGCAAACGCATGCGATGTGGCACCGGGTCGCGCAGCAGCTGGCGCCGCACTTCCGCCTGGTGCTGCCCGATCTGCGCGGCTACGGCGACTCCGACAAGCCACCCGGCGACACCGACCACGGCAACTACAGCAAGCGTGCGATGGCCGCCGACCTGGTGCAGCTCATGAAGCAGCTCGGCCACCGGCGTTTCCTGGTCTGCGGCCATGACCGCGGCGCACGCGTGGCGCACCGCATGGCGCTCGACTTCCCGGAGTGCGTCGACCGCCTGTGCCTGATCGACATCGTGCCCACGCTGACGATGTACGAGCGCACCGACATGGCCTTTGCCACCGCCTACTACCACTGGTTCCACCTGATCCAGCCGGCGCCGCTGCCCGAACGCATGATCGGCGGCAACGCCCGCTACTACCTGCACGCCAAGCTCGGCGGCTGGGGCACCGACGGGCTCGATCACGTCGAGCCGCCGGCGCTGCTCGACTACGAACGCTGCTTCTGCACCGCCCAGGGCATCCACGCTGCGTGTGAGGATTACCGCGCCAGCGCCAGCATCGACTTGCAGCATGATCGGCAGTCGCACCAGGCCGGTCACAAGGTCGCTTGCCCGGTCCATGTGCTGTGGGGCGAGCGGGGCGTGATCCACCGCCTGTTCGATCCGCTGGCCGACTGGGGCGCGGTCTGCGAAGGCCCGGTCACCGGCGAATCGCTGCCAGCCGGCCACTTCATCCCCGAAGAGCTTCCCGAAGCCACGGCTCTGGCGCTGCGCCGGTTCCTGTCGGCCGAGTGCTAGCATTTTGACTGGCTCCGATCTGCGCGGGCTCGCACCCGGTTTGCCGCCATGAAAACCTTGCGCATCGTGATTCTCGAAGAGGACACCGACACCCCGGCGGCCTTGCGTGCCGGCGGTCATGGCAGCCTCGACCTGCGCTCGCTCGAGGGCCTGAGCGGCACCGACGTGGCCTCGCTGCTGCGCGAGCGCTCGATGCCGGCACCCTTCGTCGACACCAGCACCGACAGCCTGGGCGGCGCGCACAGCGGCTTGGGCGCGTCGTCCGACTTCGAACACGAATTGCGCTCGGCGCTGCAGTCGCAGGCCGGCCCCACCATGACGCTGCTGCTGGGCAGCAGCGAGTCCGGCCCCGACAGCGCACCGCGTGGCAGCCACGCCGCCAGCCTGCCGTTCGAGCGCCTGAACGCCAGCCTGATGCGGGCGCTGCGGCGCCACGAACTCGAAGCCGCGCTGGTCGAGTCCGAGACCCGGCTGCGTCGCATCGGCCTGGCCGATCGCCTCACCGGCCTGCCCAGCCGCGAGCTGTTCCTCGACCGCCTCGAACAGGCCGCATCGGCGGTGATGCGCGGCGGTTATGCGTTCGCCACCCTGATGGTCGGCTTCGAGTGGCCCGCCAACCTGACCGACGGCCTGAGCACGAGCAGCGCCGACAGCCTGATCGAAACCCTGTCGCGGCGCCTGCAGCGCCTGGGCCGGCGCTCCGACAGCTACGCGCGCATCGGCGGCCACACCTTTGCCGCGCTGCTGCTGGGCAACAACAGCGTCGGCGGCTCGACCTCGATGGCGCACAAGATCGCCGAACAGCTGGCCCGGCCGCTGATGGTCGACGGCCGCTCGATGGATCCGATCGTCAGCGTCGGCGTGGCCCTGTGCCCGCAGCACGGCACGGACGCGCGCAGCGTGCTGCTGCACGCCCAGGCCGCGATGGAGCAGGCCCAGCACAGCCGCCATCCGGTCGCGGTCTACGACGCCCGCTACCACCGCAGCAGCCACGCCGCGCTGCACCCCGACGCCGCCGCGATGCCGCCCGGCGACGAGGCCCTTGCACCGCTGCTGGCCGAGGCGCTCGAACGGCGCCAGTTCACGCTCGCCTTCCAGCCGGTGGTCGACCTCAAGGCCGGGCCCGACGGCAGCCTCGACTGGACGCTGCGCCGCCTCGAAGTCCTGGCGCGCTGGCACAGCCCGGCGCACGGCCACATCGCGCCGGCGGTGTTCATCCCGGTGGCCGAACACCACGCGCTGATCGGCCAGCTCACCGACCAGCTGCTCGACCAGGCGCTGAGCGCCGCCACGCCGTGGCGCAGCCAGACGCTGGTGCCGGCGATCTCGCTCAACCTGTCGGCCCACCTGCTCGACGACCCGGACCTGCCCGACCGGGTGCAGTCGGCGCTGCAGGCCCACAAGTGGCCGGCCGGCGCCCTGATGCTCGAGGTCTCGGCGTCCGCGCTGGCCCAGCCCAGCCAGCAGGCGCACGACGTGCTCGCACGCCTGGGCCAGCTCGGCGTGCGGCTGGTGCTCGACGATTTCGGCAGCGGCCTGGGCGCCTACCTCGCGCTGGCCGAGCTGGGCTCGCTGGCCGAACTGAAGATCGACCTGCGCGCGCTGCGCCGCAACGCCGGCAGCGCGCGCAGCGACCGCGGCGCCGCGGTACTGCGATCGCTGATCACGCTGGCGCAGGGGCTGGGCGCCGAGGTCATCGCCAAGGGCGTCGAAGACGCCGGCACCGCCGCCTGGCTGCAGCAGCTGGGCTGCCACGCCGCGCAGGGCCACGCCTGGAGCCGGCCGCTGCCCGCCGAACAGGTGCGGGCCTGGTGCACGGCGCAGGCGGCGACGCGGCAGCTGCGACACTGAGCGTCGCCCCGCCACTCCGTACTGCTGCCGATGCGACTGCGCCGCCCTTTCGTCAAGATCTGCTGCATCTCCAGCCCCGAAGAAGCGCAGCTCGCGATTGCTGCGGGCGCCTCGGCGCTGGGTCTGGTCTCGGCCATGCCCAGCGGGCCGGGCGTGATCGACGAGGACCTGATCGCCCAGATCGCCGCGGTGGTGCCGCCGGGCATCGACACCTTTCTGCTGACGTCGCGGCAGGACGCCACCTCGATCATCGAACAGCACCGGCGCTGCCTCACGACCACGCTGCAGCTGGTCGACGCGCTGCCCGAGGCCGAGCTGCGCCGGCTGCGCCGCAAGCTGCCGGGCGTGCAGCTGGTGCAGGTGATCCACGTCATCGGCGAGCAGTCGGTGGCGCAGGCGCTGGCAGTGGCGCCGCTGGTCGATGCGCTGCTGCTCGACTCGGGCAACCCGGCGCTGGCGGTCAAGCAGCTCGGTGGCACGGGGCGCACGCACGACTGGGCGCTGAGTCGGCGCATCGTCGCGCACAGCGGCGTGCCGGTGTTCCTGGCCGGCGGCCTGCGCGCCCACAACGTCGCCGAAGCCATCGCCGAGGTGCAGCCGCACGGCCTCGACCTGTGCAGCAGCGTGCGCAGCGACGGCCGGCTCGATGCGGTCAAGCTGCAAGCGTTCTTCGACGCCGTCGCGGCCACCGCACCGATCTGATTCAGCCCGCCTGCGCCAGCGGCGAGCGGGTGTCCGGCGCCTCGGCCGCCGCCTCGCCCCACGGGTCATGCGATTCCTCGCTGCTGCGCCGGAACTCGCTCGGGCTCACGCCCACGCGCTTGCGGAACACCCGCGAGAAATACAGCTGGTCGTCGTAGCCGACCCGCGCGCCGATGCTGGAGATCGGCGTGCCGGTGCTCAGCAGCATGTGCTTGGCCAGGATGATGCGCTGGTCCTCGCGCCAGCGCACGATGCTCACGCCCATCTGCTCACGGAACAGGTGCGCCAGCCGCGACGGCGACAGGCAGACGTGGCGCGCGATCTCCTCCAGGCTCAGCTCGTGCGCCAGGTTGTTGGCGATGAACTGGCAGGCCGACTGCACCCGCGCATCGAGCGACCGGGATTCATAACCCGGCGCCTCTTCGTGGCAGCGGATCAGCAGGCGCTCGAGCAGGTTGATCGCCAGCTCCTCGGAGGTGCGCCGCCCGCCGCGGTGGGTGGCGTCGATCTGCACGAACAGGTCCTCGATCTCCTTGCGCACCGCCGGATCGGCCAAGCGCAGCCGACCCACGCCGGTGCCGGTTCCCGCACCGGCCTCTGCGCCTGCGCCATCGCCCTGCCCCGGCCAGGTCAGCCAGTTGGCCCAGAAACCTCGCGGACGGAAATAGACCCAGCGATGGAACCACTCCGGGCTGTGAGGCGCGCGGCCGTAGTCGTGCGCCACACCGGGCGGAAACAGCAGCAGGTCGCCCGGCTCGCACTCGAAGGCCCGGTCGCCGTCGACCACCTTGCCGCGGCCTTGCACGGTCAGGTTGATGATCCAGCCCTTCATGCCGCCGGGGCGGTCGATGAAGAAGTCGAGCGCGCCGCCCTGCACGATCGGCGTCAGGCCCGCCACCAGGTAGAGGTTGAACGAATAACCCGGCAGCAGCGGGTTGAGCTGCTGCGCGGCATCGTGGCTGGGACGCAAACTGGGCATGGACGCGGGGTACGGAGAACGCCGCCGCTCAGGCCGACTTGTTCTTGTTGTAGACGTCGACGAACACCGCCGCCAGCAGCACCAGGCCCTTGATGACCTGCTGGTAGTCGATGCCGATGCCCAGGATCGACATGCCGTTGTTCATCACGCCCATGATGAAGGCGCCGATCACCGCGCCCATCACCTTGCCCACGCCGCCCGAGGCCGAGGCGCCGCCGATGAAACAGGCCGCGATCACGTCGAGCTCGAAACCCAGCCCCGCCTTGGGCGTGGCGGTGTTCAGGCGCGCCGCGAACACCAGGCCGGCCAGCGCGGCCAGCACGCCCATGTTGACGAAGGTGTAGAAGCTCAGCCGCTCGGTCTTGATGCCCGAGAGCTTGGCTGCCTTCTCGTTGCCACCGAGCGCGTAGACGCGCCGGCCGATGGTGGTGCGGCTGGTGACGAAGTCGAACAGACCGATCAGCAGCGCCATCACGATCAGCACGTTGGGCAGGCCCTTGTACGAGGCCAGCATGTAGCTGAAATAGATCAGCATGGCCGCGAACACGCCGATCTTGGCGAAGAAGAAACCCGCCGGCTCGGCCTCGATGCCGTGCTTGATCTGGTTGCCGCGCGAGCGCAGGCTGGCCAGCGCCAGCGCACCGGCCACCGCCGCGCCGATCAGCAGCGAGGTCAGCCGCAGCGACTCGGTACTGAACAGGTCGGGGATGAAGCCCGAGCTGAGCGCCTGGAAGGTCTCGGGGAACGGCCCGACCGACTGGCCGTTGAGCAGCGCCAGCGCCAGCCCCTTGAACACCAGCATGCCCGCCAGCGTGACGATGAACGACGGGATGCGAAAGAACGCCACGAAGTAGCCCTGCGCCGCACCGATCAGCCCGCCCACCACCAGGCAGACCAGCGTGGCGCTCAGGTAGTGCCACTCGTGATTGACCATCAGCACCGCCGCCAGCGCGCCGATGAAACCGCACACCGATCCCACCGACAGGTCGATGTGGCCAGCCACGATCACCAGCAGCATGCCCAGCGCCATGATGACGATGTAGCTGTTCTGCAGCACCAGGTTGGTGAGGTTGAGCGGCTGCATCAGCGTGCCGTCGGTCATGACCTGGAAGAAGGCCATGATCGCCACCAGCGACAGCAGCATGCCGTACTCGCGGAAGTTGCTCTTGATGAAGTCGAGCGCCGACTTCGAGCCGGCGGCGCCGGGTTCGGCATGATCGGCCGGCGGCGTGGCCACGGGGGCCACAGCATGGGCGGCGAGGTTGTTGTCCATCTCAGTTCACTTTCACGATCGCGCGCATGATCTTTTCCTGCGACGCTTCAGAGGCCGGCATCTCGGCCACGAAGCGGCCTTCGTTCATCACGTAGATGCGGTCGGACATGCCGAGCAGCTCGGGCATCTCCGACGAGATCACGATCACGCACTTACCTTCAGCGGCGAGCTGGGCAATGATGGTGTAGATCTCGTACTTGGCACCGACGTCGATGCCCCGTGTGGGCTCGTCGAGGATCAGCACCTCGGGCTCGGTGAAGAGCCATTTGCTCAGCACCACCTTCTGCTGGTTGCCACCCGACAGGTGCACGGTCTTCTGGCCGACGCCGGCACAGCGGATGCGCAGCTTGTCGCGGTATTGCTGGGCCACCGAATACTCGCGCCCCGCATCGATCACCACGCCGTTCGAGACCCGCTCCAGGCTGGCCAGCGAGGTGTTGAACTGGATGTCCTCGCTGAGCACCAGGCCGTTGCCCTTGCGGTCTTCGGTCACGTAGGCCAGGCCGTGGGCCACCGCCTTGCCGACCGTACCGACGTCGATGACCTGGCCGTTCTTGAGCACCTGGCCGCTGATGCGCCGGCCCCACGAGCGGCCGAACACGCTCATCGCCAGCTCCGTGCGGCCCGCGCCCATCAGGCCGGCGATGCCGACGATCTCGCCGCGCCGCACCTGCAGGTTGACGCCCTTGATGACCTCGCGCTCGGCGTGCAGCGGGTGATGGACGTGCCAGTCGCGCACCTCGAACACGGTCTCGCCGATGTGGGGCGTGCGCTTGGGATAACGGTCGGCCATCTCGCGCCCGACCATGCCGCGGATCACGCGGTCCTCGCTCACCGCGCCGGCGCTGCAGTCGAGTGTCTCGACCGTGCTGCCATCGCGCAGGATGGTGATCGAGTCGGCCACGCGCGAGATCTCGTTGAGCTTGTGCGAGATCAGGATGCAGGTGATGCCCTGCGCCTTCAGGCCCAGCAGCAGGTCGAGCAGCGCCTGGCTGTCGTTCTCGTTCAGGCTGGCGGTGGGCTCGTCGAGGATCAGCAGCTTGACCTCCTTCGACAGCGCCTTCGCAATCTCCACCAGCTGCTGCTTGCCCACGCCGATGTCGGTGATCAGCGTGGCGGGCGACTCTTTCAGGCCGACCTTCTTCAGCAGCGCCTGGGTGCGGCTGTGCGCGGCCATCCAGTCGATCACGCCATTCCTGGCGGTCTCGTTGCCGAGGAAGATGTTCTCGGCGATCGACAGCAGGGGCACCAGCGCCAGCTCCTGGTGGATGATGATCACGCCGACCTGCTCGCTGTCGTGGATGCCACGAAAGCGCCGCTCGGCGCCCTGGTAACGGATCTCGCCGCTGTAGTCGCCGTGCGGGTACACGCCCGACAGCACCTTCATCAGCGTCGACTTGCCGGCGCCGTTCTCGCCGACGATGGCGTGGATCTCGCCGGCGCGCACGCGCAGGTTGACCTTGTTGAGCGCAACCACCCCGTGAAAGGTCTTGCGGATGTCGCGCATCTCGAGGAGCGTTTCCAACGGAGTTCCTTGCTGACGGGTCTTGAGGTGGATGGGAAAAGGTCCCGCGCCTGTCGACACGGGACCCGGCCCAACCCGGTCACATCACTTGACCTGCGATTCCTTGTAGTAGCCGCTGCCGATCAGCACCGGCTTCCAGTTGGAGACGTCCACGCTCACCGGCTTCAACAGGTACGAGGGCACCACCTTCACGCCGTTGTTGTAGGTCTTGGTGTCGTTGATCTCGGGGGTCTTGCCCGACAGCATCGCGTCGACCATGTTGGCCGTCACCTTGGCCAGCTCGCGGGTGTCCTTGAAGACGGTCGAGTACTGCTCGCCCTTGAGCATCGACTTGACCGACTGCACCTCGGCGTCCTGGCCGCTCACCACCGGGCACGGCTGCTTGGCGGTGCAGTAGCCCACGCCCTTGAGCGAGGACAGGATGCCGATCGACAGGCCGTCATACGGCGACAGCACGGCGTCGACCTTGTCCTTGCCGTAGTAGGCCGACAGCAGGTTGTCCATGCGCGCCTGTGCCACCGCGCCGTCCCAGCGCAGCGTGCCGACCTTGTCCATGCCCATCTGCTTGCTGCGCACCACCAGCTTGCCGCTGTCGATGTAGGGCTTGAGCACGCTCATCGCGCCGTCGTAGAAGAAGAAGGCGTTGTTGTCGTCCGGGCTGCCACCGAACAGCTCGATGTTGAACGGGCCCTTGCCGGCCTTGAGGCCCAGCTTGTCGACGATCGAGCCGGCCTGCAGCACGCCGACCTGGAAGTTGTCGAAGGTGGCGTAGTAGTCGACGTTCTTGCTGCCCTTGATCAGGCGGTCGTAGGCGATGACCTTGATGCCCTTGTCGGCCGCGTTCTGCAGCACCTTGGACAGCGTGGTGCCGTCGATCGAGGCGATCACCAGCACCTTGACGCCCTTGGTGACCATGTTCTCGACCTGCGCGAGCTGGTTCGGGATGTCGTCGTCGGCGTACTGCAGGTCGGCCTTGTAGCCGCGGTCCTTGAGCACCTTGACCATGTTGTCGCCGTCGGCGATCCAGCGTGCCGACGACTTGGTGGGCATCGAGATGCCGATGGCGCCCTTGTCCTGCGCGCTGGCTTGCGTGGCCAGGCCGACCAGGCCCAGGGCCACGGTGGCGATCAGTGTCTTCATCATCTTCATGGTCATGACTCCTACGTTGTCGGTTCGCCCCGGGTCGCTCGTGCGGCGACGGCCAGGGGATCTGTTTTGCCGGTCTGGGGCCGGGAAGTCCATATTCACCGGGATATTCACAAGCGCCATCCAACTCGACGCAAGAATATCCACCGGATATTCGATCGAAGCCGATCGACTATCTGCAAAAACCTCTGGACAACCGGATTCGTGTATTTCCCGATCCGCGGCGCAAGAGTAGGCACGGCGGCAACCCGGACACACCGGGTTGACCCTAGGTGAAGCACGCTACAGCACGATCTTCCATATCTTTGACCGATCATATCCGGCTGCCGAGCCAAGCCGCCCCATGGCAGTGCGTCGGGTTCAAGCGTCCACCAAGCCGCGCGGATCTCTTTGGAACCGGGCCTTGATGGCCCTCAATCCGGCAGCCACCGCGAACCAGAACGGGATAGAGATTTCGCCTGCCGTGCACACAACCGTGCACGCCGAGCCGGAGGCCCGATGGCGCAACTGTCTATACGCCCGATACGGGTAAACCCGAAAATCAGAGCAAGCCGACAGGAACGTGCATATAGTCAGCCACGCCGCCACGGGTCAAACAGGGCGTCGCCTCCTATTCTCGACAGCAGTTTCATGACTGCTTTTCGAGAATCCCGTGAACCCCACCGATGCAATCAGTCTAGGCCTGGATTTCGGCAGCGATTCCGTCCGGGTGCTGGCGGTGCGCTGCCGCGACGGCGCCGAGCTGGCGACCCACGTGGTGGCCTATCCGCGCTGGGCCGAAGGCCGCTACTGCGACGCCGTGACGCAGCGCTTTCGCCACCACCCGCTCGACTACACCGAGTCGTTCACGCAGGCCGTGCGCGAGGTGGTCGACGAGCTGGTGCGCCAGTTCGGCCCGGCCGGGCGCGAGGCCATCGTCGGCATCGGCGTCGACTCGACCGGCTCGACCCCCGCGCCGATCGACGAGCAGGGCCGCGTGCTGGCGCTGCGGCCCGAGTTCGCGCACAACCCGAACGCGATGTTCGTGCTGTGGAAGGACCACACGGCCATCGTCGAAGCCGAGGCGCTGAACGCGCTCGCGCACGGCGGCGAACACACCGACTACACGCGCTACGCCGGCGGCGTCTATTCGTCCGAATGGTTCTGGGCCAAGGCGCTGCATGTGAGCCGCGCCGACGCCCAGGTGCACGCCGCCACGCGCAGCTGGGTGGAACTGTGCGACTGGGTGCCCGCGCTGCTGTGCGGCCGCAGCGCGCCGGCCGTGTTGCCACGCGGGCGCTGCGCGGCGGGGCACAAGGCGCTCTGGCATCCGACGTGGGGCGGGCTGCCGTCGCAGGAATTCCTGTCCGCGCTCGACCCGCTGCTGACCGAGCACCTCGACGCCCCGCTGTTCACGCACAGCCAGACCGCCGAACAATCGCTCGGCGTTCTCAGCGCCGAATGGGCCGACCGGCTCGGCCTGCCCGCGCACGTGGTCGTCAGCGGCGGCGCCTTCGACTGCCACATGGGCGCGGTGGGCGCCAACGCGCAGCCCTACACGCTGGTCAAGGTGATCGGCACCTCGACCTGCGACATCCTGCTGGCCGATGCCGAGCTGATCGGCGAACGCTCGATCGAAGGCATCTGCGGCCAGGTCGACGGCTCGGTGGTGCCGGGGCTGATCGGGCTCGAAGCGGGCCAGTCCGCATTCGGCGACATGTACGCCTGGCTCGCCAAGCTGGTCGGCTGGTCGCTGGAGATGGCCGGCACGCTGCGCCCGCATCTGCAGGGCGAACTCGCCGGCCTGCACGAACACATCCTGCCGACGCTGGCCGAGCAGTGGATGCAGAGGCAAGACCTCGAACACCTGCCGCTGGTGCTCGACTGGCTCAACGGCCGCCGCACGCCGTTCGCCAACCAGCGCCTGCAGGGCGTGGTGGCCGACCTGACGCTGGGCACCGACGCGCCGGCGCTGTTCGGCGGCTTCGTCGCCGCCACCGCGTTCGGCGCGCGGGCCATCACCGAGAGCTTCGAGCGCCAGGGCGTGCCGGTGCACAAGGTGCTGACGCTGGGCGGCATCGCCCGCAAGTCGCCCACGGTGATGCAGGTGATGGCCGACGTGATGAACCGCGAGGTCGAGGTGGTGGCGTCGGATCAATGCTGTGCGCTGGGCGCGGCGATCTTTGCCGCGGTGGCTGCGGGCGTGTTTGCCGACGTGCCGTCCGCGCAGGCGGCGATGGCGAGCACGGTCGAGCGCATCTACAAACCCGACGCCGAGCGTGCGGCGCGCTACGAGCGCCTGTATCAGCGTTATCAACGTTTTGCCGAGCGCACCGAGCCGCTCTACGCCGCAGGAGAAGTGCGATGAACGCGGCTCATCCTGATCTCGCGCACAGCCTTCGCCAACTGCGCGAGCGCGTGCTCGAAGCCAACCTCGCGCTGCCGCGCCACGGCCTCGTCACCTTCACCTGGGGCAACGTGAGTGGCTATGACCCCGAGCTGGAGCTGGTGGCGATCAAGCCCAGCGGCGTCAGCTACGAGCGCATGGCGCTGGCCGACATCGTCGTGCTCGACCTGCAGGGCCGCGTGGTCGAAGGCGAGCTCAAGCCGTCGTCGGACACGCCCACGCACCTGCATCTTTACCGCACCTGGCCGCAGCTGCGCGGCATCGTGCACACGCATTCGACCCACGCCACCAGCTGGGCGCAGGCCGGCCGCGCGATCCCGGCGATGGGCACGACGCATGCCGACTATTTCCACGGCGAGGTGCCATGCACGCGGGCGCTGAGCCGCGAAGAAGTCGAGGGTGACTACGAGCTCAACACCGGCCACGTGATCGTCGAGACCGTGAGCGCGCTGCACGACGGCAACCCGCTGGCGCGCCCCGGCATCCTGGTGGCCGAACACGCCCCGTTCGCCTGGGGCACCAGCCCCGACCAGGCCGTGCACAACGCGGTGGTGATGGAAGAGGTGGCGCGCATGGCGCTTTACACCCACATGCTGAACCCGCAACGCGGCCCGATCGAACAGCACCTGCTCGACAAGCACTACCTGCGCAAACACGGCAAGAACGCCTACTACGGTCAGTCGAAAAGCTGAGCCGGCACCTTCACAACGACTTCACGGACCCCCTCCATGCACGCCTATCCGCAACTCGAACTCTGGTTTGTCGTCGGCAGCCAGCACCTCTACGGCCCCAAGACCCTGCGCGCCGTGGCCGAGAACGCCCAGCGCATCGTCGACGGACTGAACGCCGAAGGCGGCCTGCCCGCCAAGCTGGTGCTCAAGCCGACGGTGACCGAATCCGAAGGCATCCTGGCGCTGTGCCGCGAGGCCAACAACGCGCCGCAGTGCGCCGGCCTGGTCACGTGGATGCACACCTTCTCGCCCGCGCGCATGTGGATCGCCGGCCTGACCGCGCTGCAGAAGCCGTTCATGCAGCTGCACACGCAGGCCAACATCGAGGTGCCGTGGGCCACGATGGACATGGACTTCATGAACCTGACGCAGACCGCGCACGGCGGGCGCGAATACGGCTTCATCGCCGCGCGCCTGCGCAAGCCGCACGAGGTGGTGGTCGGCCATTGGCAGGACCCGCGCGTGCAGGCACAACTCGGCGCCTGGATGCGCGTGGCCGCGGCGGTGCACGACAGCCGCTCGCTCAAGGTGGCGCGCTTCGGCGACAACATGCGCGAAGTGGCCGTGACCGAAGGCGACAAGGTCGAGGCGCAGATCCGCTTCGGCTACGCCGTCAACGGCCACTCGCTGGGCGACCTGGCCGCGGCGATCGAGGCCGTCACGCCCGCGCAGACGCAAGACAAGCTCGCCCAGTACGAAGCCGACTACGAGCTGACCGCCGCAGTGCGCGCCGGTGGCGCCAAGCGCGGCCAGCTGCTCGACGCGGCGCGCATCGAGATCGGCCTGCAAGGTTTCCTGGATCGCGGCGGCTTCAAGGCCTTCACGACCAATTTCGAGAACCTGCACGGCATCCCGCAACTGCCCGGCCTGGCGGTGCAGCGCCTGATGCAGCAGGGCTACGGCTTCGGTGCCGAAGGCGACTGGAAGACCTCGGCGCTGCTGCGCGCGATCAAGGTGATGGGCAACGGCAACGGCGGCGGGGCCTCCTTCATGGAGGACTACACCTACGACTTCACCGCGGGCCAGGAGCTGGTGATCGGCGCGCACATGCTCGAAGTCTGCCCCTCGATCGCCGCCGAGGCCAAGCCGCTGCTCGACGTGCAGCCGCTGTCGATCGGCAAGAAGGACGACCCGGCGCGCCTGATCTTCAGCGCCAAGCCCGGCCGCGCCATCCACAGCACGCTGCTGGACATGGGCAACCGCTTCCGCCTGATCTCACACGAGGTCGACGTGATCACGCCGCCGCACGATCTGCCGCAACTGCCGGTGGCACGCGCGGTCTACCACCCGCTGCCCGATCTGGCGCGTGGCACCGCGGCGTGGATCCATGCCGGCGGCGCGCACCACACGGTGTTCAGCCAGGGCGTGTCGATCCATCAATTGCAGACGTTCGCGGAGATGTTCGAGATCGAGTTCGTGCACATCGGCGAGCACACCGACATCGGGCGGCTCAAGCAGGAGTTGCGTTGGGGTGATGCGACCTGGCGTTGAGGTTGCACTGTGGTGGGCGGGGGGCGCCTCGACTGCCGGGACCGAGCGGGCCCGGGAGCAGGGGATGGGGCCCCGCCTCAGACACTGCGCTGATATCGGCGGCTCCCCATCCCCTGCCCCCGAGCGCACGCACCGCGGCGCGCAAAGGTCAAATGCACGCGGTGCCGCCATCCACCTTCGAGACAGATCACCTCCGCACCACGCGGTGACGCCGCGTCGTCGCGGGTGACTGGCCGACCCGCCGATATCAGCGCAGTGTCTGAGGCGGGGCGGCCAGTCACCCGTGGCGGCGCCGCTCGGTCCATGCACGAGGCGAGCGATCAAGCCACCTGCCTCTGATGCGTGCCCCGCCAGGCCACCGGCGTCTCACCGTGATGAGCACGGAAGGTGCGGATGAAGTAGCTCGCACTCGCAAACCCGCAAGCCCACGCCACCTCCTTGACCGCCAGATCGGTGTCCGCCAGCAGGTGTGCCGCACGCTCCATGCGCTGTCGATTGAGGTAGGCCACCAGATGCTCACCCGCAGTCAGGCGAAAGCGATGCGACAGGTGATCGGCGCTGCAGCCGGATTGTTCGGCCAGCCGGCGCACGCTGAGTTCATGGTCGCCGAGCTGGTTCTGGATCAGCACCCGCAACCGCGCGATCAGCGGTGGCTCGCCCGCGCTCGGGGCGCTCGTCACGTCATCGAGTGCGCGGCGCACGCCGGCCAGCACGGCCATCACCAGAGCGCGGGCCTGCTGTTCTTCGGCCGCGTGGGGCTCGTCGCCAACCGCAGCCGCATCGGCCAGCCAGGCCTGGGCGCGCCCGGCCTGCGGATGCTGGCGGGCTTCGAGGAAGAGGATGCCGGGCTCGCCGGCCGCGTGTTCGTGCGCCAGGTGGCAGGTCAGCACCCGGCCGTCGGCGTAGACCACGATGTTGCGGAACGGCTCGCCATCGGCCGCCACGCCCACCGCCTCGTGGTGCAGCAGGCGCGCGGGCATCAGCAAGGCCTCGCCGGGGCCGACGGTGACTTCGCCGTGCGGCAGGCCGAAACGCGTCCAGCCGCTGACCTGCAGGAACAGCTCGGGCGCAAGGTGGAAATGGCCCTCGCCGCGCGCCACCCCGGCCGGCGCCGGGCGGTGCAGGCGGCGCGTGCCTTGCGCCAGGCCCTCGGCGAAGGCGGCCAGTTGTTCGCGCATCACCCGGCCCAGTTCGGCGCGGGCGGCCGGGCTGTGGTCGTCGGGGTCGACATGGGGCGCCGGGCAGTCCGGGCGGTGATCCAGGATTTTTAGCATCGATCGAAGAAATCTGGCAGCACTCGACCTTGAGAAGGTCGGGGCCTCGACTCTATGCTGACGGCCGTCGATGACGCAATCCCCTCGTGTCGTCGACAGGCCCGGTGAGCACACAGCCCGGGCGGCTCACCCACCCACACTTGCAGCAGCCCACCCATGAAGTCCAAGATTTCTGTCATCGTCTGGAACGAGTTCGAGCACGAACTGCAGAACCCCGCCATCGCCGCGATCTACCCCGACGGCATGCACGCGACCATCGCCGCCGCGCTGCGCGAGACGCCCGGGCTCAACCCCGGCGCGCTGCCGCTCGACGTCAGCACCGCCACGCTCGACCAGCCCGAGCACGGCCTGAGCGAAGAACGCCTGGCCGGCTGCGACGTGCTGATCTGGTGGGGCCACAAGGCGCACGGCAAGGTGGCCGACGCCATCGTCGACCGGGTGCAGAAGCGCGTGCTCGAAGGCATGGGCCTGATCGTGCTGCACTCGGGCCATTTCTCGAAGATCTTCCGCCGCATGCTGGGCACCAACTGCTCGCTGAAATGGCGCGAGGCCGACGAGAAGGAACGCATCTGGGTGATCGAGCCGTCGCACCCGATCGCGGCCGGCCTGGGCGAGTATTTCGAGCTGCCGTATGAAGAGATGTACGGCGAGCGTTTCGACGTGCCACAGCCTGACGAGACCGTGTTCATCTCGTGGTTCGAGGGTGGCGAGGTCTTCCGCTCCGGCCTGTGCTGGCAGCGCGGGCATGGCCGGATCTTCTACTTCCGCCCCGGCCACGAGGCCTATCCGACCTACCACGACAAGAACGTGCAGCGCGTGCTGGCCAACGCCGTGCAGTGGGCCAACCCGCGCGTGCAGATCGTCGACGTCTGCCCGATGTCGCCGCCGCTGGAGACGCTGTCCAAGAAGGACATGACCTTCACCAAGGCTGGCGTCGTGCAAGGCAAGGGAGACATCTGATGGCGGCCCAAACTCCTGACTACCAGGCACAGGCCGCCGCGGCCGGCAGCACCGCATCCACATCGTCCGGCGCCCGCCGCCTGCGCGTGGGCGTGATCGGACTGGGCATCGGCCGCATGCACATCGAAGGCTGGCGCCAGCACCCGGACGTCGACGTGGTGGCGATCACCGATGCCGATCCGGCGCGGCTCGAAACCGTCGGCGAGCAGTTCGCAATCGCCGCCCGCTACACCGGCGCCGCCGAGATGCTGGCCGGCGAGCAGCTCGATGTCGTCAGCATCTGCACGCCCAACAAGTTTCACAAGGAACTGACGCTGGCCGCCTTCGCCGCCGGCTGCCACGTGCTGTGCGAGAAGCCGATGGCGATGAACGCCGACGAGGGCCGCGAGATGCTGGCTGCGTCCAAGCGTGCGGGCAAGCGGCTGATGATCAACTTCAGCTACCGCTTCAGCGCCCAGTCGCGGGCGCTGAAAGCGCAGGTCGACACCGGCCAGTTCGGCGAGTTCTATTTCGGCCGCACGGTCTGGCATCGGCGGCGCGGCATGCCGGGTTTCGGCGGCTGGTTCGGCCAGAAGGCGCTGGCCGGCGGCGGGCCGTTGATCGACCTGGGCGTGCACCGGCTCGACCTGGCGCTGTGGCTGATGGGCTATCCGAAGCCGACCTGGGTGCTGGGCAACACCTACGACCCGATCGCGCGTGAAGCCGCCAAGGCGTCGGGCAAGGCCTTCGATGTCGAGGACCTGGCCGCCGCCTTCATCAAGTTCGAGAACGGCGCCACGCTGGTGCTCGAAGCCTCGTGGGCCGCGCACATCCAGGAGGCCGAGCTGATGGAGACGCGCCTGCTCGGCACCAAGGCCGGGCTGCTGCAGAAGAACCTGAACGAGGGTTACCAGTTCGACGCCCACATCTTCAGCGACAGCGCCGGCGCACAGATCGACACCCACGTGCACCCGCCCACCACGCCCGCAAAATCGGCGATGCACGACTACGCCGAGGCGATCCTGACCGAGCAGCCGCACCCCGCCCCGGGCGAAGAAGGCCTGATCGTGATGGAGATCCTCGACGCGGTCTACGAAAGCGCCCGCACCGGCGCGCCGGTGCAGCTCTGATCGCAACCGCACGCTGAGACCCGCCCGCGCCGGCCTGTCCGCAGGCCGGCAGAAAGCCCTTGATGACCAACCCCGATCCCTGCGTGCCGGCCCTGCCCGTCACGCTCGAAAGCCTGCCGGCCCACGCCCAGCGAGAGCGCCACGCGCGGGCCCGCTGGGCCACGCGCGCCTTGTTCGGCGCGCTCGGCGTGCTGGGCGGCGTGTGGGGCGCGCACATCCCGTCGCTCAAGTCGGTCTACGGGCTCGACGAGGCGAGCCTGTCGCTGGTGCTGTTCTGCGCCGCGATCGGCGCGGTGAGTTCGCTGTTCGTCGCCGGGCGGGTGATCGGGCGGCTGGGCGCGCGCCGCACGGCCCTGGTCACCGGGCTGGTGATGGCCGCGGCGCAGGCCACCGCGCTGCTCTGGCCATCGGTCTACTTTCTGATGTTCGCGTGCCTGTTCTTCGGCACCTCGATGAGCATCTACGACGTCGCGATCAACGCCGAAGGCACCGCGCTCGAACATCAGTCCGGCCAGCCGGTGATGGGCAACCTGCACGGCTGTTTCAGCCTGGGCGCGATGGCCGGCGCGGCGCTGGCGGCGGCGGCCTTGCGTGGCGGCGTCGACGCGGCGCTGCAGATGGCGCTGTCGGGCGCGCTGCTGGGTGGCGTGGCGCTGAGCGTCGGCCGCCACATGCTCGACGCCCGCCCGACGCCGCCCACCGACGGCTCGGCGCAGGTGCACTTCGTCTGGCCGCGTGGCCTGCTGCTGGTGATCGGCCTGCTGATCTTTGCCGGCATGACCGCCGAGGGCGTGATGTACGACTGGTGCGTGCTCTACCTGAAGCAGGAAGTCGGCATGCCGCAGGACCTGGCCGCGCTCGGTTACGCCGCCTTTGCCGGCGCGATGGCCGTGGCCCGCTTCGGCGGCGACGCGCTGCGCTCGCGTTATTCCGAACGCACGCTGCTGCGCAACAGCGCGCTGCTGGCCGCAGTGGCGATGGCGGTGGTGCTGACCAGCGGCGAGGCCTGGGTCTCGCTGATCGGCTACGCCTTCGTCGGCGCCGGCCTCGCGCCGATCGTGCCCATCCTCTACACCGCGGCCAGCCGCGTGCCCGGCACCAGCAGCGCGGCGGCGATCGCGGCGGCCTCGTCGATCGGCTACAGCGGCTTCCTGGTCGGCCCGCCGCTGATCGGCGGCATCGCGCACGCCTGGTCGCTCACGGCGGCAATGACGGTGGTGGTGATCGCCGCGGCGGCGCTGGCAATCGGGGCGCGGCGGGTCGGCTGACCGTCAACAGGCGGTTAAATTTAACCGCCCACTCGCCGGCCGGCTAATGCAGCGCCGACAGGAACTGCTGCAACTCCGCCGTCTGCGGCGCGCCGAACAGCTGCTCGGGCGGGCCCATCTCGTGGATGCGCCCGGCATGCATGAACACCACCCGATCGGCCACCTTGCGCGCGAAGTTCATCTCGTGCGTGACCATCAGCAGCGTCATGCCCTCCTCGGCCAGGCGCTCGACCACGCGCAGCACCTCGCCGACCAGCTCGGGGTCGAGCGCCGAGGTGATCTCGTCGCACAGCATCACGCTCGGCTGCATCGCAAGCGCCCGGGCGATCGCCACGCGCTGTTGCTGGCCGCCCGAGAGCTGATCGGGCCAGGCGTCGAACTTCTCGGCCAGGCCGACCCGTTCGAGCAGCGCCCTGGCCTGCGCGGTAGCGGTGCTGCTGTCGCTCTGCTTCACCAGCGTGGGCGCCAGCATCACGTTGCGGCCGACCGTCAGGTGCGGGAACAGGTTGAAGTTCTGGAAGATCATGCCCACGTGCTGACGCAGCGCGCGCATCGCCTTGGCGTCGCCGTGCTTGAGCGCCTGGCCGTCGACGGCGAGCGCGCCCTCCTGAAACTCCTCCAGCCCGTTGATGCAGCGCAGCAGCGTGCTCTTGCCCGAGCCGCTCTTGCCGATGATGGCGATCACCTCGCCGGGCATGACGTCGAGGTCGATGCCCTTGAGCACCTCGTTGGTGCCGAAGCGCTTGCGCAGGGCCTGGATGCGCACGATCGGGGCGGCTTGCGCAGCCATGTCGGCGGCGGTTTTCACGGCATTCACATCAGCGTTCACGCTTGAAACTCCTCTCCAGCTTGCGGGCATAGGCCGACACCGGCCAGCACAGCACGAAATACATCACCGCCACGCAGGCGTAGACCGTGAACGGGCGGAAGGTGGCGTTGGTGATCATGGTGCCGGCCTTGGTCAGCTCGATGAAGCCGATCACCGACGCCAGCGCCGTGCCCTTGATCACCTGCACCAGGAAACCGACCGTCGGCGGCACCGCGATGCGCAGCGCCTGCGGGCCGATCACGTGGCGCATCTTTTCGCCGAACGACAGCGCCAGGCTGTCGGCCGCCTCCCACTGGCCTTTCGGGATCGCCATCACGCAGCCGCGCCAGATCTCGGTCAGGTAGGCGCTGGCGTAGAAGGTCAGCGCCAGCCCGGCCGCCACCCAGGCCGACACGTTGATGCCGAACAGCGCCAGCCCGAAGTACGCCAGGAACAGCTGCATCAGCAGCGGCGTGCCCTGAAAGACCTGCACGTAGACGGCCACCGCGCGCTGCGCGCCGGGCCACTGCGCCAGCCGCGACAGCAGCAGCGCCAGCCCGACCACGCTGCCGCCGATGAAGGCGATCAGCGACAGCAGCACCGTCCAGCGCGCGGCCAGCAGCAGGTTGCGAAAGATGTCCCAGAGGGAGAAGTCGACCATCTTGAATACCTCAGCGCCCGCACGGCCGCCCGAAGGGCGTTGAGCGCCCCCTCGGGGGGCAGCGAACAAGGTGAGCGTGGGGGTTGTGCATCAACGTCCCGAGCCGGGCATGCGGCCGAAGATCCAGCGCGGCCCCAGCCAGTTGAGCGCCTGGCGCACGCCGATCGCCAGCAGCAGGTAGATGCCCGCGGCGATCAGGTAGGCCTCGAAGGCGCGGAAGTTGCGGCTCTGGATCAGGTTGGCGGCGTAGCTCAGCTCCTGCGCCGAGATCTGGCCGCAGACCGCCGAACCGAGCATCACGATCACGATCTGGCTCACCAGCGCCGGCCAGACCCGGCCCAGCGACGGCGGCAGCACCACGCGGATGAAGACCTGCGCCTCGTCGAGCGCCAGGCTGCGCGCGGCCTCGATCTGGCCACGCGGCGTGCCCTCGATGCCGGCGCGCACGATCTCGCCCGCGTAGGCGCCGAGGTTGACCACCATCGCGATCACCGACGACACCTCGGGCGACAGCCGCAGCCCCAGGCTCGGCAGGCCGAAGAAGATGAAGAACAGCTGGACGATGAACGGCGTGTTGCGGATCAGCTCCACATACGTGGCCACGCCCCAGGCCAGCGGTTTCGGCCCCCAGGCGCGCACCCAGCCGCAGGCGATGCCGAGCGCCACGCCGATCACCGCGGCAAACGCGCTCAGACCGAGCGTGAAGGCGGCGCCGCGCAGCAGCGCGGGCCACTCGGCCAGGACGGCCAGGAAGTCGAGTTCGATCATGGCCGCGCCGCCTTGCGTATCAGGTGGACACGATCAGTTGGGCAGGTCGCCGGCCGGGCGGCCCAGCCACTTGACGGCCATCTTGTCGAGCTCACCGGCGGCCTTGGCGGCGGCGATGATCTCGTTGACCTTCAGGCGCAGCTTATCCTCGCCCTTGCCCACGCCGATGAAGTTGGGCGAGTCCTTGAGCAGGAACTTGTATTCGGCGCCCAGCTGCGGGCTGCGCTGCATCATGTTGCCGGCCACCGAAGCACCGGTGGCGATGGCCTGCACCTGGCCCGAGACGAAGGCCGAGACGGTGGCGTTGTTGTCCTCGAAGCGCTTGATGTCGGCGCCAGCCGGGGCGAGCTTGGTGAGCTCCATGTCCTCGATCGCACCGCGCGTCACGGCCACGGTCTTGCCGGCCAGGTCGGCCGGGCTCTTGATCGCCACGCCCTTGGCGGCGAACACGGCCTGGAAGAACGGCGAGTAGGCGGCGGTGAAGTCGATCACCTTCTCGCGCTCGGCGTTCTTGCCCAGCGTCGAGATCACCAGATCGGCCTTCTTCGTCTGCAGGTAGGGGATGCGGTTGGCGCTGGTGACGGGGATCAGCTCGATCTTGACGCCCAGCTTGGCGGCGATCAGGTTGGCCATGTCGACGTCGAGGCCCTGCGGCTTGAGGTCGATGCCGACAAAGCCGTAGGGCGGGAAGTCGGTCGGCACGGCGATGTTGATGAGCTTGCGCGACATCACCGTGTCGAGTGCGGCCTGGGCCTGCACGGCCAGTGGCGACAGCAGGGCGCTCAGGCCCAGCACGACGGACATCACGAGGGGGCGGCGTTGCATCGGGCGATCTCCTGAAAAGGCCGTCAAGCGGCGGGGGTGGGGGCGGTCGGCTGGGCACGACGGCCCGGGTTTTCGATGCAAACTCATCTGCACGGACCGTGCCAGCACGGACGCACGGCGATCCGCCACGTCGTGCGCCAACCGGGTTGCGCCCGGTCAACCAACCCTGTCTCGCTGCTGCACGCGCGCCCCGATCGGTTCAACATCGCGCCATGTGGCCCTACACCGATCCCCGCAGCAGCGGCGCCATGGCCTTCGACGCCTGGATGGCGCCACGTGACAGCGCCGGCGCGCTGGTGCGGCGACAACGCCAGCGGCTGGAGGCGCTCTTCAAGGCGGCCGGCGCGTCGGCCTTCTACCGCCGGCGCTTCGAGCGCCACGGCGCGACGCTGGAGGCGCAGCCGAGCGTGGGCAAGCAGACGCTGATGGATCACTTCGGCGACTGGGTCTGCGACCGCCGCCTGAGCCTGTCGGCACTGCGGGACTTCATCGCCGACCCGGCCCGCATCGGACTGGCCTTTGCGGGCGAGTTCTCGGTGTGGGAAAGCTCGGGCAGCAGCGGCGTGCCGGCGATCTTCGTGCAGGACAGCGCCGCGATGGCGATCTACGACACGCTCGAAGCCCTGCGCCGCCCGGGCGGGCCATCGTGGCAGCGCTGGATGGACCCGTTCTGCCTGAGCGAGCGCATGGCCTTCGTCGGCGCCACCAGCGGCCACTTCGCCAGCACGGTGTCGGTCGAACGGCTGCGCCGCGTCATGCCCGGCATGGCGCAGCGGCTGCGCGGCTTCGACTTCCTCGATCCGACGCCGGTGCTGGTGGACGCGCTCAACCGGTGGCGGCCGAGCGTGCTGGCCACCTACCCGTCAGCCGCGCTGCTGCTGGCCGAGGAGGCGGCCGCCGGCCGGCTGCAGATCGCCCCGCGCGAGATCCTGACCGGCGGCGAGGCGCTCAGCGACGCCGTGCGGGAGATCGTCTCGCGCCAGTTCGGCTGCCCGGTGCGCGCGAGCTACGGTGCCTCCGAGTTCCTGACGCTGGGCACCGAGTGCGCGCACGGGCACCTGCATCTCAACAGCGACTGGGTGCTGCTCGAGCCGGTCGATCTCGACGGCCGACCGGTGCCCGCGGGCGAGCCCGGCGCCACCACGCTGCTGACCAATCTGGCCAACCACGTGCAGCCGCTGATCCGCTACGACCTCGGCGACCGCGTGTGTTTCGACCCCGCGCCCTGCACCTGCGGCAGCAGGCTGCCGGTGATCGCCGTGCAGGGCCGCGTCGACGACAGCCTGCTGCTGCCCGACACCCGCGGCTGCAGCGTGCGGCTGCTGCCGCTGGCGCTGACCACCGTGCTCGAGGACGACGCCGGGGTGTTCGACTTCCAGCTGGTCCAGCAGGACGGTCACAGCCTGTCGCTGACGATCGCCGAATCGGGCGACCGCGCCGCGCTGCTGCACGTGCGCCGGGTGCTGCTGGACTACCTGCGGCAGCAGGGTGTCGATGCGGTCGAACTGCACGTGCACCGCGGCGAGCCGGCGGTGCACGGGCGCAGCGGCAAGCGCCCGCGGGTGGTCGCGCTGCACGCGACGACCACGCCCTGATTCACTTGTCGAACACGTAAAGCCCCGGCGCCGCTCCGAGCGAGGGTGCGAGCGGCGGCGGCGCCTCCGGCGTCGACGAGTGGCGGCCCAGCCACTGGCTCCACGGCGTCCACCATGAACCCTTGACGGGCTCGTTGGCGGCCAGCCATTCGTCGGGTGTCAGCAGCCGGTCTTCGTGTTGCCAGCGGCACAGCCGGTAGCTCGACCGGGCCTGGCCCGGCGGGTTGACGATGCCGACGTTGTGGCCGCCGGCGGTCAGCACGAAGGTCTGCTCGGCGTTGGTGAGCTGGTGCAGCTTGAACACCGAACGCCACGGCGCGACGTGGTCCTGCACCGTGCCGACGGTGAAGATCGGCACCCGGATGTCCGACAGGTTGATCGGCGTGCCCTCGAGGTGGAACTCGCCGTGCGCCAGCGCGTTGTCGAGGTAGAGCGCACGCAGGTATTCGCTGTGCATGCGCCACGGCAGGCGGGTGCTGTCGGCGTTCCAGGCCATCAGCGCGCTGACCGGTGCGCGCTCGCCGAGCAGGTAGGTGGCGAGCCGGTACGACCAAACCAGGTCGCGCGAGCGCAGCATCTGGAAAGCGCCCTTCATCTGGCCTTTTTCGAGGTAGCCGCGCCGGGCCATCTGGTTCTCGAGCCAGGCCACCTGGCTTTCGTCGATGAACAGCGACAGCTCGCCGGGATCGGTGAAATCGGTCTGCGCCGCCAGCAGCGTGATGCTCTTGAGGGCCTTCGATTTCTCGCGTCCGAGCGCCGCCGCGGCCATCGACAGCAGCGTGCCGCCCAGGCAATAACCGACCGCGTGCACCGGCCGTGCCGGCAGCCGCGCGGCGATCTCGTCGAGCGCGGCGCGCACGCCCAGGCGGTAGTAGTCGTCGAGGCCGAGATCGCGGTCCTCGGCCTGCGGGTTCTTCCAGGAGAGGGTGAACACGGTGTAGCCGTGCTCG
Source organism: Leptothrix cholodnii SP-6 (assembly GCF_000019785.1). NCBI lineage: Bacteria > Pseudomonadati > Pseudomonadota > Betaproteobacteria > Burkholderiales > Sphaerotilaceae > Leptothrix > Leptothrix cholodnii. The sequence continues at coordinate 3,558,425 of NC_010524.1, forward strand.
ACCAGGAAACGCACCATCGAGTTGTGCGGTTCCAGGTCGAGCACGTAGTACTTCATGATCCAGGCCGGCACGATCAGGATCGGCTCGGGGTGCACGCGGGCCGTGGTGGGCGCGTACTGGATCAGCTCCATCAGGCGGTTGCGCAGCACCACCTGGCCGGGCGTGGCGGCCACGTCGACGCCCAGCTTGTACTGCTCGGCACCCATCGGCGGCTGGTCGGTCATGTCGCGCCATGCATCGCCGGCAGCGTGCAGGGCGCCGCGGACCAGGTTGGCGCCCCGCTCGTCGAAGGTGCGCTGCAGCACCGCCGGATTGCTCAGCACCGCGTTCGACGGCGACACCGTGTCGAGCCACTGCCGGGCCGCGAACTCGACCATCTGCTCGTGATGGCGCGACACGCCCGGCACACCGGTGGTGGCGCGGTGCCACCAGGCCTGGCGCAGCAGGAACAGCTGCGCGATCAGCGCGAACGGCGGCATGCGCCAGGCCGGATCGTCGAAGCGCCTGTCCTGCGGCAAGGGCTCGATGCACCACGGCCCGCGGCCCATGCTGGCGGGGCTGGCGGCCACCGCGCACCACCATTGCGAGGCCTGCTCGGCGGCCAGCTGCATCAGCTCCCACTGCTTGGCCGGCGAGGTCATCAGGTGCAAGGCCCAGTCGTTGAACGCGCCCAGCGACGTGGCCGGCGCCACCGACGACGATGCCTGCGCCGGCAGCATCGACTGCAGCGCCCGCTCGACCGCCTGGTAGCGGACGAACGAGTCCGACGGCGGGCTGCGACGGCCGAGCCACGGACTGCCACCGGGCTCGCGGGCACCGGCTCGACCGGCCGACACGGCGGTCAGGTCTTGCGTGAGCAGGTCTCCCATGACACAGGTCTCCGAACGATCGAACCCATCGCGAACAAGCACATCTGCATGGCACTTTAGGCCGCACAACACGACCCTGGCTTGCGTGTCGTCAATCGACGCCACCGTCACCGCGGCCATCTGCAACCGGTGGCCTGCGTCACGAGCTTGCCACGCAATCACCCTAAGTTCGGCATCTTTCGTTGTGGAGATTCTGATGCGCGTGAAAACGATTCAAGTGGCTGTGGTGCTGGCGTTGAGCTCATTGCTGCTCACCGCCTGCGGCGGCAGTGGCGATGACGCCGCTGCATTGCCTGCCACCGCCTACGAGATGCAACTGCTGCACGTGTCCGACATGGACAGCGGCGGCGATCTGGTCACCAACTCGAAGGGCCTGTCGGCGCTGGTGCAGAAGTTCCGCAGCGAGATGCCCGATCACACGGTCTTCCTGTCATCGGGTGACAACTACATCCCCGGCCCGTTCTTCAATGCCGCCGACGATGCCAGCCTGAGCGCAGAACTGGGCGCGCCGTCGGCCGGCCGGGCCGACATCGCCATCCTCAACGCGATGGGCCTGCAGGCTTCGGCCTTCGGCAACCACGAGTTCGATCTCGGCACGCGCACCGTCAGCGACCTGATCCGCACCACCGGCACCTGGGTGGGCGCACAGTTTCCCTACCTGTCGGCGAACCTGAACTTCAGCGCCGACGGCAACCTGGCGGCGGTGGCAGCGGCGGCCAACGACGGCGTCACGGCCGGCGCATTGCGCGGCAAGATCGCCAAGTACACCGTCGTCTCGGTGGGTGGCCAGACCATCGGCGTGGTCGGCGCCACCACGCCGACGCTGCCCAGCATCACCACGGTGGGCGGCATCACCGTCGCACCCACGGGCGCTTCGGCCGCCGACATCGACGCGCTGGTGGCCCAGATCCAGCCCTCGGTCGACGCCCTGGTGGCGCGTGGCATCGACAAGATCGTGCTGCTGGCCCACATGCAGCAGCTCACGATCGAAGAACAGCTCGCCCCCAAGCTGCGCGATGTCGACGTGATCGTGGCCGGCGGCTCCAACACCGGTCTGTACGACAGCACCGACTACGTGCGCCCCGGCGACACCAATCGCGGCACCTACCCGAAGACCTTCACCTCGGCCAAGAGCGAGCCGGTGCTGCTGGTCAACGTCGACGCCGACTACAAATACCTCGGCCGGCTGGTGCTGCCGTTCGACGCCCAGGGCCGCGTCATCACCGGCAAGCTCGACGCCGCCAGGAACGGCGCCTGGGCCAGCGACACCGAAGGCCTGCGCCGCGCCGGCCTGAGCGCCGCCGACGCCATGCCCGCGGTGGCCGCCATCGCCGACAAGATCCAGGCCGTGATCAGCAGCAAGGACGGCAACCTGTTCGGCGCCGCCTCGGTCTACCTCGAGGGCGATCGCGTGCTGGTGCGCAACCAGGAAACCAACCTCGGCAATCTCACCGCCGAGGCCAACCTGGCACTGGCCCGTGCCACCGACGCCAGCACCACGCTGTCGTTCAAGAACGGTGGCGGCGTCCGCTCGTCGATCGGCACCATCAATGCACCGCCGGGTTCGACCAGCGGCGGCTTCAAGGACAAGACCGCGGCCAACACCTCGGCGGGCAAGCAGGCGGGCGACATCTCGCAGCTCGACATCGAGTTCTCGCTGCGCTTCAACAATGGCCTGTCGCTGCTGACGATCGACGCCCAGCAACTCAAGGACGTGCTCGAACACGGCGTGGCCGACTGGACCGCGACGTCCACCTCGGGGCGCTTCCCGCAGGTGGCCGGACTGCGCTTCAGCTTCGACCCGACCGGCGCGGCGCTGTCGCGCATCCGCACAATCGTCGTCGATGACCCCGACGGCGCCGGCCCGCTGACCGAGCAGGTGGTGTATTCCGGTGGCGCGTTCAAGGTGCCGGTCACCCGCACCTGGCGCATCGTCACGCTCGACTTCCTGGCCGGCGGCGGCGACAGCTACCCGTTCCCGGCCTTCGTGACGGCCAACGCGGCGCAGGTCAACCGCATCGACCTCGTGCCCACCGGCGTCACCAAGACCTTCACCACGGCCGGCACCGAACAGAAGGCACTGGCCGATCACCTGGCCGCCGCGTTCCCGCGCACGGCGCCCTACGGCAACGCCGACGGTGGCGCCGCAACCGATCAGCGCATCGTCAACCTCTCGGTTCGCACCGAAATCCTGCCGCAGTAAGCACCGGCCGCGACCCCGTGCACACGGGGTCGCCGATGCAGGAACGGGCAATGGAAAAGGGCCGGCAGCCTTGGCTGCCGGCCCTTCGTTCAGGCGGGGGGATCTGTGTTCAATACGCCAGGTTGACCTGCAGCACCGCGGTGCTGCCACTGACCTCGTTGCCCACGATCAGCAGCGGCTTGCCGTTGGGAGACTGCGCCGCCGGCACGAACACCAGGCCCTCGGGGCCGCGGTCGCCGGTGGTGGCGTCGCGGCTGTTGAGGTAGGTGACGTAGCTCGGTGCCGTCGGCGTGGTGACGTCATAGACCATCAGCCCGCCCACCCGCTCCAGCCCGATGAAGGCATAGGTCTTGTTGCCGAACTTGGCCGTGGTCACCGACTCGGGCTCGGGGCCCTTGGAGGCGCTGCGGCCGTCGAGCGTATTGGCATCGTGGCTGGCATTGAAGAGCACGTTCGGCAGCGCCACGGTGCGCTGCTCGAACTCGTCGCCCGAGTCGTAGACACGGGTCATGGCGCCGGTACCGCCGGTGGCCCAGATCGAGAACGAGCGCGCGCCGAAGGCATGCAGCTTGTTGCACTGGCCGGCGGCGTTCTTGCCGGTGTCGTTGCCGTTGGGCAGGCTGGTGACACGCAGGCGGCCGAGGTTGGAGTCGTTGAGCAGCGGATCGGCTGCCAGGCCGGTGGCGCCGGCAAACACCGCCGGGTCGAGGCCGGCGCTGCAATGGGCGCGAATGCGCACCTCCTCGTTCAGGCCCGGCCAGTCGGCGCGGGCATCGCCCTCGTTGGCGGTGATCAGGTAGGTCTGGCCGCCCACGCTGTAGCTGGCGATGGCGTCGGGCAGGTACATGCCGCGCACCGGCCAGGTGCCGATCTGGACGGCCGGCGTGCCCGAATTGGTGTTGGTGCCGCCGTCTTCATCGCTCGGGTCGAGACCGAAACCGGCCACGCCGTGATCCTTGGTGCCGAGCGGGCGGATCGCGGTGACGGTGGCGCTGGCGATGTCCACCGTGGCGATCGCGTTGTTCTCCTGCAGCGTCACGTAGGCGGTGCGGCCATCGGCCGAGATCGTGACGTACTCGGGTTCGAGGTCCTGCGCCACCGTGGCACCGGGCCCGTAGATGCGCACGCCCAGCGCGCGCAGTTCGGCGAGCTGGCTGTTGTAGGCGCTGAAGTCGGCCGTGCGGGCACTCAGCGTGACGGCCAGCGTGCTCGCGCTGCCGGTGCGCGTCACGCTGATGACGCTGATCGAGCCTTCGGGGTCGTCGGCCGCGATGGCGGGTGTGGTCGCGGTGGCGGCCACGGCGTAGTTGGCGGGCTCGCCCTCGTTGGCCACCACCACGGTCTGGCCGTCGGGGGTGAAGGTCAGCATGTCGGGCAAGGCGCCCACCGTGACCTGGCCCAGCAGCGCGAGGTTGCTGGCGTTGTAGAACGCCACCACGCCGGGTGCGGTCTTGGGATTGGCTTCGATCGCCAGTGCCACCAACCCGTTGCTGACCGCCACGCTGTTGACCGACGCACCCAACGCGCTGATGTCGATGCTGGCGAGCTTGACCGGTGCGGCCGGGTTGGCCAGGTCGAGCACGTCGACCGTGGCCAGCACGCTGTTGACGACGAACAGGCGCTTGCTGGCGGCGTCGAACGCGGTGATCTCCGCCGCGCCGACCGGGTTCGTCAGGCTGGCATCGGCATAGCCGCCGATCCTGGCCAGGCTCAGCGAGGTGGGCGTGGCCTCGGGCACGGCCACCGGATCGCCGCCGCCGCAGGCGGTGCCGAGCAGACCGGCCGACAGAAGTGCGCTCGCGAGCACCGTGCGGGCAAGGGGGAAAGCAGGAATTCGCATGCAGGCTCCGGGTGTGCAAAACCCGGGAGCTTCGAGACGGCAAGTGTCCGCGCTGTGACAGGCGCACCGACTGTGCGCCGGCGCAACATCAGAACGATTCCCAATCGTCGGTGCCGGTGCGCGCGGCCGTCGGGGCCGGCGGTGCGACGCTGGCCACCGGCGGGCGGGTGCCGGATCCGAAGTCCGGCCGCACGACATTCTCGGCAGGCTGCGGGCTGCGGCGTTCCACCGGCGGATGGCTCGGCGTCGCAGCGGCGCTGCCGCCTTGCAGGTCGTGGCCGAGCCGGAACACCGACACCGCCTGCACCAGCTGATCGGCCTGCTGCTTGAGGCTCTCGGCCGCGGCGGCACTCTGTTCGACCAGCGCGGCGTTCTGCTGGGTGGCCTGGTCCATCTGCGTGATGGCCTCGCCGACCTGCGCCACGCCCGAGCTCTGCTCGGTGCTGGCGGCGCTGATCTCGCCCATGATGTCGTTGACGCGGCCGATCGAATCGACGATCTCCTGCATCGTCTCGCCCGCCCGGCTGACCAGCGCGGTGCCTTGTTCGACCCGCTCGCCGCTGGCGGTGATCAGGCTCTTGATCTCCTTGGCGGCACCGGCGGCGCGCTGCGCGAGGTTGCGCACCTCGCCGGCCACCACGGCAAAACCGCGGCCCTGCTCGCCGGCGCGCGCGGCCTCGACCGCGGCGTTGAGCGCCAGGATGTTGGTCTGGAAGGCGATGCCGTCGATCACGCCGATGATGTCGGCGATCTTGCGCGAGCTGTCGTTGATCCCCTTCATGGTGTCGACCACCTGGGCGACCACCTCGCCGCCGCGCACGGCCACGGTGCTGGCGCCCAGCGCGAGCTGGCTGGCCTGGCGGGCGTTGTCGGCGTTCTGGCGCACGGTGGCGTTGAGCTGCTCCATCGTGGCCGAGGTTTCTTCCAGCGCGCTGGCCTGCTCTTCGGTGCGGGCCGACAGGTCGTTGTTGCCTTGCGCGATCTGCGCGCTGGCGGTGGCCACGCTCTCGGCGTTCTGGCGCACGTTGCCGACCACCGCGGCCAGGCTGTCCTGCATCGCCTTGAGCTGCGCCATCAGGCTGCTGCTGTCGCCGGACTTGAGCGCGATGCGGGCGCCGAGATCGCCGGCCGCCACACGCTGCGCCACGTCCGCGGCCTCCTGCGGTTCGGCACCGAGCTGGCGGGCGAACGAGCGGATCATCAGCACGCCGAACAGCGCCGCGAACAGCAGGCCGCCCGCGACGGCGGCGATCGAGATCGAGCGGATCACGGCATAGCGCGCATCGGCCTCGGCATAGGCCTTCTTCGCCTCGGCGAGTTCGAGCTGGACGAGGGCCTCGATGCCGGACTCGACGGGCTCGAACAGCGGCCGGATCTTCTCGAGCACCAGGCGCTCGACCCCGGGCAGGTCGTTGGCACGCAAGGCCGTCACGGCCGGCACCAGGCCTTCCTGCACGAAACGCTTGCGGTCGGCGTTGAACACGGTCGCCAGCCGGTCCTCCTCGGGCGTGAGGTTGTTCGACATGAACACCTCCCAGATCTGCGTGATGTCGGCGATGTTGCGCTCGATCTGACCGGTGCGTTCGGCAATGACCTCGGGCGTGGGATGCGCCTGGGCGACCGCGATCGCCAGCCGGTTGCGCAACAGCAGCCCCTTGATCTCGGCCAGGTTGGCGGCTGGCTCGGTGCGGTCTTCATAGACCCGCCGAAGGGCATCGTTGGACTCGCCGATGCCGTAGATCCCGAGGCCGCCGATGCCGATCAGCAGCGTGCACAGGACGCCGATGAGGATCGTCAGCCGGGTGGAGACTTTCAAGTTGTTGATCATGGATATGCGCCCGATACGGTCGAAACAGCTCAGCCGGCGAACCCGTCGACCACGCAGTTCGCCCGAGCCTGATTGGACGCCGCAGGCGGCAACGCCAAAGGGCGGAACTGACGGGCCTGCGGCCGCCAGTTTCGAGCCGGTTACGGCCAACCCGCTGTTGCGTCAGGCACAGTCCAGCGTGACGCTGCGCCACGCGCCGGAGCGCTCCTCGGCTCCGATCGTCGCGCCCTCGACGACGAGCGCACGCGGGTCGTCCGCCGGCAGCAGGACCACGAGTGGCTGCGCCGCCGGGGGCTGCGGGCCGCGCCGCTGCACCTGCAGGTGCAGGGCCTGTTCGCTGCAGTCGAGTGCGAGCGACCAGAAACCGTGGGCGCCGCTGCGCCAGGCATGGCTGTGGCCGTCGTCCTCGAAACACTCGGCCTCGAAACGGCCGAGCCGCAGCGGAAAGACCTGGAAACCGCGCACGTCGGCGCTGCTGCCGAAATGGGCCGGCGCCAGGTTGAGCGGGATCGCGCAACCGGCGCGCGCCAGCAGCGGCGGCTCGCTGCTGTCGAGCGGCGCCGCCAGCGTCAGCCACTGGCCGCCGGCATGGCGCCGGCCGGTCCAGAACTCCAGCCACTCACTGCCGGCAGGCAGCCAGACCCGCCGCTCGGTCGCCCCCGGCTCGACCACCGACGCCACCAGCAGGTCCGGGCCGAGCAGCATGTCGTCGCTTTCTTCCCAGCACTGCGCATCGCCGGGGAAGTCGTGGAAGGTCGGCCGGATCATCGGCTCGTAGGCGCCGTGCGAGCGCCACAGCAGTTGGTAGAGATAGGGCGTGAGGCGCGCGCGCAGCCCGATCAGCTCGCGGATGCGCGGCGTGATCTCGGGGTACATCCAGGGCTCGTTGACGCTGCCGTCGTCGTTCCACGAGTGGATCGAGAAACGCGGCAGGAAGATGCCGTGCTGGACCCAGCGCAGCAGCAGCTCGGGGCCGGGTGCCGGGCCCGAGAAGCCGCCGATGTCGTGGCCGGTGTTCGACACGCCGCTGATCGCCAGGCCCAGGCCCATGCGGATGTTGTAGCGCAGCGTCTCCCAGGCGGTGTAGTTGTCGCCCGACCAGGTCTGCACGTGGCGCTGCATGCCCGGCGCGCCGGAGCGCGACACCAGCCAGGGCCGCTCGTCGGGCGCGAATTCGCGCTGCGCCTGGTGCGAGGCCTGCATCATCAGCAGCGTCTGCAGCGGCCGGGCCTCGACCGCGGCACGCGGCTCGCCGAAGAAATGGATGCGCGCCTGCCGGCTCCAGATCTCGTATTCGTTGTTGTCGTTCCAGGTCGCCGCGATGCCGGGCTCGAGCAGGCTCTCGGTGACACGCTGCTTCCACCAGGCGATGGTCTGCGGGTTGGTGAAGTCGAGGTAGGCGCCGGTGTCGTCCCAGAACTGCACCGCCGTCGGCTGGCCGTCGGGATCGCGGATCAGCAGGCCGGCCTCGGCCGCCTCGCCGAAGCGCGGGTGGTCGTGCAGCAGCGCCGGCTTGATGTTGGCGCACAGGCGCACGCCGGCCGCCAGGTAGGACGCGGCGAAGCCGGCGGGGTCGGGGAACTTGTCGCGGTTCCAGTTGAAGACATAGCGCTTGTTGCCGATCGAGGTGTAGCCCGACGACAGGTGGAAGGACTCGCAGGCGATGTCGTGCTCGCTGCAGCGCGCGATGAACTCGCCCATGCGCAGCTGGGCGTCGGGTGCGTCGGTGTAGCTCATCGTCGAGCCCGAGTAGCCGAGCGCATAGCGGGGCGTGAAGACCGGGCGGCCGGTCAGCCAGGTGTAGCGCCGCGTCACCGCCGCCGGGCCGTCGCCGGCGATGAAGTAGAGGTCGAGGTCACCGTGCTCGGCGACGAAGTGGCGGTAGGGGCCGTGGTAGTTGTCCATCTCGCGGCCCATGTCGAAGCTGCACTCCGACAGGGTGTCGTAGAAAAGGCCGTAGACCAGGCCGCTGGCGGGCTTGCGCGTCAGGTAGAAAGGGATGTGCTTGTAGAGCGGGTCGGTGCTGCGCGCGCTGTAGCCCATCGGGTCGAGGTTGCACATGCGGTAGCGCTGGCCGGCGCGGTTGGCGTCGCCCGACCGCTCACCCAAGCCGAAGTACATCTCGCCACGCTCGCGTTCGAGGTAGTGGTAGACACGCTGATCCCACCAGCCGAAGTTGTAGGCCTGGGTCGAGCGGTCGGTGGCCGCGGGCTGCCACTCGCCCAGATGGCGCGCCTCCCAGCGGCAGCGCAGGCCGTCGAGCACGATCGTCAGGCGCACGTCGCGCGTGGTGACGCACACGCGCTCGGCGTCGTGTTGCAGTTCGAAGTCCGGCAGCGAGAAGCCCGACAGGTCGTGGCGGTCGCGGCCTTCGGCCGGCAGGTCGTCGAGCCCGGGCGCGATGGCCCAGGTGCGCGGGAAATGCAGCTGGCCGTCGGGCAGCACCAGCAGGCGCAGCAGGTCGTGCTCGAGCACGAACACGTGGGCCTGCGCACCGTCGGGCGCGCGCAGCACCAGGTGGTTGCCGGTGGACGCGGTGTCGAGGGCGAAGCGGGGGGGTTGGTCGAGTCGCATGGTGTGAAGGGTGTGAATGCGGCGAATGGGGCGAATGGCCGACAGCGCTTTCATTCAACCGGTCTTGCCGAGCAGCACCTGGGGCAGCCACAGGGACAGTGCCGGGATGTAGGTGACCAGGAACAGCGCCACGATCATGAAAGCGAACATCGGCAGCAACGGCCGGGTGAGCTGGGCCAGCGACACGTTGGCGACGCGGGCGGCCACGAACAGCGTGCTGCCCACCGGCGGGGTGGCGATGCCGATGCACAGGTTGAAGGTGATGATGATTCCGAAGTGCACCGGCGAGATGCCCAGCTTCATCGCCACCGGCAGGAAGATCGGCGTGAGGATCAGCAGGCCGGGCGTGATGTCCAGGAAGGTGCCCAGCAGCAGCAGCAGCACGTTGAACAGCAGCAGCAGCACGATCGGGTTGCTGGAGAAGCCGGTGATCGCGTCGGCCAGCATCGTCACCGAGCCGGTGCTGGCGAGCAGCCACGACATCGTCATCGACACGCCCACCATCAGCATCACCACCGCGGTGCCGACGGCCGCACCGAGCATCGCATCGGCCAGCTTCTTCCACGTCAGGTTGCGGTAGAGCAGGCTCAGGACCAGCGTGTAGAGCGCGGCCGCGCCGGCAGCCTCGGTCGCGGTGAACACGCCGGCGACGATGCCGCCCATGATGATCAGCACCATCGCCAGCGCCGGCAGCGCACGCCAGAACACCACCAGCGCTTCGCGCAGGGTGTAGCGCTGGGTGTCGCGCGGCAGATCGCCGCGGCTGGCCACGATGTGCAGCCAGATCATCACCGACAGCGCCATCAGGATGCCCGGGATGTAGCCGGCGACGAACAGCACGTCGACCGGCGTGCCGCCCGAGATCAGCGAGTAGACGATCAGCGCGCCCGACGGCGGGATCAGCAGTCCGCACGGCGAGGCCGCCACGTTGGCGGCGGCGCAGATCGGCATGTCGTAGCCGGCCTTGCGCTGCAGCGGCGACAGCGTCGCGCCCACGCTGGCGGCGCTGGCCACCGCCGAGCCCGAGATCGCGCCGAACAGCGCGTTGGCCACCACCGAGATCTGCGCCAGCGAGCCCGGCAGCCAGCCGACCAGCACCTTGGCCAGGTCGATCAGGCGCAGGGCGATGCCGCCGGTGTTCATCAGGCCACCCGCCAGGATGAACAGCGGGATCGCCACCAGGGTGAAGCTGTCCAGGCTCGACGCCACGCGCTGGGCCGAGACGATCAGCGCGGTGTCGATGCTGGGCGTCACGGTGAACAGCGCCAGCACGGTCGCGATGCCGATGCAGAAGCTGACCGGCACCCCGAACAGCAGCAGCAGCGTGAACACCACGCCGAGGATGAGCAGTGCGGTCATGCCGGCAACTCCTGGTTGACGTGTTCGATCGCTTCCTCGACCTCGTCGGCGTGCCGGAAGCTGCCGGGCGCCACGAGGATCGCGATCTCGTAGAAGACGATGCACACCCCGGCGATCGGGATGCAGCTGTAGACGTAGCCCATCGGCACCTCGAGCGTGGCCGAGAGCTGCTCGACCTCGAAGGCGCGCAGCACCAGCCGCAGCCCGCCGTAGACGAACACCGCCGCCGCGAAGGCCAGCACCAGCGCCGCCACCGCCCGCATGTGGCGCAGCAGCGCCGGGCCGCTGAGCTTCTGGGCCAGCATGTCGTAGCCCATGTGCTCGAGCCGGCCGCAGGCGTAGGCCGTGCCGAGCAGGCTGAGCCAGATCACCGCGAAACGCGAGGTCTCCTCGGTGAAGGTCGACGGGCTGCCGAGCACGTAGCGGCTGATCACCTGCCAGATCACGCACACGGACAGCACGGAAAAACACAGGATCAGCGCGGCCTGGAGCAGGCGGTCGATCACGGATCGCATCATTTGCAGCATGGCCGCGCCCTTCCCGTCTCAGCGAACCGCGTTGATCTGGTCGAGCAGACCGGACACGCGGGCGTTCTTGCGCTCCTCGTCCAGCATCGGCTTGACCTTGTCGATGAACGCCTGCTTGTTGGGCATGCTGATCTTCACGCCCAGCTTCTCGGCCGCGACCGCCTCGGTCTTCTCGGCCTCGGCCCACAGGCCGCGCTGGTAGACGAAGGACTCGTGCGCGGCCTGGCGCAGCGCATCCTGCTGCGGCTTCTTCAGGGAGTCCCACTTGGCCGACGAGATCACCAGCACGTCGGGCACCATCTGGTGCTCGGTCATCGAGTAGAACTTGCTCACCTCGCCATGGCGGCCGGTGGTCAGCGCGGTGATGTTGTTCTCGGCGCCGTCGACCACACCCGACTGCAGCGCCGGGTAGACCTCGCCCCAGGCCATCGGCGTGGGTGCGGCACCCAGCGCCTGGACCATCTTGATGGTGGTCGGGCTCTGCTGGACGCGGATCTTCAGGCCCTTCAGGTCATCGGGCGTGTTGATCGGCTTCTTGGCGTAGAAGCTGCGCGAGCCCGAGTCGTAGAAGGTCAGGCCGATGAAGCCGCGGCTCTTGGAAGCGGCCAGGATCGACTCGCCGACCTGGCCGTCGAGCACCTTGAAGAAATGCTCCTTGCTGCGAAACACGAACGGCAGGTTGAAGACCTTGTACTCGGGCGCGAAGGTCTCGAGCGGCGAGGCGCTGGCCTTGGTCAGTTCGAGCACGCCGTTCTGCACCTGCTCGAGCGTCTCGCGCTCGCCGCCCAGGGTGCCGTTGGGGAACACCTTGATGTCGATCTCGCCGTTGGACTTCTGCTTGGCGAGTTCGGCGAACCGCACCATCGCGAGGTGCACCGGGTGCTTGTCGTTCAGGCCGTGGGCCAGACGCATCGACTGCTGCTGCGCCCAGGCGCTGCCGGAAACGCACAGACTGGCCAGCAGCAGGGCGGTGGAAAGGGGCTTCAACTTCATGGCATGTCTCCTGGAGGAAAGGCGTGTCGGGGGACTCCGGCGGGCCGATGTGGCTGCTCGAATCGACAACGCGGGTTGGTGATCGGAATGGATGGGAAGTCCGGGTTGCGGCCTGCATCGGGGCCGGCATTCGCGGGAAGGATGCGCGGGGTGCGGCGCGTCTCAGCGCGCTGCCTGTTCTAGTCCGTTTTCTGCCCCCTGCCATCGGGTCTCACACCAGCGCGCGACCTGCTCGCGCGCGGCCTCGTCCATGTGCAGGCCCAGCTTGCTGCGCCGCCACAGCACGTCGTCGGCGCTGCGGGCCCATTCGTGGCGGTGCAGGTAGTCCAGCTCGGCCTCGTGCAGGCCCGGCGCGACTTCGGCGCCCAACGTGCCGGCTTCGAGCAGCAGGTCGACGCGCGAGCCGTAGGCGCGCGCCCAGCGGCCACGCAGGGCCTCCGGCAGCTGCGGATGGCGGCGGGCGAGCGCCTGCTCGAAGCGCTGCAGGTCGACGTCCGGGCGCTGCGGCGCGCCGATCCACTCGCGCAGGTCGCCGCCGGGCAGCGGCGCATCGACGGTCCAGGCCGCCCCTTGCTGGCCAGACACGCCCGGCACGCCGAGCACGCCGCACAGCCGGTCGGCCGCCTCCTCGGCGAGCTTGCGGAAGGTCGTGATCTTGCCGCCCCAGACCGACAGCAGCGGCGCGCCGTCGTCGCGCAGCTCGAGCTCGTAGTCGCGTGTCACCGCCGCCGCGTCGTCCTCGCCCTCGTTGCCCAGCAGGGGCCGCACGCCGGAGTAGGTCCACACCACGTCCTGCGGCTGCACCGGCTGGGCGAAGTAGCGGCTGGCCTGCGCGCACAGGTAGCCGATCTCGTCGGCGTCGATGCGCACCTCGCCGATCGGGCCGTGGTGTTCGACGTCGGTGGTGCCGATCAGCGTGTAGTCGCGTTCGTAGGGGATCGCGAAGATGATGCGCCGGTCGGGGTTCTGGAAGATGTAGGCGTGATCGTGCTCGAAGAGGCGCGGCACGACGATGTGGCTGCCCTTGACCAGGCGCAGCGATCGCGCCTCGGGCAGGTGCGCATGCTCGCGCAGGAACTGGCTGGCCCACGGCCCGGCGGCGTTGACGAGCGCTCGCGCCGTCACCGTCTCCTCGCGGCCGTCGCGGTGCTGCAGCGTGGCCGACCAACGTGCGCCGACACGTGCCACCCGCACCACCCGGCAGCGCGTGGCGATGCGCGCGCCGCGTTCGGCGGCGTCGATCGCCGCCAGCACCACCAGCCGCGCGTCGTCGACCCAGCCGTCCGAATAGACGAAGCCGCGGCGGAACTCGGGCTTGAGCGGCACGCCGGCGGCATGGCGGCGCAGGTCGACCGCCCGCGAGGCCGGCAGGATCTCGCGGCGGGCCAGGTGGTCGTACAGGAACAGCCCGGCGCGGATCATCCAGGCCGGCCGCATCGCCGGGTCGTGCGGCATCACGAAACGCAGCGGCCGCATGATGTGCGGCGCACTGCGCAGCAGCGCCTCGCGCTCGGCCAGCGCCTTGCGAACCAGCGAAAACTCGTGGTATTCGAGGTAGCGCAGGCCGCCGTGGATCAGCTTGGTCGAGGCCGACGAGGTGTGCGAGGCCAAGTCGTCCTGCTCGGCCAGCAGCACCGACAGGCCGCGACCGGCCAGGTCGCGGGCGATGCCGGCGCCGTTGATGCCGCCCCCCACGACGAGCACGTCGCAGGCACCGCCAGCGGGGCTCGACGACGATGGGGTTTGCGGGTGGTTCAAGTTCAGGACTCCTTTTTGACGCTCGGAATTGTTCGCTTTTTTTCTTTTTACAAAAAAACGAACACAAAGACAACTCAGTGCGAACCCTAAGGCAAGAAAACGAACAGCCGCCGTAAGCTACGGGGCGTGAACTTCATCCCCAATCCGAGACAGGCCGGCGTGCTCGACGCCGTGCGAGAACAAGGCACGATCAGCGTCGAGGCGCTGGCCGAGCGCTTCGGCGTGACGCTGCAGACCGTGCGGCGCGACGTCAAGCTGCTCTCCGGCGCCGGGCTGCTGACGCGCTTCCACGGCGGCGTGCGGCTGCCGAGTTCGACCACCGAGAACATCGCCTACCGCCAGCGCCAGCAGCTCAACGAGGACGCCAAGCACCGCATCGCCCGGGCAGTGGCCGATGCGGTGCCCGACGGCTGTTCGCTGATCATCAACATCGGTACCACCACCGAGGCGATCGCGCACGAGCTGCTGCGCCGCCGCGGCCTGCGCGTGATCACCAACAACCTCAATGTCGCGGCGATCCTGTCCGACAACCCCGACTGCGAAGTCATCGTCGCCGGGGGTCTGGTGCGTTCGCGCGACCGCGGCGTGGTGGGCGAGGCGACCGTCGAGTTCATCCGCCAGTTCAAGGTCGACATCGCCCTGATCGGCATCTCGGGCATCGAGGCCGACGGCACGCTGCGCGATTTCGACTACCGCGAGGTGACGGTGGCGCGCGCCATCGTCGAGCACTCGCGCGAGGTCTGGCTGGCGGCCGACCACAGCAAGTTCAACCGCCCGGCGATGGTGGAGCTGGCGCGCCTCGACCAGGTCGATGTGCTGTACACCGACCAGCCGCCGCCGCCGCCCTTCGACGCCTTGCTCGACGAGGCAGGCGTGCGCTGCGTGGTGGCCCCGGCCTGACCGCCGCAGCGCCTTCCCCGGACCAACCGCAAGGACATCCGATGAGCTTTCTTCTGGCCCTCGACCAGGGCACGTCGAGTTCGCGCAGCATCGTCTTCGACATCGAGGGCCGTCCGGTCGCGATGGCGCAGCGCGAGCTGCGGCAGATCTATCCGCAGCCCGGCTGGGTCGAACACGATCCGATCGAGATCCGCGACAGCCAGCTCGCCACCGCACGCGAGGCGATCGCGCGCGCCGGCATCTCGGCGCACGACATCCGCGCCGTCGGCATCACCAACCAGCGCGAGAC
This sequence comes from Leptothrix cholodnii SP-6, assembly GCF_000019785.1. Lineage (NCBI taxonomy): Bacteria > Pseudomonadati > Pseudomonadota > Betaproteobacteria > Burkholderiales > Sphaerotilaceae > Leptothrix > Leptothrix cholodnii. The sequence continues at coordinate 3,573,565 of NC_010524.1, forward strand.
CACCCTGCTGTGGAACCGCCGCACCGGCGCGCCGCTGCACAACGCGATCGTCTGGCAGGACCGCCGCACCGAGCCGATCTGCGCGGCGCTGCGCGAGCGCGGCGCCGAGGCGCTGGTGCGCCAGCGCACCGGCCTGCTGATCGACCCCTATTTCTCCGGCACCAAGCTCCAGTGGCTGCTCGACCACGTGCCCGGCGCACGCGAGCAGGCCGCACGTGGCGAACTCGCCTTCGGCACGGTCGACGCGTGGCTGGTCTGGCAGCTGACCGGCGGGCGGGTGCACGCCACCGACGTGACCAACGCCTCGCGCACGCTGCTGTTCGACGTGCACGCCAACCGCTGGGACGACGAGCTGCTGAGCCTGCTCGACGTGCCGCACGAGCTGCTGCCTGCCGTGTTTCCGTCGTCGCATCTCTACGGCGAGACCGATGCCGGCCTGCTCGGCGCGGCCTTGCCGATCGCCGGCATCGCCGGCGACCAGCAGAGCGCGCTGTTCGGCCAGGCCTGCTTCAAGCCCGGCCTGGCCAAGAACACCTACGGCACCGGCTGCTTCCTGCTGATGCACAACGGCGATCGTTTCCAGTCCTCGGCCAACGGCCTGGTGACCACCGCCGCAGCGCAGACCGGGCCGCAGCCGCAGTTCGCGATCGAAGGCAGCGTCTTCGTCGGCGGCGCGGTGGTGCAGTGGCTGCGCGACGGCCTGCGCGCGATCGATTCGGCCTCGGCGGTGCAGGCACTGGCGCAGAGCGTGCCCGACTCGGGCGGCGTGGTCTTCGTGCCGGCATTCACCGGGCTGGGGGCGCCCTACTGGAAACCTGACGCACGCGGCGCCATCGTCGGCCTGTCGCGTGGCACGACGCTCGGCCACATCGCCCGCGCCGCGCTGGAGAGCATCGCCTACCAGAGCGCCGCCCTGCTGGCCGCGATGGGTCGCGACGCCCAGGCCTGCGGCGGCGCGGCCGTCACCGAGCTGCGCGTGGACGGCGGCGCCTGCGTCAACGACCTGCTGATGCAGTTCCAGGCCGACCTGCTGGGCGTGCCGGTGGTGCGACCCCAGGTGATCGAGACCACCGCGCGCGGCGCCGCCTTCCTGGCCGGCCTGAGCACCGGCGTGTACCGCGGCCTCGACGAACTCGAAGCCCTGTGGCAGCCCGAGCGCACCTTCCACCCGACCCTACCCCCAGGGCGCGCCAGCGAGCTGATGGCGCAGTGGGAACACGCCGTGCGCCAGACCGTGGCGAGCTGAGCGCCCGTCCGGTCGAGCGCGACCGCCAGCCCGCGTCCGTCGACGCCTGTTTTCATTTCCGGTTGCAGGCCGAGCAGGCATGCGCGGGTGCGTGCTCTAATTTCTGGGCCGTCCGGCAGGCAATCCGTCGCGGTGGCACGCATCGACCCGTGCGTGCGACCGCGACGCTCCAACCAAGGAAACACCCCGATGGAATGGCTCGAACCCGTGGCCGAGATCCTGCACATCAGCCCCTGGCCGCCTGATCCGGGCGGTCTGTTCTGGCCGGTGCTGATGCTGCTCAGCGGCGGACTGCTCGGCGAGGTGGTGGCGCGCGTGTCGCGCCTGCCGCGGGTGCTGGGCTATTCGACCGCCGGCGTGGTGATCGCGCTGTCGGGCAACGGCACCAGCACCGGCCAGCTGCCCGAATCGCTGCGCCTGGTGGTCGACGTGGCGCTGGCGCTGCTGCTGTTCGAGATCGGCAGCCGCGTCAAGCTGCGCTGGCTGCGGGTCAACCAGGCCTTGCTGTGGACCAGCCTGAGCGAAGCCACGCTGACCTTCTTCACGGTCTATGCGGCGTTGTCGTGGTTCGGTCTCGACCGGCCGCTGGCGATGGCCTGCGCGGTGCTGGCGATGCCGGCCTCGGCGGCGGTGGCCGGGCGGGTGGCGCTCGAACTGGGCGCGGCCGGCCAGGTGACCGAACGCATGATCCTGCTGACCGCGCTCAACACGCTCTATGCCACGCTGGCGCTGACGCTGTTTCGCGGCTGGCTGTCGTTCGAACAGATGAGCGACTGGGTCAACGCCTTCGCGCGCCTGGGCTACAACTTCCTCGGCTCGCTGCTGGTGGCGCTGCTGCTGGCGCGGCTGGTGGCGCTGATCGCGCGCCGGCTCGACCTGCGCAACGACAACTCGGTGCTGCTGCTGCTCGGCCTGGTGCTGCTGGCGATCACGCTGGCGCGCTCGCTGGGGCTGTCGACGCTGCTGGTGCCGCTGCTGGCCGGGCTGGCGCTGCGCAATTCGAGCGAGCGGCCCTGGGTCTGGCCGCGCCACTTCGGCACCGCCGGCGGGGTGCTGGTGCTGATGCTGTTCGTGATCGTCGGTTCGGCCTGGTCGATCGAGACGCTGGCCGCCGGCGCCGCGGCGGCCGCGGTGCTGGTGCTGGCGCGCGCGGCGGCCAAGCTGCTGGCGGTCAACGGCTGGGCCCGTGTCAGCGGCCTGAGCGGCAAGCAGGGCCTGGCGCTGGGGATCACGCTGACGCCACTGTCGGCCACCGCGCTGGTGATGCTGGCCGATCTGTATTCGGTCGACCCGGCCTTCGGCCGCCAGCTCGCACCGATCGTGCTGAGTGCGATCGCGATGCTCGAACTGCTCGGCCCGCTGGCGGTGCAATGGGCGCTGCAAAGCGCCGGTGAAGTCACGCCGGGCGCCTTGCAGGCCCGCAGCAAGGGGGCGCGCTCATGAGTTTGGGTGAATTCGCACAGTCGCGCTCGCTCACGCTGGGCGTCGAGCTAGAACTGCAGATCGTCAACACGCACGACTACGACCTGGCGCCGTCGGCGGTCGACCTGCTGCGCCTGATGGAGCGACACAAGGTGCCCGGCAGCGTGGTGCCGGAGATGACCGACAGCATGATCGAGCTGTCCACCGGCATCTGCACCGACTACGACGACGCGCTGTCGCAGCTGCGCGAGATCCGCGACGCGCTGGTGTCGTGCGCGGCCCAGCTCAACGTCGGCCTGTGCGGCGGCGGCACCCATCCGTTCCAGGACTGGAGCCAGCGCCGCATCTTCAACAAGCCGCGTTTCCAGGAGCTGTCGCAGCTCTACGGCTACCTGTCCAAGCAGTTCACGATCTTCGGCCAGCACGTGCACGTCGGCTGCCCGGGGCCGGACCAGGCGCTGGTGCTGCTGCACGGGCTGTCGCGCTTCATCCCGCACCTGATCGCGCTGAGTGCCTCGTCGCCGTTCGTGCAGGGCACCGACACCGGCTTCGATTCGGCACGGCTGAACTCGGTGTTCGCCTTCCCGATGTCGGGCCGCGCGCCCTTCGTGCAGACCTGGGACGACTTCAACGTCTACTTCAACAAGATGACCCGCACCGGCGTCATCAAGAGCATGAAGGACTTCTACTGGGACATCCGCCCCAAGCCCGAGTACGGCACGATCGAGGTGCGCGTGCTCGACACGCCGCTGACGGTCGAGAAGGCCGCCGCGATGGCCGGCTACATCCAGTGCCTGGCGCGCTGGCTGCGGGTGGAGAAGCCCTTCGAGCTCAACGAGGACGACTACCTGCCCTACACCTACAACCGCTTCCAGGCCTGCCGCTTCGGGCTCGACGGCATCTTCGTCGACCCGCAGACCGGCGAACACCGCACGCTGCGCGACGACATCCTGGCCAGCTTCGACAAGCTCGAACTGCACGCGATGGAGCTGCGCGCCGAGGGCGCCATCAACTACCTGCGCGCCGACCTGCTGCGCATCGGCAACGACGCCAGCTGGATCCGCCACATCAACGACGAAGAGCACCTGCTGGCCGAAGTGGTGCGTCAACAATGCCAACGCTGGGCCGGGCAGGGGCGCTGAGCCGCGTGCCGGCCTACCCGCTGCCGGTGCGCGAGCGGCCGCTGCTGATCGGCATGTCGGCGCGGCTGATGCACGTGCCGCCGGTCGAGCTGGGGTTCCGCGGCAAGACGCTGCAGTACCTGGAGCAGTCGCTGGCGCACTGGATCATGGCGCACGGCGCGATGGCGGTGATGATCCCGACGCTCGGCTTCGACGCCGAGGTGGAGCGCCGCAAGGTCGGCGTGCACCACTACGTCGACATGCTCGACGGCCTGGTGCTGCAGGGCGGCGCCGACGTCAGCCCGCTGAGCTACGGCCAGCAGCCGCTGCGCCCCGAGTGGGCCGGCGACGCGGTGCGCGACCGCTACGAGATCGAGCTGATCGACGGTTTCCTCACCCAGGGCAAGCCGATGCTCGGCATCTGCCGCGGCTGCCAGCTGCTCAACGTCGCCTTCGGCGGCAGCCTGCTGCAGGACATCAACACCCAGCGACCCGACACGCGCCGCCACGTCGACGGCGTGCTCTACGACCAGCTGCAGCACGGCCTGCGCTTCGAGCCCGGCAGCCGGCTGGAGAAGATCTACGACGGCCACGCCAGCCCGCGCGTCAACAGCATCCACCACCAGGCGGTCGACCGGCTGGGCTCCGACCTGGTGGTCGAGGCGCGCTGCGACGAAGACGGCGTGGTCGAGGCGATCCGCTCACGCGGCGACCTGTTCGTGGCCGGCGTGCAGTGGCACCCGGAATTCCATCTGCACACCCGGGAACTGCTCGACGCCGAGCCGCTGATGAACGCCTGGCTGGCGGCGGTCAAGGCGCGCCGAGACGGCACGGCGGCACCAGGCTGAACGGCGGGGTCCTGCGAGCGCGGCGGTAGCAACAAGAGCGCCCCCGGCAGCACCAACCCTGCCGGCAGACTGGCGCAAGAACCGGCGTGATGCGGAGAGGCAGAACTCACCCGACGTCGCGCCCGCTTACCATCGGATCCATGCCAACTGCCCCCCGTAAGGCGCCCTCCCCCCAGACCCAGCCCACCAGCAGCGAAGTCGCCCGACGCGCCGGCGTGTCGCGGACCACCGTCTCCTTCGTGCTCAACGGCGTGACCACCCAGGGCATCAGCGAGGCCACCCGCGAGAAAGTGCTCGCCGCCGCACGCGAGCTCGGCTATGAGCCACATGCGGCGGCGCGTTCACTGGCGGGCGGCTCCACTGGCAACATGGCCCTGGTGATCCCCAAGGTCGAACACCTGTATTTCGACGCTTTTCTTGAGCAGCTGGTCGCCAGCATCAACGAACACTGCCATCGCCACGGCCTCAAGCTGCTGATCGAGACCCTCGAAGACCCGGGCGGCAAGGCTGGCGGGTTCATGAAACTGGTGCGCAGCCGGCGCATCGACGGACTGATCATCGCCCACCTGCGCGCTGGCGAGATCGAGTCCCTGCGGCAACTGCGCGATGCCGGCATCCCGCTGGTGGTGTTCGACCGAGAGCTGTCGAAGGCCGAGGGTTTCCACACCATGGGCCACGACACCCGGGCATCGGCTCGCATGGCGGTGAACCATCTGATCGCGCTCGGGCACCGGCGCATTGGCCTGGTCAACTACGCCCAGCCCGAGTTCCATTCGGTCAACCAGCGTGAACGTGGCTGGCACCAGGCGCTGGCCGAGCACGGCATCACTGCCGAGCCGCAGTGGGTGACCCACGCCGACATCACCGCCGAGAGCGGCTACCGAGCCACCCGCGAGCTGCTCGCGCGAGGCGGCCGGCTCACGGCCCTGTTCGCCGGCAACGACACCATCGCCTTCGGCGCGCTGCGCGCGCTGCACGAGGCGGGTCTGCGCGTGCCGCAGGATGTCGCCGTGGTCGGCTACGACGACATCCCCTTCGCCCCCTACGCCTCGCCGCCACTGACGACCGTGCGTTCCGATCCGGTCGGACACGGCCGGCAGGCGATCCAGATGCTGCTGGCGCAGATCGAAGGACGCGACCCCGCCGCAGTGGAGCCGGTGCCCGCGCCGACCCTGGTGATCCGAGAATCCTGCGGCGCCAGCCTGGCCGGACGGATCGCGCCCGGCTAGGCTGGGCAGGCCGCACGGGCGGCGCAGTGGCGCCGGATGAAATCGGCATGGCCGGGCAGGCCGTGGGCGGCACTCACCATGGCCTGGCGCAGCCGCGCCAGCACGGCATCGCCATCGACGTCGCGCAGATCGACCAGGGGATCGTGGCGCTGCGGCCAGTTCAGCTGGCCGATGTGCACCGACAGCCAGCTGGCGTTGCCGAACAGCTCCATGCCCTCGCTGACCAGGCGGCCGTAGCGCCGGAAATGCTCGATCTTGTATTGCAGCGTGTCGGGTATCGGCATCGCCGCGCAGTAGCGCCACAGCGGCGCGTCATCCCGCTCGGTGAGCTTGTAGTGCAGGATCAGGAAGTCGCGGATGCGCTCGAACTCCTGCACCCCGATGCGGTTGTATTCGGCCGCCGTCAGCGGATCGAAGTCGCGATCGGGAAACAGCGCCAGCAGCCGCGAGATGCCCGACTGCACCAGGTGCAGGCTGGTCGACTCCAGCGGTTCCATGAAGCCGCTGGCCAGGCCCAGCGCCACGACATTGCGGTTCCAGAACTGCTTGCGCCGGCCGGTGGTGAAACGCAGCGCTCGCGGTGCGGCCAGGGCCGCGCCGTCGAGGTTGTCGAGCAGCACCGCCGCCGCTTCGTCGTCATCGAGGAACTGGCTGCTGTAGACATGGCCGTTGCCGATGCGGTGCTGCAGCGGGATGCGCCACTGCCAGCCGGCCGCGCGCGCGGTCGAGCGCGTGTAGGGCGTCAGCTCGCCCCCCTCGGGCGACTCAGGATGACTGCAGGGCACCGCCATCGCGCGATCGCAGGGCAACCAGTGGCTCCAGTCCTCGTAGCCGGTGTGCAGGGTCTGCTCGATCAGCAGGCCACGAAAGCCCGAGCAGTCGATGAACAGCTCGCCGGCGATGTCACGCCCGTCGGCGAGTCGCACCGATGCGACGAAGCCGTCGGTCGGGCGCAGGGCGACACCGACGACCTGGCCCTCGATACGCCGCACCCCGCGCGCCTCGGACACCTCGCGCAGGTAGCGGGCGTAGAGCGTGGCGTCGAAGTGGTAGGCATAGTCGAAGGTCGACAGCACCGAGCGCGGATCGCTCGAGGGCCTGTCGAACCGGCCCCGACTGGCCATCACCCAGGCCATCGAATGTTCGTCGATGCCGGGCATGCCTTCACGCCCTCGGCTGCGCAGCCAATACTGGTGTTGCGGCGACAGATCGAACTGCACGCCATGCGGGCCGAAGGGATGGAAGTAGCGCTGGCCGAGCCGGGCCCAGTCGACGAATTCGATCCCGAGCTTGAAGGTGCCCTGGGTGCGCTTGAGGAACTCGGCCTCGTCCAGGCCCAGGGTCTGGTTGAAGATCCTGATCGGAGGAATCGTCGCCTCGCCGACACCGACGGTGCCGATCTCATCGGATTCGACCAGCGTGACACGACAGCGCTGCGACAGCGCGCTGGACAAGGCCGCCGCGGCCATCCAGCCGGCCGAACCACCACCGATGATGACGATGTCGCGCAGATGGCGTTCAGGATTTGACATGCGCTGGCCTCCGTGTGGAGCGGAAAAAGGGGCGACTTGCGTCGCCCGTAAAGTTGCAACCCGAGGGGATCTGCGCCCCCCTTGATCTCCCTGATCTCACCTCATCGATCAGAACGCATGTCGGATCGACGCCGTGAACGATCGGCCCGTTTCCGGCCGCAGTTCGACGATGTTCTGGGCGTTCGGGCCACCCACGCCGCCCGACGAGGCGACCTTGTCGAACAGGTTGCTGGCGTTCAGCGTCAGCGTCGTGTTCTCGGCCATCTCGTAGCCGACGAAGGCATTGACGATGTAGCGGCCCGCGACCTTCGTGGTGTTGAAGGTGTTGTTCCACACCGAGGTCTGGCCGAAAATCGACGCGCCGGTGGTCACCGGGCCGAAGGTGTAGCGCGGCGAGATCGAATAGAGCACCGTGGGCACGCCACCCGGCACCTTGCCCACCGTGCTGGCCCCTTGCGCCGTGCCGACCAGGTCCTTCGTGATTTTCAGGTCGGTGTAGACGGCATTGGCATTGATCGCGAAGTTGCCGATGCTCAGCGCCGACTCGAGCTCCAGGCCGCGGGCCCGGGTCCCCACCACGTTCAGCTTCGGACCGATGGTGCGCGTCTGGTCGTAGTCGTACTCGTCCACCGTCGCCGTGAAGAGCGTGGCGAACAGGCCGTAGCTGCCCCAGTCGCGGCTGCCGCGGTGCTTCACGCCGATTTCACGCTGCTTGACGGTCGCGACCGCCTGGGCCTCCAGGCCGGCCATCAGGGCACCGGTCACCGAGTTCACGAAAGGCGAGAACAGCAGGCGGTCGGCGATGGCCCGACCGCCCTTGCTGACACGCGCGAACGTGCTGGTGTCGTTGCTGAGGCGGTAGTTGGCACCCAGGGAGTACGAGGTGTAGTTGACCTTGTAGTTGATCGGACTCGGGTTGCTGGTGTCAACCAACCAGACGTTGCGCTCGGCACCATCGATGACCCCATCCCGGTTGACGTCGAGACCGCCGGCGACCTGCTTGCCGCCGGCATAGCTGCCGGTGGCACGGACCATGTCGTGGCGCAGGCTGGCCTCCAGGTCGACCGGGCCGCTTTCGAGCGCCAGCGACAGGTAGGGCGCGTCGGTGGTGTAGTGCGCATTGACGCTGCGGGCGCAGCAGCCGCCCCACTGGTTGTTGTAGCCCGTCAGGCCGGCGGTGGTCAGCATCGCGCCGGCGGCATCCCTGACGTCGATCAGCGCGCCGTTGCGGCCGATCTCCATCAGGCGCTCGCTGATCTGCCATTCCTGGACGATGTCCTGGTTGGAACGGTAGTAGCCCAGCTTGGTGTTGAGCTTGTTGCCGCTCAGCTCGAAGGCCTTGCTCAGGCTCAGGTCGTTGGCGTAGTGGCCCATGTCGGGCGACTGCTGGTTGATCGCCGCGCTCTGCGACACCAGCCCGGTCTGCAGGTTGGTGTCGGTGACGGCCTGGCCGGCCTTCGGGCCGTTGAAGTACACCGCCGACGAGCCGGCGCCGAAGTTGCCGAGCATGCCACCCAGCGTGTTGGCACCCCAGAACTGGGTCTGGAAGGCACTCGAGGTGCGGCTGATCTTGAACTTGTTGTCGATCGTGAACCCGGTCGGCAGTTCGTTGTGGAACTCCAGACCCACCGTCTTCGACTTGACCGTGATGCCCCTGGACACGTCGGCCATGCCGGTGCTGGTGCCGACCGGGCCGATCGTCGGCATGCTGGTGTTGTAGATCGACAGCTGCGAATCCTTGCGGATGTCGAAACCGTTGATCGAGCTCATGCCGGTGACCGTGTTGCCGCTCAACGAAGCACGCGCCGGCATGCTGGTGTAGGTCGGTGCACTCTCGTCGAGGGACTTGAACGAGACCCGCAGATAGCCCTTGTCGCCGTTGAAGGCGTTGGTCAGATTGCCCTTGATCTGATGGCCACGCAGGGCATGGGTGTCGTTGGCACGCGGGCCTTCGCCGTCGCGGAAGTAGCCGCCGATGTGGAAGCGCAGGTTCGGACTGAGCTTGCCGCCGTAGTCGCCGTCGACACGGGTCTCGTCGAAGTTCAGGCCACGTGTCAGGCCGATCGATCCGCCCTTCTCCTTGCCGGTCTTGCTGATGTAGTTGATGACCGCGCCCGGGGCGTGCGAGGCGAAGGTTGCCGCCGAGCCGCCCCGCAGCGTCTGGATGCTGTCGACGTTGTTATCGAAGCGGATGAAGTAGTCGTTGTTGCCGAAGTTCATGTCGCCGAACTCGACCACGGGCAGGCCATCCTCCTGGAGCTGGACGAACTTCGAGCCGCCCGACGAGATCGGCAGGCCGCGCACCGTGATGTTGGAGTTGCCGCCCGGACCGGCCGAACTTTCAGCCCGGATACCCGGGATCAGGTGCAGCACGTCGGCTTCGGAGCGGGCACCGAAGTCGGCGACCTGCTGCTGGTCGACGTCGGTCACCGACACCGAGCTGCGCATCTTCGACTTCTTCTGGCTGGTGCCGGTGACGACGACACGATCCAGGCCGACGACGTCGCCCTTGTCTCGCTTGCCCGCGACGGCTGCCCCTGCCGCGCCGGTGGCGGCCGATGCTTCTGCCTTGGCTGCGTCGGCCTGGGTGGCCTCGGCGGCCTTGTCCTCGGCCGCCACAGGGCCCTGGGCCTGTACCGGACCGGCGAGCAGGACCGCGAAGGCCGACGAGGTCAGCAGCGCGGCGATCTGGTTGAGTTTCGGCGCCCTAGCTGGGCGCACGCGATGTTTGTGCATCGTTTCTCCTCGTGAGGTATGCATGGTTGGAATCGCTGGATCGCGTCGGCCGTTGCGGGCTGTCGACGCCTCTTGCTGCTCAAGAGAGGGTGAAAGACCCGGCGGCTAACTCGCGTTAGCTGCAGGGCAAAAAAAAGGAACCGGAGCCCGCCGCACCCACCAGGCACGGCGGTCGTCATCGACTCATGTCCACAGCGCAGAGCCGAGCCTGCCGCGCAGGCGCGCCAGCAGCGGGGCAGCCATCGGTACCGTCAGCATCGTGCTGCCCACGGCCATCAGCAGCAGCGCGGTGAAGGCATCTGCGGTGATCACCTGGCGGTCGAGCAGGATGTTGGCGAAGATGATCATGATCAGCGCCTTGGTCTGCAGCAGCCAGCCCACCAGCCTGGCCTCGGCGCTGCTCCAGCCGAGCACATGGCCGGCCAGGCGCACACCCAGCAGCTTGCCGCCCACCGAAGCCACCAGCAGCACCAGCGCGGCGATCAGCACGTCGGCGCCCTGTACCGACCAATGCGTGCGCAGGCCGGTGGACAGGAAGAAGACCGGCATCAGCAGCATCAGCACATGGTGGCGCAGCGTGTCCATCGCCGCACGGTCGAACAGATCGGCATCGAGCACCGCGCCGGCCAGGAAGGCGCCGACCATGTAGTGCAGGCCGGCCCAGTCGGCCGCAAGAGCGCAGACCGCCAGCCAGACCGGCGCGAGGTACCAGCGGTCTTGTTCGGCAACGCACCGCATCAGCACGCGCATGGCCCAGGCGAGCAGGCCGAAGCCCAGAAGGAAAGCGGCCTGGTGGCCCATGCGCTGCCAGTCCATCAGGATCAGCGCCATCACCGCCCAGATCAGGATGTCGTCGAGGCTGGCATAACGCAGGATGCGCTGCCCCATTGGCTCACGCAGCAGGCTCAGGCGCTCGAGGAACAGCACCAGGATGGGCAGCGCCGTCACCGCGCAGGCCATGCCCACGCCGACGACGAACTGCCAGGGCAGCGCGGCCGGCCCGATCCAGCCGCTGGTCATCAGCCCTCCGCAGGCCGCCACGCCACCGGCGAGCAGCGGCACACCCAGCGCCAACGCCGCGGTCGTGCCGGTCTCACGGCGATGCCGCCAGGCCGCGCCCAGGTCCAGTTCGATCCCGGCGATGAAGACGAACAGCATGACCGCCCACCAGGCCACACCGTTGAGCGCCTGGATCACCGGCGGCGTGAACACGACGGCATGCAGATCCGGCCACCACTGGCCGAGTACACCGGGACCGAGCGCGATGCCGGCTAGGATCTGCACCACCACCAGCGGCGCCCAGGCATCGATGTCGGCCAGGCGCCAGACCAGGTAGGGCAGCGCAAAGACCACGGTCATCGCGACGAGAAAGGCTTCGGCGGTGTTCATGCGACCGGTCCGGGTGAGATCTCAGTTGCGGCTGGCGTGGATGCCCCACAGCCGCGCCAGGTCAGCGACACCCTCGCCGCCGCGAACGGCCTTGAAGGTCTCGACGGCCTTGGGCTTGCTGCCGCCTTGGAAATAAGCCACGGCCAGGTGCAGACGGGCGTCCTCCGGCCGCTTCAGACCGCCCTTGGCGACACCGTGCTCGAGTAGCTCGATGCCCTTGTCGTAACGGCCCGCGCTGACCAGCGCCTGGCCCATGTTGACCAGGGCCTCCCCGGTGCGGCCGACCACCTCGACACGCAGCGCCTTCTCGTCCTCGGCGGCCTGCCGGTTGACGAGTTCGCGCAGTCGCTTGTGGCGCTCGGCCTCGGCACCGCTGCCGAACTTGCCGGCCGCGTAACCCAGGTCGACGACCCGCTTGGCCTCGAAAGGCAATGCAGCCTGCAGCGCCAGCTGCGCCATCTCGAAATACTGCTCGGTGCTATCGAGCGTGCCGGTCGCCAGCCGCAGGCGGTAGAGATCGAGCATCAGGCGGTCGCTGAAGGCAGCGCTGTTCTGCAACCGCGTCAGGCGGTCTTCCCAGTAGTCCTTCTTGGGGTGGTGCACCAGCAGCTTCTCGAGCGTGTTGGCATAACCGGCATCGTCGCCGAGCTTGGCGTAGCTGGCCGCCAGCATGCGCAGCGTCGTCTCGTCGACCACCGGGACCGATTGTTCGACCGCCTGCACACGCTGCTGCATGTCGCGGATCACGCCGGCATGGTCGCCGCTGAGGTAGTGCGCGCTGGTCATCAGGTTGCGCATCGGCTCGCTTTTCCCGCCCTCCTTGAAGTAGCGCTGCGCCACCTCGATCGCCTTGGCGTAGTCCTTGGTCCGGTAGGCCGACGACGCCAGGGCTTCGAGGATGGCCAGCGCCTCGGCCGGCTGCAGCCGGCCGCTGGCGAGCGCGGCCTCGAAAGAACGGCTCGCGACGACCTCGTCACCGGCGCCGGCGGCCGCGCTGCCACGCATGCGATCGAGGATGAACCGTTCGTAAGCGGTCGGGTTGGGCGCCGCATCGGCCTCACGCACCTTGGCGAGCGCCTCGCGGAACTTGCCGGCCTTCATCAGCTCCTGCGCGCCCTGCAGCGACTTGCCGATCTCGGCGCGCACGGACTCCTGCGCCGGGGCCGGGGTCTGGGCTGGCGCGTAGCCCGCAGCCACCCCCAGCAGCAGCGCCGCAAACCAGGCACGTGTGTGTGTCTTCATCGCGTTCTTCTTCACTTGACGAACTGCTCGTTGCCGACCATGCCCAGCTTCTTCAGCCCGAGCCGCTGCGCCGAGGCCATCACCGCGGCGACATGCTCGTAATGCACCAGCTTGTTCGGTCGCAGGTGAATCTCGGGCTGCACCGGCTGGGCCGCCTTCTCGCGCATGTGCGCCTCGAGGCGGGCCCGGTCGGGCATGGCCTCGCCATTCCAGTAGACGGTGCCGTCGAAGTCGACGTCAATGCGCACGATCTCGGGTTCGCTGGTGGCCGGCGGTGCCTTGCCCGAGGGCAGGTTCAGGTCCACCGAATGCAGCTGGATCGGGATCGTGATGATCAGCATCACCAGCAGCACCAGCATCACGTCGATCAACGGTGTGGTGTTCATCTCGCCGATGGCCTGGGGGCGCGACTTCTTCTTGCCCGACCCGGCCGCAGCCATGCTCATGCCCATGTATGTCCCCTCATTGCCGCGGCGGCGGCTCTGTCACGAAAGCGACCTTGGCGATGCCGGCACGCTGCGCGGCGAACACGACCCGACCGACGGCCTCGTACCTGCTGCCACCGTCGCCACGGATGTGCAGCTCCGGCTGCGGCACCTTCACCGACTCGGTCTTGAGCCGGTCGAGAAAGGCCGCGACGCTGGGGATGTGCAGGTCGTTCCAGTAGATCTCGCCGTCCTTGTCGACCGACACGACGATGTTTTCCGGCTTGCTGGTGCGGGGCTGGTTGGTTTCCTTCGGCAGCCGCACGTTGATCGAGGTCACCGCCACCGGGATCGTGATCAGGAAGATGATCAGCAGCACCAGCATCACGTCGACCAACGGTGTCGTGTTGATCTCCGAGTTGACCTTCTTGCCGGGAGCGCCCCCGGCACCGACGCTCATGCCCATCGCCGGCTCCTCAGGCGCGCGCTGCGGAAGCCAGCAGGGTGGCGCGCAGCTTCGAACCGAAGGTCGTCACGTAATGCAGCGCGGTGCTGTTGCGGCCGACCAGCCAGTTGTAGCCCAGCACCGCCGGCACCGCGACGGCCAGGCCGATCGCAGTCATGATCAGCGCCTCGCCCACCGGGCCCGCCACCTTGTCGATCGACGCCTGGCCGGCCACGCCGATCGCGGTCAGCGCGTTCAAGATGCCCCAGACCGTGCCGAACAGGCCGATGAAGGGCGAGGTCGACCCGACGGTGGCGAGAAAGGCCAGTCCCTTCTGCAGGCGGTGTTCGACCTCCTCGCCGGCCTCTTCGAGCGAGGTCGTGATCCACGAACCGAGGTCGACCCCGGCAAGCACGCCGTCATGCTTCTGGCTCGCTTCGAGCGCGGTGTCTGCGATGAAGCGGAAAGCCCCGTCCTTGGCCAGGCTGTCGGAACCCTGGCGCAGCGTGCCAGCAGTCCAGAAGCGCGAACCGGCGCCAACCGACTTGGCCTCGCGCAGCAGCTTGCGCTGCTCGAGCGCCTTGGTCACCAGCAGATACCAGGTGCCCAGCGACATGATCATCAGAAGGCCCAGCACGCCCTTGGCGACCATGTCCCCGTGTTCGATCATGGCCTTGAGGCCATAGGGGTTCTCGGCGGCTTCGTCGGACGGCTTGGCCGTCTCGACCTGAGGTACCGCGGTGGTCGCCGCTGCGGCCTCGGTGGGTGCGGCTGCCTGGGCCTGCGCCGTGCCGACGGCACCGAAGGCGAGGCCAGCGGCCAGCAACAGCGCGGCGGGAATGCGGATCAATCGTTGCGTGAGAGACATGTCTCTTCCTTCGTGATGAGAGGATGGATGGAGGTGGATCGGCGTTCGCGATGCCGACGCCAATGAGCGATCAGCTGGACTTGTAGACAAACGGCACCTGGACCGTGACATCGCGTCCCTGACCCTTGCACTTGTATTCGGACACGATGCGCACGCTGCCCTTGGCGAAGCTGGGGTGCGACGCGCTGACCACCTTGATGTCCTTGACCTCGCCATTGGCCGCAAGGGTGAACTGGACCAGCGCCGTGCCTTCCTCGAGACCGAGGCGGGTCGCTTCGCGCGGGAAACCCGCATCGCCCATCACCTGCGCGTAGTTGGAGCAGGCCACCGACGCCGACACGGGTGCCGGCGCAGGTGCCGGCACTGGCGCAGGTGCAGGCGGTGCGGCCGGCGCCGGTGCTGCGCGCACCGGCTCGGGCGGTGCGGGTGGCGGCGTTTCGGCCACTGTCGCGGTGATCGTGGGCTGCGGCTGCGGCGGCGCCTGCACCTGCACCTCCGGCGGCGGCACATAGGCCGGCGGCGGCGGCGTGAACTTCGGCGGCGGCGGCATCTCGATCACCTTGGGTGGTGGCGGCGGCGGCTTGACCTCCTCGATGAGCTGGGTCTCGATGGGCTCGCTGATGACCTTCATCACCTGCCGCCCCAGCCCATTGGCCAAGGCCCACACCAGGGCGACATGGAAGACGACCGCGATGCCCATGCCCACGGTCTTGCGGGTCGGATTCGTATCAGGTTGGACAAAACTCATGTTCCGGGCTCCGTAGACCAGGGCTCACAGGTCGTGACGTCGGCCACAGCAACAGCCGACGCTGCAACTGCGGACCGCAGGCCGACCGAACACCCGACCCACCAGGGCCCGGGCATACAAGTAGGTATTGAAATCGGACCGGCTCAGCTGATCCAGCGGAACGCGGCCGGCGGCATTGCAAAGGAACGCGAGCCCGCGGTTCGAGGACTGCAGCGGCCGGAACTCGAGCCGGTAACCGCCACAGGGATTCGACGCACTCGACGACACGGTCATGAAACAGCTCCTCGATCGACCGGTTCTGCGGAACGCGTCAGCTGGGCTGAAGCGCGGGGCTCGTTGCTCTGCGATGACGTGATTCCGCAGAATCCGCAATCGATTGCGGAGATGGAAAACCCTAACGCGAGTTAGTAACATCAAATGCACTCAAACATCCGCTTTGAAGCGATCATTCGGCACGTTCAGTATCCAACGTTCACAAAGGTCCGGGTCCTGTTCGAGCCATCACCCATCACACCTGCATCCCGGCAGACCGGCAGCCCGGCGCCGTTCCCGACATGGACCGACGACGCGCCAAAGCGCCCCCCGCAGCCCCTGCCCTGCTAACTCCGGGTGACCGGCCTCAGATGGCCGACATCGCGCGCCTGGTAGGCGTATCGATCGCGACCGTCTCGCGCGCCTTGAGCGGCAATCGCGGGGTTGGCGCCGAAACGCGCGCCCGCATCGAGGCCCTGGCCCGCTCGCTGAACTACGCGGTCAACGTCGGCGCGCAGAACCTGCGCCTGAAGCAGAACCACACGGTCGCGGTGATCGTGCCCTTCGACGCGATCTCACGCGAGCACCTCTCCGACCCCTTCTTCCTCAGCCTGATCGGCAGCATCGCCGATGCCCTGACCCACAGCGGCTACGACATGCTGCTGTCGCGCATCGATTCCGAGCGGCTCGACCTGGCGGCACACACGATCGAAACCGGCCGTGCCGCGGCCGCCATCCTGATCGGTCAATGGCACAGCCACGACCAGCTCAACGCGATGGCGCAACGGGGCGTGCCTTTCGTCGTCTGGGGCGGCCACATGGCCAGACAGCTCTATGTCACGGTCGGGACCGACAACCTGCACGGCGGCCATCTCGCCGCCACCCACCTGCTCGATCAGGGCGCCAGGCACATCGCCTTCGTCGGCGACCCGGGCCTGCCCGAGATCGCCCAGCGCCGGGCCGGCTACCTGCGCGCCCACCAGGATCGTGGCCTGGAAGCCGACCCACGGCTGATGCGCACCCTGCCCTTCCTCAGCGAACGCATACACGCCGATCTCGAGGCCCTGCTGGCCACCGGCACCCTGCTGGACGGCATCGTCGCAGGCAGCGACCTGTGTGCAATGAGCGCGATCAACACGCTGCGCCGCGCCGGCCGGCGGGTACCCGGGGACGTGGCCGTGGTCGGCTACGACGACATCGAGCTGGCGGCGCATTTCAATCCGGCCCTGACAACCGTCCGGCAACCGATCGCGCAAGCAGGTCGAGCCCTGGTCGACAGCGTCATGGCCATGCTGGCAGGACACAGGCCGGCGTCGGTGATCCTGCCCACCGAACTGGTGCAGCGCGAGTCGAGCCGGCCGGTCCGGGCAAGCAGCCTCGGACGTGCAAAGACCGGCAGGTAGCGCACCGGCAACTGATGGGCCCGCCCGGCGTTCGGCTCAGCCACGCACCGCCCCGCAAGACGCACGCACCACCAGCTCGGGCCGCTCCAGCCAGTGTGTGGGTGGTGCTCGCAGTCCGCGCAGTTGCGCCAGCAGCAGCGCCATCGCCTCGCGGCCATGGCCGATCGGATCGGTGCGCACCGTCGTCAGCGGCGGATCGGCGTAGGCCGCCAGCGGAATATCGTCGAAGCCGACGACGGCGATGTCGCTCGGCACCTGCAGGCCGGCCTCGCGCACGGCACGCAGGGCACCGAAGGCGATCGTGTCGTTGCCCGCGAACAGCGCGGTGATGCGCCGCGCTGCGGGCAGTGGCCGTTGCTGCGCCAGCAGGCTGCGAGTGGCTTGATAACCGCTGGCCGCGCTGATGTCGGCGTGCACGAGCCAGGCCGGCTCGGGCCTCACGCCATCGGCCAGCAACGCCTCCGTCCAGCCGCGCACCCGCTCGTCGACCAGCACGAACTCGGCCGGCGCGTAGCTCACGTGGCCGATGCGGCGATGACCCAGCTGCTGCAGGTGCCGCATCAGCAGCCGCACCGCGCCGGGGCTGTCGCAGCCCAGCGCCGCAAAGCGCTCCAGCCCGGGCAGACCGGCGCCGAACACCACCAGCGCGACACCGGCATCGGCCAGGCGATGCAGCAAGCCGTAGTCCTCGCCCCGCGGATTGACGACGATCAGTCCGCCTATGCCGCGAGAGCGCAGCCGGTCAAGGCAGGCGACCGGCTCGGCCCCCAGGTCATCGGTGGTCTCGATCAACAGATCGAGCCCCACCTCCTGGCAGATGCCGTGGACACAAGCCCCGAGCTGCGCCAGGAAGACGTCGACATGGAGGTGAGCGGCCTTGGGGATCAGCAGGCCGACCGTGCCGCCGGCAAGGCGGCGCTGCGGGACCTGCAGCGCACGCGCCAACCTGTGCGTGAGGCTGTGCACCTTGTGGCGCGCGCACAGACCGACACCAGCAACGCCGCCATCGTCGTCGAGACGGGCTTCCTTGACATGCGGCAAGAGGTCCTTGTGATGGACGAGTTCCGCGGCAAGGCCGGACGTTTTCGACAACAGGGCAGGCGTGGTGTCCATCATGAGACTCCAGAGAAGCACTCAGCCCGGCAGGCCTGGGCACTGCAAGGGCCGTTACGCCGCGCACTGCGGCAAGCTGCAGCAAGGCCTGCGCTTCGAGCCCGGCAGCCGGCTGGAGAAGATCTGCGACGAAGACGGCGTGGTCGAGGCGATCCGCTCGCGGCGACCTGTTCGTGGCCGGCGTGAAACCGGCGGACGAACGCCGCCGATCTCAGCCGTGCAGGTACTCGGGCAGGAAGGGCCGGTGCGCCGCCAGCAGCTCGTCGACCATCGCGCGGATCTGATCCAGATCGAGCGTGGCGGCGGTGTGCGGGTCGAGCATCGCCGCATGGTAGACGTGGTCGCGCCGCTGTTCGAGCACCGACTCCACCACCATCTCCTGCACGTTGACGTTGGTGCGCATCAGCGCCGCCAAGTGCACGGGCAGTTTGCCCACGCGCGTGGGCTGCACGCCGTTGTGGTCGACCAGGCACGGCACCTCGATCGCACAGCCTTGCGGCAGGTTGTCGATCAGCTGGTGGTTGAGCACGTTGCCGTTGATCACGCGCGGCTGGCCGGTCACGATCGAATGGATGATCGCGCTGCCGTATTCGACGCTGCGCTTGACCGAGCGCAGGCCTTCGAGCATCTGCGGCGCGCCTTCGATCTCGCGCTGCATGACGTGGATGTCGGCGGCGCGCAGCTGCGCCAGCAGCGCGGCCGGATCCTGCGAGCCGGGCACTTCGAGCTCACGCTCGATGTAGGGCCAGGCGTGTTCGAACACCTGGCAGCGGCCCGGGTACTCGTCGAGCGGGATGTTGAACTTGCGCAGCAGCTCCTCGCGGCCCTGCTTGATGAACCACGGCACGTACTCGGCAAAGTGCTCGCTCGACTCGGTCGGAAAGTGCCCCAGCTGACGCAGCATCTCGTAGCGCACGCGGTTCCAGGCCGGCATGCGGCCCTCGCGCTGGATGTCGCGCAGCTTGGGGTACAGGTCCTCGCCGTTGCGCTCGAAGCGCAGGTAGAACGACATGTGGTTGATGCCGGCGCAGTGGTACTGGATCTCGTCGACCGGCAGCCCCAAGTCGTTGGCCAGCTCCTGCGCGGTGTGCTGCACGCTGTGGCACAGGCCGACGGTGGGCACGCGCGTCGAGGCGCGGTTGAGCGCCCACGTGATCATCGCCATCGGGTTGACGTAGTTGAGGTGCACGGCGCCGGGCGCGCACAGCTCGTCCATGTCGCGCAGCATCGCCAACTGCACGGGGATCGTGCGCAGGCCGCGCATGATGCCGCCGATGCCCAGCGTGTCGCCGATGGTCTGTTCGAGGCCGTATTTCTTGGGGATGTCGAAGTCGGTCACGGTGGCCGGCTTGTAGCCGCCGACCTGGATGGTGTTGAGCACGAAGCGCGCGCCGTCGAGCGCGCGGCGGCGGTCGGTGCTGGCGGTGATCACCGGCTTGGCGCCCACCGCGTCGGCGATGCGGTAGGCCACCTTTTCGGACAGCCGCAGGCGGTGTTCGTCGATGTCGTGCAGCGCGATCTCGGCGCCCGCGAGCTCGGGATGGCTGAGCATGTCACCCAGCAGGTTGCGGGTGAAGACGGTGCTGCCGGCACCGATCAGGGTGATCTTCAGTCGGCGCGGGGAGGCATCACGCATGGTTGAAACAGCTCCTGGTTCGTGTCACGAAGAGGGATGGAAAAAGCGCGCGCCAGGGTCGCGCCCTGGCGCGCAAGGCCTGCACGGTGTCATGTCCGCGCAGGCGGCGGAGACATCGAGGGTCCGATCCGATCGGCTTACTTGAACAGTGCGTTGACCTGGCCGTTGGCGTCCTTCAACGCGGTCGCGGCCTGGGCCTTGCCACGCAGCACCGAGTCGATCGCGTTGAGCATCAGGTCGTTGACCTGCGAGCCGTTGTCGGCGATCGGCGCCAGGAAGGTCTTGCCCCTGGCCATCTCGAGGAAGGCCGAGTCGTCGATGCCCTTGGCCTTGTGCACCGCCGTCACCGTGTCCGGCAGGCCCTTGACGGCCGGGAACACCACGCCGGCCTTGGCGACCACGCTCTGGCAGGCCTCGGAGCCCAGGTACTTGACCCACTTCCAGGCCTGCTCCTTGTTCTTGCTGCCGACCCAGATCGAATCGGCCAGGCCGTTGAACATGGTGGCGCGCACGCCGGTCGGGCCCTTGGGCAGCGGCACCCAGGCGTAGCCGAACTTGGTGTTGGTGGCGAAGTGGTTGATCATCCACGAGCCCTCGGGGATCATCGCTGCCTTGCCCGACATGAACATGCCGCCCGAGCCCAGCTTGCTGACGTCTTCGGCCGTGGCCGACACGCCCTTGCCCGGCAGGCCGGCGATGTACTGGATGGTCTCGGCCAGCCTGGCGTCGTCGTAGTAGAACTTGCCGGCCCAGGGCTTGTCCTGGAACTTGAAGCCGTTGCTGACCGCGAAGTGGCTCCACTCGGTCTGGCCCATCATGCCGCCGGCACCCGGGTTCTGGTAGCCGTAGGTGGCGACCTTGCTCTTGTCGAACTTGGGGCTGAGCGCGTTGTTGCCGTTGGCGTCGATCGTCAGCTTCTTGACGATCTGCTCGAAGGTGCCGCCGTCCTTCGGGTTCCACGTCATGTTGTTCAACTCGGCCAGCGTCACGCCGGCCTTCTTGGCCACGTCCATGTTGACGATGAAGGCGATGGTGTCCCAGTCTTTCGGCAGGCCGTACTGCTTGCCGTCACGGCCCCAGATGTCGAACAGGCCGTTGGCGTAGATGTCGGTCTTGACCTTGTCGCGGGCAATCAGCGGGGCCAGGTCGACCAGCTGGTTGTTCTTGGCGAACTCGGGGTACTTGGCCAGGTGGTTGGTGAACACGTCGGGCGCGGTGCCCGAGATGAAGCCGGTCGAGATGCCGGTCCAGTACTCGTCCCAGCCCTGCTGGCTGATCTTGATCTTGATGTCGGGGTTGGCGCGCTCGAAGTCGCTGGCGCACTGCTGGTAGGCCGGGCGCTGGCCCGAGTCCCACAGCACGTACTTGACGTCGACGGCGTGGGCGGCGCCGGCGGCGGCGAGCAGCGCGGCGGCGGACAGGATGTGGCGGCGGATGGTCATGGACATGTCTCCTCTACGGGGTGGAAGGCGCGATGCGCTGGGAACAAACGGAATTCACTTGCTGCCGCTGAACTGCACGGACTCGACAACGCGGCGGCCGAAGATCACCAGCAGCGCCAGCGTCGGCAGGATGGTCAGCGCGGTGGCCGCCATCAGGCCGGTCCAGTCGGGCTGGCCTTGCGGGGTCTGCGACTTGAAGCTCTGCAGCGCCACGGTCAGCACCTGCATCTCCTCGTCCTTGGCGACCAGGAAGGGCCAGAAGAACTCGTTCCACATGTTGATGCCCTGCAGGATCGCGATGGTGGCGATCGGCGTGGCCGCCAGCGGCAGCACCACGGTCCAGAAGATGCGCAGCGGCGAGGCACCTTCGAGCATCGCGGCCTCTTCGAGGTCACGCGGCACCGACATGAAGAACTGGCGCAGGAAGAAGATGCCGAAGGCCGAGAACAGGCAGAACGGCGCCACCATGCCGGCCAGCGTGTTGAGCCAGCCCAGGTCCTTGATCAGGATGAAGTTGGGGATGAAGGTGACGACGCCCGGGATCATCATCGATGCGACGAACAGCCCGAACAGCACGTCGCGGCCGGGGAAGCGCAAGCGGGCGAAGGCATAGGCGGCCATCGCGCTGGTGAGCACCTGGCAGACCACGACGATGGCGGTGAACAGCAGCGAGTTGGTCAGCGCGCGCATGAAATGGATCTCGGCGCCCGAGCCGCCGTGCGCCATCGCCTGCTCGGGGCTCAGCAGCCCGAGCACGCGCTGGAAGTGCGCCAGCGTCGGCTGATCCGGCATCAGCTGCGCGCTCTGCGTGAACAGGTCGGCCGATGGCGTGAGCGCGGTCTTGAGCACCAGCCACAGCGGCGCCACCGTGACGAACAGCATCAGGCCGAGGATGGCCCAGGCCAGCAGGCGCGAGGACGAGACGCGGCGTGCGCGCACCGAGGCGCTGGGCACGACGGCGGTGGGAAGGGCGGCGGACATGGCGGGTTCCTTCAAACGATGAATGCGGTGGAGCAACGACGCGGTGAAGCAGCGGCGCGGGGTGGCTCGGTGCGTGAGCCAGGTCAGGCCAGGTCGTTCTCGTTCGAACGCATGATGCGCATCTGCACGATGGTGTAGAGCACCATCACCATGCCCAGCGTCAGCGACATCGCCGAGGCGTAGCCCATCTTGTAGAAGCCGAAGGCGTTCTGCACGATGTAGTGCACGATCACCCGGGTCGATTCGAGCGGCCCGCCGTTGGTGGCCACCGCCACGGTGTCGAAGATCTGGAACGAACCCGTCACGCTGGTGACCAGCACGAACACCATCACCGGGCGCAGCAGCGGCAGCGTGATGCGGCGGAACATCTGCCACTCGCTGGCGCCCTCGAGCGAGGCGGCCTCGTACAGATAGCGCGGAATGCCCTGCAGCCCGGCCAGGAACAGCAGCGCGCACAGGCCCATGTGGCGCCAGATGTTGACCGCGGCGACCGTGATCAGCGCCTCGTCGGGGCTGGCGAAAAACGGGTGGCGGCTCATGCCGAGAAAGGTGATCAGGTGATTGACGCCGCCCAGCAGCGGATCGAGCAGCCAGACCCACATCAGCGCCACCAGCACGTTCGACAGCAGGTAGGGCAGCAGCACCACCGACTTGACGAACAGCGAGCGCGTCAGCCGGTCCATCGCCACCGCCAGGAACAGCCCGAGCACGATTTGCAGCGGGATGTTCAGGACCACGTAGTAGAGCGACAGCTTCATGCCGTGCCAGAACTTGCCGTCCTGGATCATCTTGGCGTAGTTGGCCCAGCCGACCGGCTTGGGCTCGCTCAGCAGGTTCCAGTCGGTGAAGCTGATCTCCAGCGCGCGCAGCGTCGGCATCGCATAGAACAGCACGAAGCCGATCAGCGCCGGCAGCACCAGCAGCCAACCGGTGGTGGTCTCCAGCCGGCGCAGCGGCCCGAAGGCGTGCTTGAACGCCGCCCAGCCACGCCGGCGCGGCGCAAGGTCGAACGGGACAGGAACAACAGGATCGGACATGGTGGGCAGCCTTCGTCTCGAGCAACTAACTCGAGTTAGGAGCCGATCATAGGAATCCGGCCCGATCATCAACACGGTGTTTTCACTGATATCAGCAAATTTTATTAGCAGCCAATCTGCCGTCATGCCGTCCGCATGGGTCGAAACCGGAACCTTGTTTACTGATAATCAGCACCGACCGCCCACCGCGGGCGTCGAACCCCGACACAACAACCCGACCCGGACCCGTCGCACCCCACCGTGAGCACCCGCAAAGCCCCCTCCCCGCCCGAGCGCCGCCCGACCATGACCGATGTCGCCAAGGCCGCCGGCGTGTCGCAGTCGACGGTCTCGATGGTGCTCAACAACATGAGCGGCGCACGCCTGTCGGACACCACCCGCGCCAAGGTGCTGAGCGTGGCCGTCGAGCTGGGCTACCGCCTGCCGCGGCGCGAAAGCGCCGACATCGCCCCCCGCAGCGCCGAGGCACCCGGCCCGCGCCGCAACCTGATCGGCTACCTGGTCGACGAGATCTCGACCAGCCCGCACCCGGTGGTGAGCGTCGACGGCGCGCGCGACGCGGCCTGGGAGCACGACTGCGTCGTCAGCGTCTGCGTGACGCGCAGCAACGCCGACCAGGAGGCCGCCGCGATCGCCGCGCTGAAGGCCCATCCGCAGCTGCTGGGCGTCGTCTACTCGACCATCTTCACCCGCGCCGCTACGCTGCCCGAGGCGCTGCGCGACGTGCCCACCGTGCTGCTGAACTGCCACGATGAACACAGCAAATTGCCCACCATCGTGCCCGGCGAAGTGGCCGGCGGCCATGCCGGCACCGACCACCTGATCGCGGCCGGCCACAGCCGCATCGGCTTCATCAACGGCGAGCCCTGGATGGAGGCCGCGAAAGACCGCCTGAAGGGCTACCGCCGCGCACTCGCCACCGCCGACCTGCCGTTCGACCCCGCGCTGGTGCGCGACGGCGACTGGATGAGCGGCGGTGGCTTCGACGGCACGCTGGCGCTGATGGCGCTGCCGCGCCCGCCGACCGCGATCTTCTGCGCCAACGACCTGATGGCGCTGGGCGCGCTCGAAGCCCTGGCGCAGCTCGGCAAGAAGGTGCCGGCCGACGTGTCGGTGCTGGGCTACGACGACCAGGAAATCTCGCGCCACACCCACCCGCCGCTGACGACGATGGTGCTGCCCAACTACGAGATGGGCCGCGCCGCCGTCGAGGCCCTGCTGGCCGAGGCCGCGCTGGCACCCGAGCAGCGCGGCAGCCGCCGCTCGCTGATCAAGATCGACTGCCCGCTGGTCGAGCGCGAGACCGTCAAGCGGCGCTGAGACCCGTACCGACGCCGCCACGGCGCAGCCACCAACGCCGGCGCGGCCAGGCACGGCACGGCCGCAAGGGTTTTCACCAATTATCGCTAATATTATTATCAGCAGAATCAGCTCCATTCCGCAGCGGACTTGTCCCGTCCCTTCACCGCCCTCCCGCTGCAGCACTGGAGCCCGCATGGCCAGCATCGAACTGAAATCCGTCTTCAAGGCCTACGGCGACAACCCGCCGGTGATCCGCGACGTGAACCTCAACATCCCGCAAGGCGAGTTCTGCGTCTTCGTGGGGCCCTCGGGCTGCGGCAAGTCGACCCTGCTGCGCATGATCGCGGGCCTGGAGGAGATCAGCGGCGGCGAGCTGCGCATCGGCGGCGCGCTGATGAACGACGTGCCGCCCGCGCACCGCGGGGTGGCGATGGTGTTCCAGACCTACGCGCTGTTCCCGCACATGTCGGTCTACGAGAACATGGCCTTCGGCCTCGGCCTGGCGAAGGTGGACAAGAAGATCATCGACGAGAAGGTGCGCGCCGCGGCCAAGGTGCTGCAGCTCGACGCGCTGCTCGACCGCAAGCCCAAGGCGCTGTCGGGCGGCCAGCGCCAGCGGGTGGCGATCGGCCGCGCCATCGTGCGCGAGCCGGGCGTCTTCCTGTTCGACGAGCCGCTGTCGAACCTGGATGCCGCACTGCGCGTGCAGACCCGCTTCGAGATCGCCAAGCTGCACCGCGACTTCGGCCGCGCATCCACCGTCTACGTAACCCACGACCAGGTCGAGGCGATGACGCTGGCCGACCGCATCCTGCTGCTCAACAGCGGCGAGGCGGTGCAGCGCGACGGCAGCGTGGCGCAGTGCGGCTCGCCGCTGGAGCTCTATCACCGGCCGAACAACCTGTTCGTGGCCGGCTTCATCGGCAGCCCCAAGATGAACTTCCTGCGCGGCAAGCTGCGCAGCGCCACGCCCGATCAGGCCACCATCGAGCTGCACAGCGGCGAGGTGCTGCAGGCCGCCGTCGACGCACGCCGCCTGCAGAGCGGTGCGCCCGTCACGCTGGGCATCCGCCCCGAAGACACCCGCCTGGGCACCGACGAGCAGCACATCGTGCGGCCGGTGCAGTGGCAGGAGCGGCTGGGCGAGTCGACCTACCTCTACCTCGACGGTGGTGACGCCGAACACAGCCTGGCCACCGGCGGCGACGCGCTGGTCGCCAAGGCACCGGGCCATGTGCACGCGGTGTCGGGCCACCGACTGGCGATGGCGATACCCGCCCGCTCGGCCCACCTGTTCGACGAACACGGCCGCGCACTCGAACGGCTGATCCCCGACACCGACCTGCTGCTGCCCGAAGCGGCCTGAGGCGACCCGAGTCGGAGAAACGCCATGCAACTGGGCGTCTGCTACTACCCCGAACACTGGCCGCCATCCGGGTGGGCCGATGACGCGCAGCGCATGCGCGCGATGGGCATCAGCTGGGTGCGCATCGCCGAGTTCGCCTGGAGCCGCATCGAACCGTCGCCGGGCGTGTTCGACTGGGCCTGGCTCGATGAAGCGATCGAGACGCTGCACGCGCAGGGCCTGAAGGTCGTGATGTGCACGCCCACCGCCACGCCGCCGAAGTGGCTGGTGGACACGATGCCGGACATGCTCGCGATCGACGCCCACGGCCAACCGCGCGGCTTCGGCTCGCGCCGGCATTACTGCTTCTCGCACGCCGGCTACCGGGCCGAGTCGCGCCGCATCAGTCGCGCAGTGGCCGAACGCTACGGTCAACACCCAGCCGTGGCCGCCTGGCAGACCGACAACGAATACGGCTGCCACGACACGGTGTTGAGTTATTCGGCCGCCGCCAAGGCCGGTTTCCGCCGCTGGCTGCAGGCGCGTTACGGCGACATCGCCGCGCTCAACACGGCCTGGGGCACGGTGTTCTGGAGCATGGAATACCGCTCGTTCGATCAGATCGACGCGCCGGTCGGCACCGTCACCGAGGCGCATCCGGCGCACCGGCTCGACTGGCGCCGCTTCGCCTCCGACGAGGTGCGAGCCTTCAACCGCGAGCAGGTCGAGATCCTGCGCGAGCTGTCGCCTGCTCGGCCGGTGTCGCACAACTTCATGGGCTTCTTCACCGAGTTCGACCACCACGACGTGGCCGCCGATCTCGACATCGCCACCTGGGACAGCTACCCGCTCGGCTTCACGCAGAACTTCTTCCTCTCGGCCGACGAGAAGGCGCGTTACGCCCGCGTCGGCCACCCGGACATCCCGGGCTTTCACCACGACCTGTATCGCGGCATGTGCGCCAGCACGCGCGCCGATGCGCCTGCCCACGGCCGCTGGTGGGTGATGGAGCAGCAGCCCGGCCCGGTCAACTGGGCGAGCTGGAACACCGCGCCGCATGACGGCATGGTGCGGCTGTGGAGCTGGCAGGCGTTCGCGCACGGCGCAGAGGTGGTGAGCTACTTCCGCTGGCGCCAGGCGCCGTTTGCGCAGGAGCAGATGCACACCGGCTTGCACCGGCCGGACCGCAGTGTCGACCAGGGCGGCGTCGAAGCCGCACAGGTCGGCGCCGAGTTGCAGGCGCTGTCCACGCAGATGGATTTGAACGCGCAAGGCATCGTCAACCGCGTCGCGCTGGTGTTCGACTACGACAGCTTGTGGATGGCGCAGATCCAGCCGCAGGGCGCCGACTACAACCCGCTGGAGCTGCAGTTCCGCGTCTACAGCGCGCTGCGCCAGCTGGGGCTGGATGTCGACATCGTGAGCCCGAACGCCGCGCTGGCCGGCTACGCGCTGATCGTGCTGCCGGTGCAGTTGCATGCGTCAGCCGCGCTGGTGAAGGCGCTCACGCAAGCCGCAGCAGCCGGCGCGCAGATCGTGCTCGGCCCACGTGCCGGCGCCAAGACCGAGGTGCTGGCGATACCCGAGAACCTCGCGCCCGGCGCCTTGAGCGCGCTGGCCGGCGTGCAGGTGCTGCGGGTGGCATCGCTGCCGCCGGGCGTGCAGGCGGTGATCCGCTTCGAGGGCGATGCAGGTTCAGTCGCCACGGCCCAGCGCTGGCGCGAGGACCTCGCGCTGACGGGCGCGCAGGCCGAGGCGCTGTTCGACGACGACGGCCGCGCCGCCGTCACGCGACTGGGCAGCTTGCGCTACGTCGCCGGCTGGCTCGACGCCGACGGCTGGCGGCAACTTCTGATGCGCGCGGCCACCGACGCCGGCCTGTCGCCGCAGCCGCTGCCCGCCGACCTGCGCGTCAGCCGCATCGGCGGCCTGCTGCTGGCCTGCAACTTCTCGGATCGCACGCTGGCCTACACGCCGACGTCGACGCCCTCGTCCTCTTCGGCCGCGCCCCTGCTGGGCTCGGCAACGCTCGCGCCGCGGGGCATCGCCCTGTGGCACCTGAACTGAACCGCCTCTTCTCAAGCCGCTCATGAACACCCGCACCCACTCCGCATCCCTGCCTGACAGCCCCGCGCAGTTCATCGCGCTGCACGGCCGCGCCAGCAGCATCGTCATCGAAGCCCATGCCGACGAGGCGCCGATCTGGCGCTACTGGGGCCCGCGCCTGCCCGATGCGGCGACACCCGGCGCGGCCTTGCGCGACAGCCGGCCGCTGCCGTCCTTCATGCTCGATTTCGACCAGCCGCTGACGGTGGCACCGACCTTCGGCGTCGGCTGGTTCGGCCAGAGCGCGCTGCTGGCGCACCGCGACGGGCTCGACTTCGCGCAGGCGTACACGCGCTGCGAGATCGAATGGCTGGCGCCCGGCTCGGCCGTCTGTCTGCACCTGCACGACGACGTCGCCCGCCTGCGCCTGGACCTCACGCTCAAGCTCGACGCGGCCAGCGACGTGCTCACGCTGCAGAGCACGCTGCACAACCTGGGCGACAGCGCGATCGACGTGCAATGGCTCGCCTCGGGCACGCTGCCGCTGCCCGGCCACAGCCAGCAGGTGCGCTCCTACGCCGGCCAGCACGTGCATGAATTCCTGCTGCAGACCGATCCGCTGACGCGCAGCCTGTGGCGCAAGGAAAGCCGGCGCGGCCGCACCAGCCACGACTGCTTTCCCGGTGCGGTGGTGACCACGCCCGGCGCCACCGACGACGCCGGCCTGGTGTTCGGCGCGCACCTCGCGTGGTCGGGCAACCACCAGCAGACCATCGAGTGGCTGCACGACGGCCAATACCAGTGGCAGATGGGCGAGTGGCTGGCACCCGGCGAAGGCCGGCTCGCACCGGGCCAGGCGCTGCACACGCCCGAGATCGTGGCGAGCTGCTCGACCGCCGGCCTGAACGGCCTGGCCGCCAACTTCCACGCCGAGCTGCGCTCGCGCCTGAACTGGCCGGGCGGCGCGATGCGCGCGCGGCCGGTGCACCTCAACACCTGGGAAGGCTTCTACTTCGACGTCCACCCCGGCCCGGTCAAGGAACTCGCCACCGCCGCCGCGGCCGTGGGCATCGAGCGCTTCGTGCTCGACGACGGCTGGTTCCACGGTCGCCACCACGACCGCGCCGCGCTCGGCGACTGGTGGCCCGACGAGAGCAAGTTCCCCGCCGGCCTGGGCGAGCTGATCGGCCACGTCAACGGCCTCGGCATGAGCTTCGGCCTGTGGGTCGAGCCCGAGATGGTCAACCCCGACAGCGAGCTGTTCCGCGCCCACCCGGACTGGGCGCTGCAGGTCGCCGGCCGGCCGCTGCTGACCGCGCGCAACCAGTTGGTGCTCGACATCTCGCGCCCCGAGGCGGCCGACTACCTGTTCGACAAGATCTCCGCGCTGCTGGCCGCGCACCCGATCGACTACCTGAAGTGGGACCACAACCGCGACCTCGCACCGGCCGGCCTGGCCAACGGCGCGCCCGGTTATCGGGCCCAGGTGCATGCGGTCTACGCGCTGATGGCGCGGCTGCGCGCGGCCCATCCGCAGGTCGAGATCGAGAGCTGCTCGGGCGGCGGCGGGCGCATCGATTTCGCGGTGCTGCGCCACACCCATCGGGTCTGGACCAGCGACTGCATCGATGCCCTCTCGCGGGTGGCGATCCAGCGCGGCTTTCTGCAGTTCTTCCCGCCCGAGATCATGGGCTCGCACGTCGGCACCGCGCCCTCGCACACCACCGGGCGCACGCAGAACATGGCCTTCCGCGCCGCGGTGGCGCTGCCCGGCCACTTGGGCGTCGAGCTCGACGTGCGGCACCTGAACGAGGCCGAGACCACCGAGCTGCGCGCCTGGATCGCGCTCTACAAGCAGCTGCGCGATCGCCTGCACACGGGCCGGGTCTGGCTGGGCGAGGTGGCCGACGGCATCGCCTGGCAGGCCCATGGCAACGCGGCCGCGGGCGACGTGCTGCTGCTGGTCTACCGCACGGCGCCGAGCTCGCACCGCTACACGCCGGTGCTGCGCCTGACCATGCTCGACGCCGGCGCGCGCTACCGCGTGCACGAGGTGCTGCCCGACGGCACCGTTCGCGCCACCGGCCACCACAACACCGCGCCGTTCTTCGATGCCATCAACACGCCCGAAGGCCTGACGCTCGACGGCGCCTGGCTCGCCCACGCCGGCCTGCCGCTGCCGCGTGCGCAGGCCGAGACCGCGTTCATCGTGCGGCTGCAGAAGGTCTGACGATGAAGCGCATCCTCGTCACCGGCGGCGCCGGCTACATCGGCAGCATCACCTGCGTGCAGCTGATCGCTGCCGGGCTGCAGCCGGTGATCCTCGACAACCTGCACAACGCCAAGGCCGCGGTGATCGACCGCATCGAGCAGGTCGCCGGCCAGCGACCGGCCTTCGTGCAGGGCGACATCCGCGACCGCGCGCTGCTCGACCACCTGCTGCGCGAACACGCGATCGACGCGGTGATCCACTTCGCCGGCCTCAAGGCGGTGGGCGAGTCGGTGGCTCAGCCACTGAGCTACTACGACAACAACGTGCACGGCACGCTGGTGCTGATCGAGGCGATGCGTGATGCGGGCGTGCGCACGCTGGTGTTCAGCTCGTCGGCCACCGTCTATGGCGACGCCACGCAGATGCCGCTGCGCGAGGACACCCCCACCTCGGCCACCAACCCCTACGGCCGCACCAAGCTGATGGTCGAGCAGATCCTGGCCGACGTGGTGGCCAGCGACCCGGCCTGGTCGATGACGGCCTTGCGCTACTTCAACCCGGTGGGCGCGCACCCGAGCGGGCTGATGGGCGAAGACCCGCAGGGCGTGCCCAACAACCTGATGCCCTTCATCGCGCAGGTCGCGGTCGGCCGGCGCGAGGCGCTGCGCATCTTCGGCCGCGACTACCCCACGCCCGATGGCACCGGCATGCGCGACTACATCCACGTGATGGACCTGGCCGACGGCCACCTCGCCGCGCTGAACCACGCCCACGGCCGCGCCGGCCTGCACGTGTTCAACCTCGGCACCGGCCACGGCAACAGCGTGCTGGAGATGCTGGCCGCCTTCGGCCGCGCGTGTGGCCGCGAGCTGCCGCATGAATTCGCGCCGCGCCGCCCCGGCGACGTGGCCGCCTGCTGGGCTGATCCGACCCGGGCCGAGTCGCAGCTGGGCTGGTGCGCCACCCGCACGCTCGACCAGATGTGCGCCGACACCTGGCGCTGGCAATCCACCCATCCGAACGGCTACGAATCATGAGCGCAACACCCGAGACATTCGATGTAGCGGAGCACTCGCACCGCCGCCGCAACGCGCTGACCGGCCAGTGGGTGCTGGTGTCGCCACACCGCTCGAAGCGGCCGTGGCAAGGCCAGCAGGAAGCCGCGCAGGACGAGGCCCTGCCCGCCCACGACCCCGGCTGCTACCTGTGTGCCGGCAACACGCGTGTCAGCGGCGACGTCAACCCGGCCTACACCGGCACCTTCGTCTTCACCAACGACCACGCCGCGCTGATGCCCGCGGTGCCGGCCGCGCCCGCGAGCGCCGACCCGCTGTTCCAGCTGCACGAGGCGCGCGGCACCAGCCGGGTGATCTGCTTCTCGCCGGATCACGGCAAGACGCTGCCGGAGCTGCCGCTCGACGCGATCGGCAACGTCGTCGACACCTGGTGCGAGCAGACCGCCGAACTCGGCCGCACGCACGCGTGGGTGCAGGTGTTCGAGAACAAGGGCGCGGTGATGGGCTGCTCGCAGCCGCACCCGCACGGCCAGATCTGGGCCACCGGCCACCTGCCCAACGAAGCCGCCACCGAAGACCGCGAACAGCGCGCCTACTTTGCACAGCACGGCCGCGCGCTGCTGCTCGATTACGCCGAACGCGAGGCCGCAGCCGGCGCGCGCGTGGTGGTCGAGACGCCGCACTGGCTGGCGGTGGTGCCGTACTGGGCCACCTGGCCTTTCGAGACGCTGCTGCTGCCGCGTTTTGCCGTGCAGCAGCTGCCGCAACTGAACGCCGAACAGCGCGCCGACCTGGCCGTGGCGCTGAAGAAGCTGACCTCACGCTACGACAACCTGTTCCAGTGCTCGTTCCCGTATTCGATGGGCTGGCACGGCGCGCCGTTCGATGGCTCATCGGCTGAGCCATGGCAGCTGCACGCGCATTTCTATCCACCCTTGCTGCGCTCGGCGACGGTGCGCAAGTTCATGGTCGGCTTCGAGATGCTGGCCGAGGCGCAGCGCGACCTCACCCCCGAACAAGCCGCCGAACGCCTGCGTGCGCTCGGCGACCAGCACTACCGCGGCAACTGAGGCCACCCGAACCATGAAATCACCTCTGCTAAAACGCGTGCTCACCTCGTTCAGCGTCGGCTTCGATGCCGCGCCCAGCTGCGTCGTGCACGCCCCCGGCCGCGTCAACCTGATCGGCGAACACACCGATTACAACGACGGTTTCGTGCTGCCCTGCGCGATCGATTACCACACGCTGGTGGCCGCACAGCCGCGCGACGATCGCCTGGTGCGCGTGGTGGCGGCCGACTACGGCAACAAGCTCGACGAGTTCAGCCTCGACGCGCCGATCAAGCCGCTGACCGCCGGCGACATGGGCTGGGCCAACTACGTGCGCGGCATGGTCAAGATGCTGCTGGATCACGGCCTGCCGCTGCGCGGCGCCGAGCTGGCGGTGGCCGGCAACGTGCCGCAGGGTGCGGGGCTGTCGTCGTCGGCATCGCTCGAAGTGGCGATCGGCCAGGCCTTCAAGACGCTGCAGGGCTTCGACGAGCTGTCGGCCACCGAGATCGCGCTGCTGGCGCAGAAGGCCGAGAACCGGTTCGTCGGCATCAACTGCGGGATCATGGATCAGCTGATCTCGGCCCGCGGCGCGGCCGGCCACGCGCTGCTGATCGACTGCCGCTCGCTCGACGCCGCGCCGGTGCACCTGCCCGATGATGTCGCCGTGCTGATCGTGCATTCACGCGTCAAGCGCGGCCTGGTCGACAGCGAATACAACACCCGCCGCCAGCAATGCGAGGCCGCAGCGCGGCACTACGGCGTGCCGGCGCTGCGCGATGTCGACGAGGCCCGGCTGCTGGCCGAACGGGGCTCGCTCGATGAGCGGGTGTTCCGCCGCGCCCGCCACATCGTGACCGAGAACCAGCGCACGCTCGATGCCGCCGAGGCGCTGGCGGCCAACGACCTGCGCCGCATGGGCGAGCTGATGGCCGCGTCGCACGCGTCGATGCGCGACGACTTCGAGATCACCGTGCCGGCGATCGACCAGCTGGTCGAAATCCTGCAAGGCGTGATCGGCACGGCGGGCGGCGCGCGCATGACCGGCGGCGGCTTCGGCGGCTGCGTGGTGGCGCTGCTGCCCGAGGCGATGGTCGACGCCGCCCGCACCGCCATCGAGGCGCAATACCGCGCGCCCAGCGGCGAGGCGGCCACCGTCTACGTCTGCCATCCGAGCGCGGGCGCCGGGCCGATCTGAAACGATCCGAGAAAGCGATGCCCCGATGAGCTCGACCCCGCCCTATCAAGCCGCCGTCCAGCGCTACGACACGCTGCCCTATCGCCGCTGCGGCCGCAGCGGGCTCAAGCTGGGCGCGGTGTCGCTCGGGCTGTGGCACAACTTCGGCGACGTCGACCGCGTCGACACCATGCGCGAGACGCTGCGCTGCGCCTTCGACCTGGGCGTCACGCACTTCGACCTGGCCAACAACTACGGCCCGCCGCCGGGCTCGGCCGAAGAACACGTGGGCGCGCTGCTGAAGCAGGATTTCTCGGCCCACCGCGACGAGCTGATCCTCTCCACCAAGGCCGGCTACCGCATGGGCCCGGGGCCGTATGGCGACGGCGGCTCGCGCAAATATCTGGTGGCCAGCCTCGACCAGAGCCTGCGGCGCATGCAGGTCGATCACGTCGACATCTTCTATCACCACCGGCCCGACCCGGACACGCCGCTCGAAGAGACGATGGACGCGCTGGCGCACATCGTTCGCAGCGGCCGCGCGCTGTACGTGGGCGTGTCCAACTACCCGCCGGCACTGCTGCGCGAGGCCGCGCGCCTGCTGCGCGCAAGCGGCACGCCGTGCCTGATCCACCAGCCGCGCTACAACCTGCTCGACCGCCAGATCGAGGGCGGCCTGCTCGATGCGCTGGCCGATGAAGGCGTGGGCTGCATCGCGTTTTCGCCGCTGGCGCAGGGGCTGCTGACCGACCGTTATCTGTGCGAGATCCCGGCCGATTCACGCGCCGCCAAGGGCGTGGGTTTCCTGCGCCCGACCGACCTCACGCCGCAGCGGCTGCGCACCATCGCCGCGCTGAATCGCATCGCGCTGACGCGCGGCCAGACGCTGGCGCAGATGGCGCTGGCCTGGGTGCTGCGACACCCCGGCATGACGTCGGTGCTGATCGGCGCGAGCCGGCCGCAGCAGGTGCGCGACGCGGTGGCGGCGACGGCGACGGCGCAACTCGGCTTCGATGCGCAGACCCTGGCGGCGATCGAGGTGGCGCTGGCGGGCCGCTGAGGCCCGTTCGCGCGGCTACAGGCTCTGCCCGAGTCCGGCCTCTTCGTAGGTTCGTCCGTCGCGGATGTGATAGATCCGCTTGAAGGTCGGGATGATCTTCTCGTCGTGGGTGACGACGATGATGGCGGTGTGATGCTGCACGGCCATCTGGTTGAGGATGCGCACCACGGCCAGTGCGCGCTCGCTGTCGAGCGGCGCGGTCGGCTCGTCGGCCAGGATCACGGGGGGCTTGTTGGCCAGCGCGCGGGCGATCGAGACCCGCTGCTGTTCGCCGCCCGACAGCTGCGACGGCCAGGCCCGGGCGCGATGCCCGACATCGAGCGCCTCGAGCAGCTCGACCGCACGTTCGCGCGCCGCGCCGTTGCGCACGCCGGCCAGCATCGGCAGCAGCGCGACGTTGTCGGTGACATCGAGAAACGGGATCAGGTACGGCGCCTGGAACACGAAGCCGATGCGGTCGCGCCGCAGCGCGCGCAGGTCGGGCGTCTGCCAGCCGTCGGCGTAGATGGCCTCGCCGCCCAGGATCATGCGGCCCGCCGTGGGTTCGATCACCGCCCCCAGGCACTTGAGCAAGGTGCTCTTGCCCGAGCCGGACGGGCCGATCAGCCCGACCACCTCGCCGGGCGCGACCGTCATGTTGACGTCCTTGAGCGCATCGACCGCGGTGTCGCCCTCGCCGTAGCGCTTGCGCAGGCCTTCGATGCGGATGCCGAGTTCGGGTCGCATCTTCAGCCTCCGATCGCCGCGGCCGGGTCGACCCTGAGCGCGACACGGATCGCCAGCGTGCTGGCCAGCGCGCAGATCAGCATCACCACGATGAAGCCGCGCACGGCGTCGCCGGACTCCAGCAGCACGTACTTCGGGAACACCGGCGCCCAGAACGTGGCCGCCACCTTGCCGACGATGAAGCCGATCAGGCCGAGCCCGAGCGCCTGCTGCAGGATCATCCCGGCGATGGTGCGGTTGCGGGTACCGATCAGCTTGAGCACCGCGATCTCGCGGATCTTGCCCAGCGTCATGGTGTAGATGATGAAGGCGACGATGGCCGCGCTGACGACCGCCAGGATCACCAGGAACATGCCGATCTGCCGGGCCGAGGTGGCGATCAGCTTGGCCACCAGGATCTCCTCCATCTGCGCGCGGGTGTAGGCGCCGAGGTGCTTCCAGCGGCGGATCGGCTCGGCCACCGCTTCGGCGTCGAAGCCGGGGCGGATCTGCACCAGCACGGCGTTGACGCTGCGGCTGCTGGCCTGCGAAGCCTGGATGGCTTCGAGCAGCCCAGGCACGCCCGGTCGATTCAGGCCGGGGTTGGCGGCGGTGCGGGCGCGATCGTTGAGGATGGCCTCGTTGTCCTTGAGGAACTGCGCCTCCTGGGCGTCCTTGAGCGCGATGAAGACCATCGGGTCGCCACCCGACGACACCATGCGCTGCGTCAGCCCCACCACCGTGTAGTCGTGGCGCCGGATGCGGATGCGCTCGCCGATCGCGAAGCCGGTGCGCACGTCGGCCACCGCCTCGTAGTGGCTGCGCGTGATGTGGCGGCCCGCCAGCAGATGACCGGGTTCGCCGGGCTGGCCGGGCTCGAAGCCGACCACCATCGCGCGCACGTCCTCGCCCACCGCCGCCACGCCGGGTGCCGCTGCGCTGCGGGCGACCTGCATCGTCAGGTAGGTGACGTTGGCGGCCCGCGCCACGCCGGGCAGGCCGAGCACGCCGCGCACGGCGTCGTCGCGCAGGCTCGACGCTTCGGCGTACGGCCCCTGGGTGTGCTGCTGCACCACCCACAGGTCGGCGCCGCTGTTGTCGAGCAGCCGCCGGGCGTCGTCGACCATGCCACGGTAGACCCCGGCCATGGTCAGCGTGACGCCGATCAGCAGGCCCAGGCCGAGGCCTGTGAGCACGAACTTGCCCCACGAATGCAGGATGTCGCGGCCGGCCAGGCTGATCATCGCAGCAGCCCCGTCAGGGCATCGACCACCTGGATGCGGCTGCGGGCGGTGAGCGCCTTCTCGCTGTGGACCACCACCGCGTCGCCGGCGTCGAGACCGTCGAGCACCTGCACCTGGCCGTCGAGGCTGCTCCGGCCGACCCGCACCGGGGCAAAGTGCAGGCCGCCGCTGCCGTCGACCCGCCAGACACCGACCTGCTCGCCCTGGCGCTGGAGGCCGGCATTGGGCAGCAGCAGCGCCGGCGCGGTGGCGGGCAGCGTGAGCGTCACCTCGGCCAGCTCACCCACCGACACACCGGCCGGCAGGTGATCGAAGGCCACCAGGGCGACGCGCTCCTCGGTCACGCTGTCGCTCACCGCCTCGACTCGCACGACCTGGCCGGCCAGCGGCTGCGAGGGCTGCGAACGCAGCACGACCGCGGCCGGAAGCCCCGCGGCCAGGCCGGCCGAGCGGCCCTGATCGAATCGCACCTTGACCCACAGCGACGTCGGCTCGATCAGCCGGATCACCGCCTGGCCCGCCACCACAGTGGAGCCGGCCTCGGCATCGCGGCCGATGACCACGCCGGCCACCGGCGCCAGCAGGCGCAGGTTGGTGCGTTGCTGGTGCAAGGCGGCCTGCTCGGCGGCCAGGCGCCGGAGGTCCTGCCGCGCCGCATCGAGGTTGGCCTGGGCGGCGCTCACACCGGCCTCGGCGGAGGTCTGCTCCTGGCGCCGGGCCTCGACCGCGCCGACGCTGATGAAGTTCTGCTCGCCCAGTTCGATGTAGCGGCGGGCGTTGACGATGGCCAGTTCGCGCCGCGCCGTGGCGTCCTGGTGCTGGGCCTGCGCCGCAGCCACCGCGCTGCCGGCCCGCGCGCGCGAGGCCTCGAGCGCGGCCACGCGCTGGTCGAGATCGACCGGGTCCATCTCGGCCAGCAACTGGCCGGGCCGCACCGTGTCACCCACGTCGACGGCCACCACGCGCACCCGCCCGGCGGCGGTCGGCCCGATCAGGTAGCTGCGGCGTGCCTCGACCGTGCCGATGCCGAACAGCGCCGGCGCGAAGCGGCCTTCGCTCACCTTCACGACCGTCACGCGGGTCGGCGCCAGCGGGCCCGCGCGCATCACCACGAAAGCCAGCGCGCCGATCAGCACGGCGCCCAGCAAGGCCAGCGCGAGCCGGCGCGAAACGAGTGAAAAGGGTTTCATGAGACCTCGCAGATGCCGTGCAGATAGAGGGCGAACACGCGATCGGCCTGGGCTTTCATCGTGGCGGGTTTGCCGCTCAGCATCGACTGCATCACCAGGCCCTGCACGATGCCGACGAACAGCGTGGCGGCCGCTTCCTGGTCGAGCACCGCGCTGGCCTGGCCCTGGCGCACGGCGGCGTCGAGCAGGCGCAGCAGCAGCTTGCGATAGGCCTGCAGCAGCGCCCGCACCTCCTGCTTGACGGCGGAGTCGGCCGGCTGCTCGAGCTCATGGAAGATCAGCC
The DNA here is from genome assembly GCF_000019785.1 of Leptothrix cholodnii SP-6. Taxonomy (NCBI): domain Bacteria; kingdom Pseudomonadati; phylum Pseudomonadota; class Betaproteobacteria; order Burkholderiales; family Sphaerotilaceae; genus Leptothrix; species Leptothrix cholodnii. The sequence goes on from NC_010524.1 coordinate 3,611,309, forward strand.
GCGGCACGCCGGGATGGGCGACCACGAAATCGACATGGGCCCTGAACACCGCCGCCAAGGCCGCCAGCGGCGTGGCCGCCGCCTGCGCCGCCGCGTCGAGCGACTGCAGCAGCTGCGTCCGGACCCGGCCCATCGCCGCCAGCCAGATCGCCTCCTTGCTGGAGAAGTGCTTGAACACCGCCCCCTGGCTGACGCCCACCGCCGCGGCGATCTCGCCGGTCGTGATCCGGGCCGGGCTGAACGCCTCGGCCAGGCGCAAGGCCGCGGCGACGATCTCGGTCTGGCGCTCCTCGGTGGACAGTCGGGTCGGCATCGCAGGCAGTTCGGTCACTGGCAAGTAATTGAATACTTACCATCATAGACCCTTGGCAGACCGATGACCAGCGGCGTGATTCGTGCACATCCGGTGCCGCTGCGCGTCTAACATGCGGTCGATTCCTGCTGCCCTCCACCCTGCCCCTTCCCGCCAAGGATCCTGCCCATGAAAACCCGCGCCGCCGTCGCCTGGAAAGCCGGCCAACCCCTGACCATCGAAACCGTCGACCTCGAGGGCCCGAAGTTCGGCGAAGTGCTGGTCGAGATCAAGGCCACCGGCATCTGCCACACCGACTACTACACGCTGTCGGGCGCCGACCCGGAAGGCATCTTCCCGGCCATCCTCGGCCATGAGGGCGCGGGCGTCGTGGTCGACGTGGGGCCGGGCGTGACGACGCTCAAGAAGGGCGACCACGTCATCCCGCTCTACACGCCCGAGTGCCGGCAGTGCAAGTTCTGCCTCTCGCGCAAGACCAACCTGTGCCAGCTGATCCGCGGCACGCAGGGCAAGGGCCTGATGCCCGACGCGACCAGCCGCTTCAGCCTCGACGGCCAGCCCATCTTCCACTACATGGGCACCAGCACCTTCGCCAACCACACGGTGGTGCCGGAGATCGCGCTGGCCAGGATCCGCCCCGATGCACCGTTCGACAAGGTCTGCTACATCGGCTGCGGCGTCACCACCGGCATCGGCGCGGTGATCTTCACGGCCAAGGTCGAGGCGGGTGCCAACGTGGTCGTGTTCGGCCTGGGCGGCATCGGCCTGAACGTGATCCAGGGCGCCCGGATGGTGGGTGCCGACAAGATCATCGGCGTGGACCTGAACCCGGCGCGCGAGGCGATGGCGCGCCAGTTCGGCATGACGCACTTCATCAACCCGAAGGACGTGGCCGCAGCCGGCGGCAGCCTGGTCGACGCGATCGTGCAGCTGACCGACGGCGGCGCCGACTACAGCTTCGAGTGCATCGGCAACACGAAGGTCATGCGCGACGCGCTCGAGTGCACGCACAAGGGCTGGGGCCGCAGCATCATCATCGGCGTGGCCGAGGCGGGCGCCGAGATCAGCACCCGGCCGTTCCAGCTGGTGACGGGCCGCAAGTGGGAAGGCTCGGCCTTCGGCGGCGCACGCGGGCGCACCGACGTGCCGAAGATCGTCGACTGGTACATGGACGGCAAGATCAACATCGACGACCTGATCACCCACAAGCTCAAGCTCGAGGACATCAACCGCGGCTTCGAGCTGATGAAGAGCGGCGAGTCGATCCGCGCGGTGGTGGAATTCTGAAATGAGGCCCCCACGCTCACTTCGTTCGCTGCCCCCCATGGGGGCGCTCAGTACCTTCGGAACGGCCGGGCGGTACTGAGATGCCTTTCGACCGCCTCGAACTTCGCAGCGAACACGGCTGCTTCGGCGGCGTGCAGCGTTTCTACCGCCACGCCTCGCACACGATCGGGCTGCCGATGCAGTTCGCGCTCTTCCTGCCGCCGCAGGCGCTGGCCGGCGAGCGCGTGCCGGTGCTCACCTATCTCGCCGGGCTGACCTGCACCGAAGAGACCTTCACGATGAAGGCCGGCGCGCAGCGCCTGGCGGCCGAACTCGGCCTGGCGCTGCTGATGCCCGACACCAGCCCGCGCGGCGCGGGCGTGATCGGCGAAGACCAGCATTGGGACTTCGGCGTCGGCGCGGGCTTTTATGTGGACGCCACCCACGCGCCGTGGTCCGGCCACTGGCGCATGGAGAGCTACCTGCTCGACGAGCTGCTGCCGGGCGTGGCCGACACGTTCGCGCTCGACGGTGCGCGAGCGGGCCTGTTCGGCCACTCGATGGGCGGGCACGGCGCGCTGACGCTGGCGCTGCGTCACCCCGGGCGCTTTGCCAGCGTGTCGGCCTTTGCGCCGATCTGCGCGCCCAGCCACTGCCCGTGGGGGCACAAGGCTTTCACCGGCTATTTCGGGCAGGACGAGTCGCTCTGGGCCGCGCACGACGCCAGCGCCTTGATGGCCACGCAGACGGCAGCGCCCTACCCCGGCGGCATCCTGATCGACCAGGGCCTGGCGGACAAGTTCCTGGCCGAGCAGCTGCACCCGGAGAGGTTCGAAGCGGCTTGCGAGGCAGCCGGCCAGCCGCTGACGCTGCGCCGCCACGCCGGCTACGACCACGGCTACTACTTCATCGCCAGCTTCGTCGACGACCACCTGAGACACCACGCCCGCACGCTCGGCGCCGCCTGAACCACGCCGAGACCGCGCCGGCATCGGGCTTGCATCGCCTGCCGTCATGCACGATCACGAACCCGACTTCTGGCGCAACCTGCGCCTCGAACTGGCCTCCGGCGCGCAGTGGCGCGACCGTGCGGTGGTGCTGGCCTACGCGGCCGCCACCGGCCTGGTGGTGGTGGGTTTCACGCTGCTGGCCGAGGCCGCGAGCGAGGCCTTCGAGCACCTGCGCCAGCTCGGCAGCGATAACGGCAACGGCTACGGCCGCTGGCTGACGCTGATCTGGACCCCGGCGCTGACCGTCGCGCTGCTGTGGTGGACACGCCGCTTCGTGCCCGGCGCGCTGGGCTCGGGCATCCCGCAGGTGGTGCTGGCACTCGATGACCAGACGCCGCCCGAGCGGCGTGCCGCGCTGGTGTCGTTGCGGCTGTCGCTGCACAAGATCGCGCTGGTCGCGGGCGGCCTGCTGGCGGGCCTGTCGATCGGCCGCGAAGGCCCGACCGTGCAGGTCGGCGCCGGCGTGATGCAGCACGCCCGGCGCTGGCTTTCGCCCGGCGCCGGCATCGACGCCCACGACCTGATGGTGGCCGGCGCCGCGGCCGGCATCGCCGCGGCGTTCAACACGCCGCTGGGCGGGGTGATGTTCGCGCTGGAACAGCTGTCACGCCGGCGCAGCCTGTCGCAGAGCTCGCTGGTGATCCTGAGCATCGTGCTGTCGGGGCTGGTGGCGGTGTCGGTGTTCGGCAACCTGAGCTATTTCGGCGTGCTGCGGGTGCAGCAGCTGTCATGGTCGCTGTTCGGGCCGGGCCTGCTGGTGGCGCTGGTGGCGGGGCTGGCGGGCGGGCTGTTCTCGCGCCTGATCGTGGCCTCGGCACGCGGCCTGCCCGACCGCTGCAGCCGCTGGCGGGCGCAGCACCCGCTGCGTTTCGGCGCCGGCTGCGCGCTGGCGGTGGCCGTGATCGGCCTCGTTACCGGCGGCGCCACGGCCGGCGCCGGTTATGCGCCCACCCGCGCGCTGCTCGAGGCGCAGGCCGAGCTGCCGGCGGTCTACACGCTGCTGAAGTTCTGCGCCACCTGGCTGTCGGCCTGGAGCGGCGTGCCCGCGGGCACGTTCGCGCCGTCGCTGGCGATCGGCGCGGGCATCGGCCACGACATCGCCCAGCTCACCGGCGTGGGCGCGCAGGCGGCGATCCCGCTGATCGCTCTCGGCATGGTGGGTTTCCTGGCGGCCACCACGCAGGGGCCGATCACGGCCTTCATCATCGTGATGGAGATGGTGTCCGGCCACGCCATGGTGCTCAGCCTGATGGCCACCGCGCTGCTGTCGAGCGGTGTGGCGCGGCTGCTGACGCGGCCGATGTACCTCGAACTGGCCCAGCTGCTGGCGCGGCCGAGGCCTTAGGTCGTCCGTCGCCAGGCCGGCCGTCGAAGTGTCAGTTGGCGAGCAGCTCGTCGAGCACTTCGATCCAGTGCTTGACCGGCGTGGTGGTGCCGGTCTGCAGGTGCTGGATGCAGCCGATGTTGGCGCTGATGATGGCGTGCGGCGCGCGGGCGTCGAGCGTGGCGAGCTTGCGGTCGCGCAGCTGGTAGGCCAGCTCGGGCTGCAGCACCGAGTAGGTGCCGGCCGAGCCGCAGCACAGGTGGCTGTCCTGCGTGGCCAGGTGCACGTCGTAACCGAGCTCGGCGAAGGCCGTCTCGACGCCGCCGCGCAGCTGCTGGCCGTGCTGCAGCGTGCACGGCGGGTGGAAGGCCAGCTTGGCGCGCGGCGCCGCGCCCGCCGGCCGCACGCCCAGGCGCGACTTGAGCAGCGGCACCAGATCGGGCAGCAGCTCGGACAGGTCCTTCGCCACCGCGCCGATGCGCTCGGCCTTCTCGGCATAGGCCGGGTCGTTGCGCAGCGCGTGGCCGTATTCCTTGACGGTGACGCCGCAGCCCGAGGCATTGAAGACGATCGCCTCGACCTTCTTGTTGTCGCCGATGCCTTCGACCAGCGGCCACCAGGCGTCGATGTTGCGGCGCATGTCGGCCAGCGCGCCGTCGTGGTCGTTGAGGTGCGCGCGCACCGCGCCGCAGCAGCCGGCCTCGTCGGACACCAGGGTCTGGATGCCGCAGGCGTCGAGCACGCGCGCGGTGGCGGTGTTGATGTTGGGCGCCAGCGTCGGCTGCACGCAGCCCATCAGCATCAGCACCCGGCGCGGGTGGCTGCGGGTCGGCCAGCGCTGCGCATGGGCGAGCTGGCCGGGGCTGGGCTTGGGCGGCACCTTGTTCTTGAGCGAGGCCGGCAGCAGCGGGCGCACCATCTGACCGAGCTTGAGCGCGGGCGCGAACAGCGCCGAGGTCATGCCCTCGCGCAGCAGCCAGCGCACCTGGCGCTCGGCCGCCGGGCGCGCCACCTTGGCGTCGACCACCTTGCGGCCGATCTCGACCAGCTGGCCGTACTGCACGCCCGACGGGCAGGTGCTCTCGCAGTTGCGGCAGGTCAGGCAGCGGTCGAGGTGGAGCTGGGTCTTGCGGGTCGGCTCGGCGCCTTCGAGCACCTGCTTGATCAGGTAGATGCGCCCGCGCGGGCCGTCGAGCTCGTCGCCGAGCAGCTGGTAGGTCGGGCAGGTGGCGGTGCAGAAGCCGCAGTGCACGCACTTGCGCAGGATCGCCTGTGCGTCCTCGCCGTCGGTGGTGCCGGCGTATTCGGGGGCCAGGTGGGTTTGCATGGAGGGGTCAGCCGGCAGCTGCGGTCAAGGATGCGAGCGACGCAGGTCGCTCACAGATGGGGGTAAAGCCGGCCCGGATTGAAGAGGCCATGCGGGTCGAAGCTCTTTTTCAGGTCGCGGTGGATGCGGTCGAGCGGCGCCTTGAGCGGCTCGAACACGCTGGCCGCTGTGGCGCCGGCCAGCACCGCGGCCTTGTCCTTGGCGCGGTAGAGCGTGGCATGGCCGCCATGCTGGGCCGCCACCTGGCGCACGCGGGCGACGCCGTCGCGGCTGACCCACCAGCGCTGCGCGCCGCCCCACTCGATCAGCTGCTCGCCCTGCAGCGCCAGCGGCGGCGAACCGGCCGGCACGCTGACGCGCCAGAGCGCGGCACCGTCGGCCAGCGCGCGGCGGGCGTCGTTGAAGAACTCGTCGGTCTGGTCGCGCAGGCCGGCCCAGAAGCCCTGCGCCAGGCGCGCGTCGATGACCTCGCCGCCGAGCGTGTGGCTGGCCGATTCGACCGCCGCCACCGCGCCCGACAGCCGCACGATCAGCGCGCCCTGCCACCAGGCGCTGGCGTTGAGCGGCAGCGGCTGGCCGCCCCAGGTCTGCAGCAGGTCGAGGGCGCGGGCCTGCTCGCAGTCGAAGCGCAGCGTGGTGGTGGCCGGCGGCACCGGCAGCACCTTGAGCGAGACCTCGCAGATCACGCCCAGCACGCCCAGCGAGCCGGCCAGCAGGCGCGACACGTCGTAGCCGGCGACGTTCTTCATCACCTGGCCGCCGAAGCTCAGCACCTCGCCCTCGCCGTTGAGCAAGGTGGCGCCGAGCACGTAGTCGCGCACGCCGCCGGCACTGGCCCGCGCCGGGCCGGCCAGGCCCGAAGCCACCACGCCGCCGATCGTGCCGCCGCGCTGGCCGGGCCGCTCGGGATCTGGAAAACGCGGCGGCTCGAACGGCAGGCACTGGCCGCGCTCGGCGAGTGCGGCCTCGACCTCGGCCAGCGGCGTGCCCGCGCGCGCGGTCAGCACCAGCTCGCTGGGCTCGTAGCTGCTGATGCCGGTCAGGTCACGCGTGTCGAGCACGCTGCCGGTGATGGCCTCGCCGTAAAACGCCTTGGTGCCAGCGCCGCGGATCGCCAGCGGGCTGCTCGTGTCCCTGGCGGCGCGCACGCGCTCGACCAGGCTGTTCAACGCCTTGCTCATCGGTGTATGGAATGTGATTGGCTGCTCAGAACCGCGGCAGCTCGGCAAAGGGCAGCAGCCCCTTGCTGACGTGCATCTTGCCGTACTCGGCGCAGCGGTGGAGCGTGGGGATGACCTTGCCCGGATTGAGCAGGCCACGCGAGTCGAATGCGTACTTGAGCGCGATCATCTGGGCCCGCTCCTCGGGCGAGAACTGCACGCACATGGAGCTGAGTTTCTCGACGCCGACGCCGTGTTCGCCCGTGACGGTGCCGCCCATGCGCACGCTGGTCTCGAGGATGTCGGCGCCGAACAGCTCGCAGCGGTGCATCTGGTCGGGATCGTTGGCATCGAACAGGATCAGCGGGTGCAGGTTGCCGTCGCCGGCATGGAAGACGTTGCAGCAGCGCAGCTCGTACTTGATCTCCATCTCGGCGATCGCCAGCAGGATGTCGGCCAGGCGCTTGCGCGGGATGGTGCTGTCCATGCACATGTAGTCGGGGCTGATGCGGCCCGACGCCGGAAAGGCGTTCTTGCGCCCGCTCCAGAAGCGCAGCCGCTGCGCCTCGTCGCGACTGACCTCGAGCCGGGTCGCGCCGCAGCCGGAGAGCACCTCGCGCATGCGCTCGATCTCCTCGGCCACCTCCTCGGGCGTGCCATCGCTCTCGCACAGCAGGATGGCGGCGGCGGCGAGGTCGTAGCCGGCATGCACGAAGTCCTCGACCGCGGCGGTCATGGGCTTGTCCATCATCTCCAGGCCGGCCGGGATGATGCCCTCGGCGATGATCTGCGCCACCGCCTCGCCGGCGGCCTGCACGGTGGCGAAGCTGGCCATGATGCAGCGCGCCAGCTGCGGCCTGGGCACCAGCTTGACGGTGACGTCGGTGGTGACGGCCAGCATGCCTTCGCTGCCGACCACCACGCTGAGCAGGTCGAGGCCGGGCGCGTCGAGCGCCTCGCTGCCGAAGGTGACCGGCTCGCCCTCGATCGTGTAGCCGCGCACCTGCAGCACGTTGTGCAGCGTCAGGCCGTACTTCAGGCAGTGCACGCCGCCGGAGTTCTCGGCCACGTTGCCGCCGATGGTGCAGGCGATCTGGCTGCTCGGGTCGGGCGCGTAATACAGGCCGTAGGGCGCCGCGGCCTCGCTGATGGCGAGGTTGCGCACACCGCACTGGACCCGCGCGGTGCGGGCGCGGGCGTCGATGCGCACGATGTGGTTGAACTTGGCGAGCGACATCGTCACGCCCAGCGCGTGCGGCATCGCGCCGCCGCTCAGGCCGGTGCCGGCGCCGCGCGCCACCACCGGCACGTCGAGGCGGTGGCAGGTGCGCAGCACGGCGGCGACCTGTTCCTCGGTCTCGGGCAGCACCACCACCAGCGGGCGCTCGCGGTAGGCGGTCAGGCCGTCGCACTCGTAGGGCACGGTGTCCTCGCCGTGCCAGAGCAGCGCGTGGGCGGGCAGCAGCGCGGTCAGCGCGGCGACGACCTGGGTCTGGCGTTGAGCGCGGGTGGCGGCATCGGGCGCGCCCATCACTTCAGTGGGCGCGAACTCGGTGCTGGCCTCACGCGGCAGGGCGGCGTTCATGAGGGGGCGTTCTCCATTCGACTCGGTGGTGCGGGGGGTCGGCATCAGGCGGCGGTGTGCATCGGCATCGATCCGGATCATGCCGAACTGACGAACACGGTCAGCACGCCGGTGTAACCGTAGAGGTGATGGCGGGCGATCTCGCCGCCCGCGAAGAAGCCGACCAGCGGCACGTCGCCCAGCGCGTGGCGCACGATCTGCAGCTCGGCCGACGGCCCGCCGAAGTGCGCGCCGCCGCGGCCGTTGCAGCTGACGTAGATGGCGCCGGCGATGCGCGAGCGGCCGTCGTCGGCCTCGCCGTCGGTCGGGTCGGACTCGTCGTCGCCGGGGCTGAGTTCCTCGCGGATCTCGGCGCAGATGCGCACCAGGTCACGCCGCGCGGCCTCGACATCGCGGCGGCAGAACGCCAGCCGCATGCCGACCTCGACCCGGTCGGCCACCGCCACGCCGTTGCGTGCCGGGTCGAGCCCGATCAGGTGGCGCACCCGGGTGTCGGCGCCGAACTGGCCGCCACGCGACAGGTTCTCGTCGCCGGCGTCGCTCAGTCCGACCAGCGTGGCGCGCAGGCGCGGCAAGGCGCTGCGCGGGTCCTCGAGGTCGATGCCGAGGTCGGCCAGCAGCAGCGGCAGCGCCGGCTGGCCGTCGAGCGCCAGCACCAGGTTCTGCTCGGCGGCCGTCACGCGGCGCACCGGTCCGACCGGCTGGCAGCCCTGCGTGACACGCGACACCAGCGCCACCGCCGGGCCGAAGGCCACGCCCGAGACGCCGCCCTCGTAGACACCGCCGGCCCAGCCCGGCCCGCCCGCGGCCAGCGACGGCGCGCAGATCTGCAGGCTGCGGGTGCGTGAAGCGGCCAGGCCGCCGAACAGGTAGCCGCTGTCGGTGCGCTGCGCCAGCTCGTGGATCAGCTCGCCGAGCTCGGGCGTGTCGCCGTCGGCATGGACCATCGCGGTGTGCACGCCGGTGCCGATGTCGGCCGGGCCGAGCGCATGTTCGCCGCTGTAGAGCGAGAAGCTGCCGGCCGGCAGCTGCGCCAGCATCAGCACCAGCGCGGGCTCGTCGACGTATTCGACCCCGCTGGCCGACACGCCGACGCCGACCGTGCCGACCCACGACACGCCCGGCCAGCGCTGGCGCAGCTCGGCCAGCAGGGCTTCGGCCTGTGCCGCGTAGTGGTCGGTGATGTAGATCCAGCCGAGGTTGGGCGCCGCTGCCGCCGCCCCCCGGACGGCGCTGCTGCGCTGGGCCTCGATCTGCGCGGCCGCCAGCGCCAGCGCCATGTGGGCGTCGGGGTGGGTGGCGTGGGCGTGGAAGAACACGGGGACCTGGATCGACATCAGCGGGTCCTGACAGCCTGTGCGGACGGTGCCCCGTGAGAACGTGGCATCAGCTCGCCCGGCGTCGCGCGGCCTTGGGTGCCGCAGCGGCATCGGCCGGCTTGGCGCGCGTGGCCGTGGCCTTCTTGGCGGCCGCGCGCGGCTTGGCCGGGCTGGCCGCCGGTGCGGCGGCGGCGGCCTTGACCGTCTTGGCCGCCTTGACCGACTGGCTGACCGCCTCGTTGACGGCATCGGTCATCGGCTTGGCCGCTTCGGCAGCGGCCTCGGCGGCAGCGGCCGTGGCGGCCTGCACCGCCTGGCTGGCCTGGTTGGCGGCGTCGCTGGTGGCCTCGCTGGCCTGGCGGGCCGCGTCGCTGGTGGCCTGGATCGCCTGGGAGGCCAGCTGCGTGAACTGCTGCGTCAGCGCGCCCCACCACTGCATCGCGTCGACCGGGCCGGTCGCACCGTCGTCGCCGGCAGACGCACCGGCGGCGGCCGGTTCGGGGGCCGGGGCTGGCGCAGGGGCCGCCGCCCTGGCGCTCGCACTGGCGGCCTGGGTGGCGGCCTGGGTGGCGCTTTCGGCCGCGGCCGCCATGCCGGTGAACATGTCGGGCACACGCATCTTGAGCGCCTCGCTCAGGTCGCCCAGCGACACGTTCATGCCCTTGAGCGTGCCCAGCGTCATGCGCTGCACCTCGAGCGCCTGGATCGTCGCGCCGAGCATGCGGGCGTTCTGCTCGAGCCAGAACTGCACCGTCTTCAGCTCCTCGATGCGGCGCTCGAGCTCGGCCGGATCGAGCGTCGGCGCGACCCACTGGCCCATCGACGGCAGCGCCTTGCCGGCGTTCTTGACCAGGCCCTGCAGGAACTCGAAGCCCGGCACGAACTTGGTGAAGGCGTCGCTGGCCTGGCTGTAGGCCTGCGTGAAGTCGGTGGTTTCGCTCATGGTGTCTCCGATGGGATCGTTTGGGGTTCTGCGCCTGTGATTGTGCCCAGCGCCGCAGCCGGTGTCACCGCGGCGACGCAATCGAATGAGCCATCACTGTCGGGGGTAGAGCACGCGCCGGACTTCGAAGCCGCGCGCCTCGAGCAGGGCCGGCAGGCCCTGCGGCCCGACCAGGTGCAAGGCGCCGACCGCGACGAACAGCCGCTCGCCGCCTTCGTGCCACTGCACCAGCTGCTCCAGCATGGCCGGGTTGCGACCGTCGAGCAGCGCCGCCCACTGCTGGCGCTCGAGCGGCGTGTTCAGGCAATCGCACCAGCTTTCGTAGCGGCGCAGCGTGCCGAGATCGCCCTCGTCCCAGGCCTGCATCAGGCGCAGCATGGACGTGCGGGTCTGCGGCCGGGCCAGTTCGTCGAGCGTGCTGCCGACGAGCTCGGCCACAGCCGTGGCGTCGTCGCGCAGCAGCAAGGCCAGCTGGGCCTCGGGCGTCTCGAGGCCCAGCACCGGCTTGCCCGAAGCCGCGGCAAACTCGGCGATCACCGCGTCGACGCCGTAGGCCGGATCGAATCCGTCCGGCCGCAAGGCCAGGCCGGCCAGCCCGACCACCTGGAACTCCGGGCGCAGCGCGGCCAGCTCGTCGGCACAGGCGGCCTGGCGCGCGGCGCCCAGGCGCTGCTCGAGATCAGCGGGCAGCGCGGGGCTGTCGGCGCGGCGCTGCACGCCCGCTTGCAGGCGCTGCAGCACGTCGGCATCACCGAGATCGAGTTCGAGCGCGACGCGGTCGACCGAGCCGAGCGCCGCGATCACCAACGGGCCAAGGAAAACCCAGTCGCGCCGGCCGATGTGGGTGGTGCCGTACAGATACGACAGGCGCCCGCCCTTGCGCACCTCGAACAGGAAGCCGCGGTTGCGCGCCAGGCGCTCGCCGTCGTCGATCTCCTGCTGCGTGTAGGGCTGCGGCGCGGGCGGGCACTCGGCCCGGGCGGTCGGTGTGCCGGCAAGACCGGCCACCAGGACGAGCAGCGCGACCCGCACGCCACCGGCCCGCGACAGCGCCCGGACGGCGCGCAGGCCGCGTTCAATCACGGGTGACCACCGTCTGCGCGATCGCACCGAACACGCTCTGGCCGTCGGCGCCGATGGCCTCGATCTGCACCTCGTCGCCGTCCTTCAGGTAGTCGGGCAGCGGCCGGGCGGGCTTGGCATCAGCGGCGCCCACGCGCTGCGCCATCAGGCTGGCGCAGCCGGCTGCGGCGTCGTCCTGGCCGATCGCGCCGCTGCTGAGCAGCGTGCCGGCCGTCAACGGACGCTGGCGGGCCAAGGTGGCGAGCAGCTGGCCGACGTGGAACTGCATGCCCTCGCCGGTCGCGAGCCGGGCGAAGTGCTTGCCGTTGTGGCGGATCTCCACCTGCAGCGCCAGCCGTCCGCGCTGCCAGGCGCCACCGAGCTCGTCGAGCGTGACCAGCACCGGCGCCCAGCCGGCCGGCGGCTTGCCGTGCACCCAGGCGCCCCCCTGTGCCAGCTCGGCATCGGCGGTGGCGCGCAGCGTCCAGTCGTTGAGCAGGCCGACCAGCCGCACGCCTTCGAGGGCCTGGTCCGGGCTGGCGCCGGCGGCGATGTCGGCCGTCACGACCGCCCACTGGGCCTCGAAATCGATCTCGGCGTCGGCGCTGCGGAACACCGCATCCTGCGCGGCGCCGACGAACAGGTCGCTGGCTGACGGGTGGAACAGCGGCTGCGACTTGAGCCGGGTCGGCGGCTCGACTCCGCGCGAGCGCAACGCGCGTTCGAGCGGGCCGAGGTAAGCGGCCGCACGCACCCAGCGCGGCGCCCGCGGCAGCGGCGCCAGGCACATCGCCGGCTCGAACGGGAAGGCGTGGCGCGCCTTGCCGTGGTTGAGGGTCTGGGACAGATCCTGCAACTGCGGTGACAGGAAGTTCCAGTCGTCGAGCACCTGTTGCAGCCGGCTGGCGATGCCGTTGGCGTAGAGCGCCATGCTCAGATCGCGCGAGACGACCACCAGCTGGCCGTCGCGCGAGCCGTCCCTGTAGCTTGCAAGTTTCATTGCCGGGCATTGTAGATTTGGGCCTGACACGAGCCGTACCCCAGGAGTCCCTTGCACAACACCCCTTCACCGCCGCCGCACCGCACCGCCAAGCGCCCGCACCCGCGCGCGCTCGGGGTGCTGGGCGCGCTGGTCCTGAGCGCGCACCTGGCCGTGCTCGAGCAGGCGCCGGCCCTGCTGTTCGCTGCCCCCGCACAGGCGGCGCAGCCCGCGGCCCAACGCAGTGCCACGCCGGTGCAGTTGCTGCCGCCGCCTTCACCGCCGACGTCGCCGACACCCGAGCCGGCGCCCGCTGCGGTGGCCAGCCGCAGCCGCGCCACGCTTGCGGCAGCCCCGGCGGCGGCGAGCCCGCCCGTGCCCGATCGGCCGGAAAAGCGCCCGCACAGCCCCGTGAACCCCGTGAGCCCCGCCAGCCAGGGCGCCGACACGCCTTCTGCGGCCGCCGAGGCGCCATCCCCCGCCGCAGACGAGGCACTGTCGACCGCGCTGATGCCGGCCACCGGCGGCCGGATGCCGACCCGCGCCGAACGGCCCGCCGGCATCGACACCACGCCGCAGGCGCCGCCGTCGGTGCAGCTCGAATACCGCCTGCAGCGCGGCATGCTGCAAGGCAGCGGCGAACTCGAATGGCGCCATGACGGCCAGCGCTACCGCCTGCGCCTGGAAGGCCAGCTGCCGCTGCTGGGCAGCATCCTGGTCCAGCGCAGCGAAGGCGGCTTCGACGCCGCCGGGCTGGCCCCGCTGCGCCACACCGAGCAGCGCCTGCGCCGCAGCGAGCGGGCGGTCAACTTCATCCGGCCGGACGACGGCAGCGCGCCGCGCATCACGTTTTCGGCCAGCACCGCGAGCCTGCCGCTGCGCCCCGGCGCGCAGGACCGGGTCAGCTGGATGGCCCAGATCGCCACCCGCCTGGCCGGCGTGCGCCGCCTGCCGGCGGGTTCGCGCCTCGAGATGGACGTGGCCAGCACCGGCGGCGAGGTGCAGCACTGGGTGTTCGTGCTGCAGCAGATCGACGCCGACGGCAGCTGGCACTGGCGGCGCCAGTCCGACCGGCCCGACGACACGCTGGCCGACGTCTGGACCGATCCGGCGCTGGGCCACTGGCCGCGGCGCGTGCGCCTGACCGAGCGCCGCGGCGACCCGCTCGAACTCACGCTCAGGCAGGTGCAGACCTTGCCACCGTGAACGTGGCACGCCGTCGACGGTGATCCCGGCAGCACGGCTACAGAAAGCCGGCGCGCGACCGATCTCCATGACAAGCACGCGGTGCCCGCAAGCACACGGCACCCGCCGGCCACAGGCTTGAAACCCGCCTCGGTCGCCCCAGATAGCCCGTCAACGGAGAAACACCATGCACATGCTCTACAACTCTGAAAACTTCGCAGTCGTGCAGTTCGAATTCGACCTCACCGGTCAGGCCATGCTGTCGATCGACGGTGCCCTGCCGCAGGGCGAGTCGCTCAAGCGCGGCGGCTACGAGATCGTCGACAAGCATGCCCGGCGCGAGATCTACCTCGAAGGCGCCGCCGCCGAGCAGTTCAAGCTGGGCGTCCAGGCGCTGATCTCCAACGCCCCGGACGAAGACGAGATCGACGACTACCTGTCGAGTTTCACGGTCCTGGCGCAGCAGCCGGTCGTGCTGCACTGAGCCTGGCCGCCCGCGGCCGGCAAGGGCGGCGCGGGCTCGTGACCGTGCAAGCCACCCGGCTTGCACAAACGCGGCGGTTGGCGCGAAGATGGTGCAGACCTCGCGCGCCGCCGATCCCTTCAGGCCCCGCAGGTCAGCCGCGGAGACCGCCTGATGCGCAGATTGGGGCCCAGATCAACAGCCGGCCAGACCGCCGACACCACGCCGGATGCGACCGCCGCGCGCCGCGTCGCCAGGCTCGCGGCCACCCGCGGCACGCGGCCGGTGGTGTCACCCGCCCTGCACGCCGCGCCGGTGCTCGACCTGCTGTGCTCGCACTTCGTGCTGACCCTGACGCTGCGCCACGCGCCGCGTTTCACCGGCCGGCGCGACTGGAACAGCCTGCTCGCGCTGACCGCCCGCCACCTGGTCTGGCCCACCACCGTGCTGGCGCGGCTGCGCGAGTTTCTCGCCCGCCGCGTCAAGGGCCACGACGGCTGGGCCCGCCACGAACAGCTCGATGACGCCGCCTTCCTGGCCAAGCACGGCTGGTGGCACGGGCCGTATGACGAGTCGACGCTGTTCTTCTACCTCGACGACTACGTCAAGGACGCGCCCAAGGACCTGATGTCGCTGCTCGGCTGCACCGCCGAGTGGCTGGGGCGCGAGCTGCGCGCCGCCTCGACGCTGGTGCAGAAGAACGTCGACGTGCTTGGCGCGCTGCTGCAACTCAACCCGGCCGAACGCGCGCTGCTGCTCTACGGCACGCTGGCGCGTTACCAGCGCGACCTGCGCGGGCTGCTGGTCGAGTTCAAGGTCTCGAGCGCGCAGGAGGCCTACGCCACGCTGGCCGAGGTGGCCGGGGTCGACGAACGCGAGGTCGCCGAGGCGCTGCGCGCGGGCAGCCGGCTCGAACGCGTGGGCATGATCGAGAACCTGATCTCCGAGCACAACATCACCGACCTCGCCGACCTGATGAAGGTGTCCGACCAGCTGCCGCCGGTGCTGATGCGCGAATACCGCGACCCGCAGGACCTGATGGCGGTGTTCACCCGGCCGTCGGTCAAGAGCGAGCTGGGCGCGGCCGATTTCGGCTACGTCGCCGAAGAGCTGCAGGTGCTGACCACGCTGCTCGGCCAGGCGGTGCAGCGCCGCGAGGCGGGTGTCAACGTGCTGCTCTACGGCCCGCCCGGCACCGGCAAGACCGAGTTGGCGCGGGTGGCGGCGCAGGCCGCGGGGCTCGATCTCTACGAGGTCGAATACGCCGACCGCGACGGCAACTCGCTGTCCGGGCGCGACCGCTACCGCTCGCTGCAGATCAGCCAGGTGTTCCTGAAGGCGAGCCCGCAGGTGGCGCTGCTGTTCGACGAGGTCGAGGACGTGTTCCCGCCGATCTCGTCGGACGCCGCCCAGCTGATCGCGCGGCTGGAGGCAGGCGAGAGCGGCGCCGGCCATTCGGTCAACGGCAAGGCCTGGGTGAACCAGATCCTGGAGACCAACCCGGTGCCGGTGATCTGGCTGACCAACCGCATCGAGCAGATCGACCCGGCGTTCCGGCGCCGTTTCCAGTACCACCTGGAGCTGAAATCGCCGCCGCCCGGCGCGCGCGAGGCGCTGGTGACGCGGGCACTCAGCGGCGCGGCCGTCAGCCCGGCGTTCTGCCAGCGGCTGGCCGAACGCCCGGCGCTGACACCGGCGCAGATCCGCACCGCCGTGCGGTTTGCGAGGCTGGTGGGTGCGCCCGAAGGCGATGACGTCGAGGCGCTGATCGAGCGCCAGATCGCCCACGCCGACCTCGCGCTGGGCAACCGGCCCGGCGCCAGCCGTGCGCAGCGGCCGGTGGTGACGCGCTACGACCTCGGCCTGCTCAACATCGAGAGCCGCTATCCGGTCGAGCGCATCGTCGAATCGCTGCGCCTGCGCGGCCACGGCGCGCTGTGTTTCTACGGCCCGCCGGGCACCGGCAAGACCGCGCTGGCCGAGCACATCGCCGAGCAGCTGAAGCGGCCGCTGATGATCCGCCAGGCCAGCGACCTGATGAGCAAATACGTCGGCGAGACCGAGCAGGCGATGGCGCGCATGTTCGACGCCGCCGAACACGAACAGGCGGTGCTGCTGCTCGACGAGGCCGACAGCTTCTTGCGCAGCCGCCAGCGCGCCGAGCGCAACTACGAGGTCACCGAGGTGAACCAGATGCTGCAGGGCATGGAGCGTTTCGGCGGCATCTTCATCTGCACCACCAACCTGTTCACCGAGCTCGACGAGGCGGCGCTGCGGCGCTTCACCTTCAAGATCGCCTTCCAGCCGCTGACCGCCGAGCAGCGTGTGCGCATGTATGTGGCCGAGGCGCTGGGCGGCGATGCCGGCGCGCTGAACGCCGAGCGCAGCACGCGGCTGGCACATCTCGACCAGCTCGCCTGCGGCGACTTCGCGGCGGTGCAGCGCCAGGCCGAGATCCTGGGCGCGGCGCTCGATGCGGACGAGTTCCTGTCGCAGCTCGAAGCCGAACACCGCGTCAAGCCGCAGGTGCGCGAGCGGCGCGGCATCGGCTTCCTGCGCTGACCCCGCGGCGGCGTGACGCGGGCCCGCTCCCTACAATTCGCGCCATGAACACGCCGTCGCCTCAATCCAATCCGTCGCCCGCCTACACCCGCGGCGCCCAGTTGCCCGCCTTGCTGCAGCAACGCATCCTGGTGCTCGACGGCGCGATGGGCACGATGGTGCAGCGCTACAAGCTCGACGAGGCGGCGTTCCGCGGCGAGCGCTTCGCTGATCACCCGAGCGACCTCAAGGGCAACAACGACCTGCTGGTGCTGACGCGCCCGGACGTGATCGCCGAGATCCACGACCAGTACCTGGCCGCCGGCGCCGACATCATCGAGACCAACACCTTCGGCGCCACCTTCGTGGCGCAGGACGACTACCAGCTCGGCGAACTGGCCTACGAGATGAACCTCGTGGCCGCACGGCTGGCGCGGCAATGCTGCGATCGCTACAGCACGCCCGACAAGCCGCGCTTCGTGGCCGGCGCGCTGGGCCCGACGCCGCGCACCGCCAGCATCAGCCCCGACGTCAACGACGCCGGTGCGCGCAACACCGACTTCGACCAGCTGCACGCCGCCTACAAGGAACAGGCGCGCGGGCTGATGGACGGCGGCTGCGACCTGTTCCTGGTCGAGACCATCTTCGACACGCTCAACGCCAAGGCGGCGATCTTCGCGCTCGACGAGCTGATGGAAGAAACCGGCGAGCGCCTGCCGGTGATCATCTCGGGCACCGTGACCGACGCGTCGGGCCGCATCCTGTCGGGCCAGACGGTCGGCGCGTTCTGGCACAGCGTGCGGCATGCCAAGCCGATCGCGATCGGCCTGAACTGCGCGCTCGGCGCCACGCTGATGCGCCCCTACATCGAGGAGCTGGCCAAGATCGCCGGCGAGACCTTCGTGTCGTGTTACCCGAACGCCGGCCTGCCCAACCCGATGAGCGACACCGGTTTCGACGAGACGCCGGAGGTGACCGGCGCGCTGATCGAGGAGTTCGCGAAAGCCGGCTTCCTCAACATCGCCGGCGGCTGCTGCGGCACCACGCCCGCGCACATCGCCGAGATTGCGCAACGCGTGGGCCGCTACCAGCCGCGCTGCCGGCACACGGCGCCGTTCAGCGATCTGCTGGCGGCCTGACGGCGCGGCGGACCCGTCAAGGGCGCACGGGTCGGTCGATCACGGTGATTTCGGTGGCCGAGCCCGCATTGCCGCGCGGCGGCTCGAAACGCGGCGCGGCGACACCGCGCACGACCAGGTAGTCGCGCACCGCCGAGGCGCGGTCCTGGCCCTGGAAGCTGCCGCTGCGTGGATCGAAGGGCGCGCTGACCTGGACCAGCCAGCGCGGGTTGCCTTTCAGAGCGGCCACCAGACGGTCCAGCACCGCCGCCAAGGCGGGCTTGACGGCCGCGCTGCCGAGCTCGAAACCATGCGGCTGCGGCACGCCAATCAGCAAGGCCGGCGACTCGCTGGAGGCCGCCGTGGCGCTGATCTGCACCGGCGTGCCCTTGAGCTCGCGGCGCAACTCGGCGTCGAGCTCGGCGAGGCTGAGCGCGCGCGGCTCGAACAGGGCCGGGGGCGCCGGACCGGTCGCGGCGCAGCCCGCCAAGGCGACCAGGCCCACCGCAGAGAGGGTGGCCGTGGCAGCGAGCCAGGCGCGACGCCGGCGGCTGTCGAGGTGCGAGCGGACGGCGGCCGGGCCGGACGAGGAGGTGGCAGCGGTTGGGCGTTTCACGCGGGCATTCTGGCTGCGCCGCGTGTGCCGGACAAGCCGAACCCGGATCGACCCGCCCTTACAATGCGGCCCTTCCCCGAGGAGCGTTGCGACGGCGTGCGATCACGCTGCCAGGCTCGGGGCCACGCCACACATGTGGCGCTGCCAACGACGCTCACCCCCGCCCGCACAGGGCGCCACGGGTGGGCCGTGGCGCCGACTGCCGGGCCGCAGCCAGTAGTCCGCGCCATGACCAGCAGCCTCCAGACCGATCCCGCCGCCACCGTGCAAGCCGCACCGCCGCCGATGCGGCTTTCGGGCCTGGAGCCCGTGGAGATCGGCGAAGGCACGCTGTTCGTCAACATCGGCGAGCGCACCAACGTGACGGGCTCGAAGGCCTTCGCCCGCATGATCCTCAACGGCCAGTTCGAGCAGGCGCTGGCGGTGGCGCGCCAGCAGGTCGAGAACGGCGCGCAGGTGATCGACATCAACATGGACGAGGCCATGCTCGACAGCCGCGCGGCGATGGTCCGGTTCCTGAACCTGATCGCCGGCGAGCCCGAGATCGCGCGCGTGCCGATCATGATCGACTCGTCGAAGTGGGAGGTGATCGAGGCCGGCCTGAAGTGCATCCAGGGCAAGGGCATCGTCAACTCGATCTCGATGAAAGAGGGCGAGGCCGAGTTCAAGCGCCAGGCCAGGCTGGTCAAGCGCTACGGCGCGGCCGCGGTGGTGATGGCCTTCGACGAAAAAGGCCAGGCCGACACCTACGCCCGCAAGATCGAGATCTGCGAACGCGCCTACCGCGTGCTGGTCGACGAGGTGGGCTTTCCGCCCGAGGACATCATCTTCGACCCCAACATCTTCGCCATCGCCACCGGCATCGAGGAGCACGACAACTACGCGGTCGATTTCATCGAGGCGACGCGCTGGATCAAGCAGAACCTGCCCGGCGCCAAGGTGTCGGGCGGCGTGAGCAACGTGAGCTTCAGCTTCCGCGGCAACGAGCCGGTGCGCGAGGCGATCCACACCGTCTTCCTGTACCACGCGATCCAGGCCGGCATGGACATGGGCATCGTCAACGCCGGCATGGTGGGCGTGTACGACGACCTCGAAGCCACGCTGCGCGAGCGCGTCGAGGACGTGGTGCTGAACCGTCGTCCGGACGCCGGCGAACGCCTGGTCGAGATCGCCGAAACCGCCAAGGGCGCGGCCCGCGACGAGAGCAGCAAGCTCGCCTGGCGCGGCACGGCCGAGGCGCCGGTGAGCGTCGACGACCGCCTGAGCCACGCGCTGGTGCATGGCATCACCGACTTCATCAACGTCGACACCGAAGAGGCCTGGCAGGCGATTTCGGCCCGTGGTGGCAGGCCCTTGCACGTGATCGAAGGCCCGCTGATGGCGGGCATGAACATCGTCGGCGACCGCTTCGGCGCGGGCAAGATGTTCCTGCCGCAGGTCGTCAAGTCGGCCCGCGTGATGAAGCAGGCCGTGGCCCATCTGCTGCCCTACATCGAGGCCGA
The DNA here is from genome assembly GCF_000019785.1 of Leptothrix cholodnii SP-6. NCBI lineage: Bacteria > Pseudomonadati > Pseudomonadota > Betaproteobacteria > Burkholderiales > Sphaerotilaceae > Leptothrix > Leptothrix cholodnii. The sequence continues at coordinate 3,631,022 of NC_010524.1, forward strand.
GAAGAAGGCCCTGCAGGACGCCGGCGGCGACGTCAAGGCCAAGGGCAAGATCGTCATCGCCACCGTCAAGGGCGACGTGCACGACATCGGCAAGAACATCGTCACCGTCGTGCTCCAGTGCAACAACTTCGAGGTCGTCAACATGGGCGTGATGGTGCCGTGCCAGGACATCCTGGCGCGCGCCAAGCTCGAAGGCGCCGACATCATCGGCCTGTCGGGCCTGATCACGCCGAGCCTGGAGGAGATGCAGCACGTGGCCGCCGAGATGCAGCGCGACGCGTTCTTCCGCGACAGGAAGATGCCGCTGCTGATCGGCGGCGCGACCTGCAGCCGCGTTCACACCGCCGTCAAGATCTCGCCGCATTACGAAGGCCCTGTCGTCTACGTGCCCGATGCCTCGCGCAGCGTGGGCGTGTGCTCCGATCTGCTGAGCGACGAGCGCGCGGCGCGCTTCATCGACGAACTCAAGATCGACTACGACCGCGTGCGCGAGCAGCACGCCAACAAGAAGGCCACGCCGATGGTGACGCTTGCCGCAGCGCGCGCCAACAAGACGCCGGTCGACTGGAGCACCTACACGCCGCCCAAGCCCAAGTTCATCGGCCGGCGCGTGTTCCGCAACCAGGACCTGAGCGAGTTGGCGCAATGCATCGACTGGGCGCCGTTCTTCCAGACCTGGGACCTGGCGGGCAAGTTCCCCGACATCCTGAAGGACGAGGTGGTGGGCACCGAGGCCGTGCGCGTGTTCAGCGACGGCAAACGCATGCTGCAGCGCGCGATCGAAGGCCGCTGGCTGCAGGCCAACGGCGTGATCAGCCTGCTGCCGGCCAACACGGTGGACGACGACGTGATCGAGGTCTACGCCGACGAGTCACGCGAGCAGGTGCTGCTGCGCTGGCAGCCGCTGCGCATGCAGACAGCGAGGCCGGTGATCGACGGAGTGAGCCGCCCCAATCGCAGCCTAGCCGATTTCATCGCGCCGAAAGGCCTCAAGCCCGACTACATCGGCCTGTTCGCGGTGACGGCGGGCCTGGGCGTCGAGAAGAAGGAGCAGCAGTTCATCGACGACCTCGACGACTACAGCGCCATCATGCTCAAGGCCCTGGCCGATCGCCTGGCCGAAGCGTTTGCCGAACACCTGCACCAGCGCGTGCGCACCGAGCTCTGGGGCTATGCGGCCGACGAGTCGCTGAGCAACGAGCAGCTGATCGCCGAGGCCTACCGCGGCATCCGGCCGGCGCCGGGTTATCCGGCCTGCCCGGATCACCGGGTCAAGCGCGGCATGTTCGAGGTGCTGGATGCCCAGGACATCGGCATGGCGCTGACCGAGAGCCTGGCGATGACGCCGGCCGCCAGCGTGAGCGGCTTCTACCTGGCGCACCCGGACAGCGTCTACTTCAACGTCGGCAAGATCGGCGAGGACCAGTTGCAGGACTACGCGCGGCGGCAGGCACTCGACGAGGCCGAGGCCCGGCGCGCGCTGGCGCCGGTGCTGGGCTGAATCGCAACGGCGGCCGGCGCGTCAGCGACTCGCCTGGCCCGTCGGGCGCTGGTCGTCGACCGGCAGCAGGTGATTGGGCAAGGGCGCGACGCGCTGCTCCAGCGTGCGCGGATCGAGCAGCCGGGTCTCGCGATGGAGCTCGACCGGACGACCCAGCATCGCGCCGCCGTCACGTGTCAGCGGTCGCCACAGGAAATGGCCGGTGGCGTTGCTGGAGCGCGGCAGGAAGGTGTCGAAGGGAATCGACAGGGAAATGCCCTTGTCGAACGAACCTTCGCCGAACTGGGCGGCCGAGACATTGGTCTTGGTGGCGAACACCGCCATCGTCGTGCCGTTGTCGAAGGTCTTCTGCAGCGTCAGCGTGGCGCCGCGGTCGCCGGCGAGGTACTGGCCGACGTTGAGCCGGGTCGAGATACCCTGCCAGCCGGTGTCCCAGTACAGCGTGGCGTGGCCGGTCGAGACGGTGTAGTCGCGCCAGCGCAGGTCCTGGTGGAAGTCGCGCTGCCGCACCCGGTTGGCGTCGATGCCGAAGGCCCAGCGTGAGCCGTTGCGGCGGTACAGCCACTCGCCGCCGACTCCGCCGAACATCGACTCGAAGTAGCCGCCGTAGACGGCGTAGTACTGGTTGCCGGTCAGCACCCGCGCCTGCGACAGGGCCAGGCGCTCCAGCGTGACGCGCGAGGTCACCAGGTAGGAGCGCATGTCGGTGCGCACACGTGGCAACTGGCTGCTGCCATCGAAGGTGAAGCCGCCGTAGTTGTCGATCAGCCGCAGCCGCGCCTCCCCGTCGACCCGCCAGTCCGCCGGCAGGCTCAACCGGCCCCTCAGCGAGGCGCTGACGTCAAAGAGCACGAAGCCGTTCGGGCCACCGATGGTCTGGTGAAGGTCGATCGACGGACGCAGCGACAGCGGCTTCTGATCGCGCTGCGCCTCGGCCAGCGGCGCCGGTGCCGCGGGCAGCACCGCGTCGGCATCGAGGCGGCGCAACTGCACCGCATCGACGACGGTGTTGCTGCGTGGCGCCTCGGTCTGGCCTGCCATCCAGGGTTGTCGGTCGACCTCGGCCAGCAGCGCCGGCCGGCCCAGCACGTCGAACCGGACCTGCAGGCGCTCGACCTCGGCCGGTGCATCGCGGTGCAGCACCTGCAGCGACTTGTCGAGGCGATCGCGCAGATAGGGCGAATCGACGTCGGCGAATTCGGCGACCACGGTCGACGATGCCCGAGTGACGCCACGTGGCGCCCAGCCGGTCTGGAGCGACAGCTCGTCCAGCGTGGTCGCCAGTGCGGGCGCCTGGACCGGTCGCAGCGGGCTGACCCCGATCGGTCGCGGGTCGAGCAGCTTGGGCGTGTTCAAGTCGGCCATCGGCACGTGGAAAGCCAGGCCGAAGGCCAGCCGGTTGCCGCGCTGCAGCCCCAGGCTCAGGTCGACGGTCGGATTGAGCTGGTAGACCAGCCCGAGGTTGAGCGGCGACTTCTGCGGCTGTCGATTGGCCTGCGGTTCGGACTGGTAGTCGTTGCCATCGAGTTCGAGCTTGACCAGCAGGGGCCACGACGACGGCCTGAACTGCACGCCCCCGAACACCCCGACCGGGCCGCGGAAGAAGCGCGACCAGCCGATGGTGCCGCCCTGGCCGGTCAGCGTGCTGGCACCGGGTCGGTCATCGAAGCGCGCACTGACGGCCGACAGCGGATTGCGCAGGTCGCGCCGCTGGCCCAGATAGCCCCAGCCCAGGCCGAGGCTGAAGTCAAGCCCGCCCCAGCGCTTGTTGGCCACCAGGTATTCGGAGCCGAACAGCCCGGTGCCCCCCATGTCGAGGATGCCGACCGACAGTTCGGGCGACCAGGCCCCCTCGCGCAGCAGGCGCAGCTTGGCGTCGATGCTCTTGTCCTTGTAGGACTGCTGGCCGGAGAAATTGACCGCGCCGTAGAGGCGGTTGGCAACGGCGGTGTAGCGGAAACCGATCTCGAGGTCTTCGAGCGGCTGCAGAAAGACATTGGTGCGGGTGTAGGGCCAGGTGCGCTGCAGGCTCAATGACAGCGCGCCCTCGGGCTGCATGCGCGCCGTCGGCGTCTGCAGCAGGCCGGTGAAGCCCCAGTCGCTCAGCGTCGGCGGATTGCGCACCGCCAGGTCCTGGGCCTGGCGACGCGCGGCGAGCTGCTCGTCGCTCGCCTCGACCTGGCGCCAGACCGTGTCCGAGGCATCGGCAGCAGGATCGGCCTGCGGCCCCGCCCAGGCCAGCCAGGACGCCACGTCGGCGGCCAGTGCCGCATCGATCCCGGCCGGCGGAATCCAGACCAGCGCGCCCGGGGCCAGTTGCAGCGGCGGCTCGGTGTTCCAGGCCGCGACCCCGTGGCGCTGCACCCGACCGTCGGGCTGGATCACCCACACCCGGTCGGGCCGTGCCGACTGCGCGTCCAGGCAGGCATCGACCAGCTCGTGCACGCGGGCCGCTGCGCGCTGCGCGAGCACGCAGCGACGGCCGTCGTCGGCCAGGACCTGCACCGTGCCCGGCCGGCCGGCCCAGCGCAGGCGGTCACCCGGCTGCAGCACCGGATCGCGCGCCGGATTGGCCTCCAGCCAGCGCGCGTCGAGCGCGGCCGTCAGCACCCGCCCGGTCGCCTCGCCGGCCTCGACCTGGGCGATCAGGCGATCGATGCCAGGCGTTGCCAGCCCGCTGCGGCGGCGTTCGCGCGCGACATCGGCCAGCCGCACCAGCAGGCGTTCACGCGCCTGCGCCTGCGCCGCTCTTTCGCTCTCGACCAGCCACATCAGGCCCAGGACATCGGCCCCGGCCAGTTCGTCGCGATGCTGGTTCAGCCAGGCACTGAGACGCTGGGGCGTCTGGATGGTCTGCTGCTGGACAGGCGTGGCACCGACAGCCAGGGTCGTGCCACCCCAGACCAGCAGGCCACCGACACAGCAAGCACGCAGCTTGCGCAGCACAGGCGAAGGTTGCAGGATCATCGAATCGGTCTCAGGTCGGGGATGGCTCAAGGCAGCAGGGTTCAGGACGGCGCCCGGTCCAGCGTTTTCAGGTCGAGGCACCAGTCGGGCGCCAGGCACTGGCGGCTCCAGCGCACCCGCCAGCGCTCGCCTTCGCGGGCCAGCGCAAACCACTGGCGGTGCTGCCAGATGCGCCCGTCGGCCAGCGGGCTGCGCACGTCTTCCTGCACCCAGACCAGGCCTTCGCCGAGCCCGCTCACGGCCGGGATCGCGGCAGATGTCGGATCGACACGCCGCGACTCGATCTCATCGACCAGTCCGTAGCGGTAGCCCGGCATTTCGTCGCGACGGCGCTGCCACTGCAGCGGCCGGGGGCTGGCCAGCAGCGCGTCCCAGTCGGGTTGGGCGGGCGCCTGGCTGGAACGCCATTCGATCGCCATGCCCAGCGCCTGTTCGAGCCGGCCATCGCGCAGCACCAGCAGTTCCCGGTCACCGCTGTACCAGTGCTCCTGGATCGGCGCGACCCGGCCTGGCGCCGTCAGCGCCAGCAGGCTGCGATAGCCCAGCACCAGGCGCAATGAACTCGCGCCTCGGTCGAGTTGCAGGTACTCGAAACGGGCGTCGGGCCGGGCCTGCGACTGGGTGGCAGAAGGCGCCGAGTCGAAGGTGCGATTGACGATCTGCCACGAGGCACTGGGCACGACCTCGCAGCCGGCCAGCAGCACGGCAACCAGCACGGAGCAGGCGAGACGCGGCGTCATGTGTGGATCCAGACAAAAAAAATGCCCCTCGCGGGGCAGGCTTGATCAGGAAGGGTTCCGGATCAGCGGGTGGCGGTCGCAGTCGCGGTCGCGGCCGTCGAACCGCCGCCGCTGTCGGCGACAGCAGCCACCACCAGCACGCCAGCACCGACGGCAGCGATCGTGCCGACCGTGACGCCACCGACGACGGTGCTCAGGCCGGTGGTGCCAGTCGTCACCGTGGTGGTGGTGGTGGTAGCGCCACCTTGCGCCTGGGCGAAGGCCGAGGCCGACGCCAGCATCGAGGCGCAGATCAGAACAGAACTCAGAACCTTGGACATGTGATTTCCCATCTCTCGTGAATGAACCGGCACGCAGCGGCTGCTCAGCAGACACCGCAACAGCCACCGCCAAATCCTAACAGCGGCTCGCGGCGATCACGAGCGCAAACCGTGCCACAAGCGCGCATCTGACGTCATTGCTGACACTTTGACACAAGGTCGACGTGATCGATGTCACGACCGCGAGTCACACCAGGACCAGATTGTCGCGGTGGATGAGTTCGGCCTCGTTGGCATAACCGAGCAGGCCCTCGATCTGCGACGAAGGCTTGCGCGCGATCAGGCGCGCCTCGTTGGCTGCGTAATTGGCCAGGCCGCGGGCGATCTCGATGCCCTTTTGCGAGCGCACCGCGATCACGTCGCCGCGCACGAAGTCGCCCTGCACCTCGACCACGCCGATCGGCAGCAGGCTCTTGCCTTCGTCGCGCAGCTTGAGCAGCGCGCCGTCGTCGACCCGCACCGAGCCCTTGAGCTGCAGGTGGTCGGCCATCCACTGCTTGCGCGCCGCCACCTTGGGCGTGCTGGCGATCAGCAGGGTGCCGATGGCCTCGCCGTCGACCAGACGCAGCAGCGCATCCTTCTCGCGGCCCCAGGCGATCACGGTGGAGGCACCACTGCCGGCAGCCCGCTTCGCAGCGAGGATCTTGGTAATCATGCCGCCCTTGCCGATGCTCGAACCGGCGCCGCCAGCCATCTGCTCGAGTTCGGGCGTGCCGGCCTCGGCCTCGTGGATGAACTGCGCATTCGGGTCCTTGCGCGGGTCGGCCGAATACAGCCCACGCTGATCGGTGAGGATGACCAGGGCGTCGGCATCGACCAGGTTGGCCACCAGCGCGCCCAGCGTGTCGTTGTCGCCGACCTTGATCTCGTCGGTCACGACGGTGTCGTTCTCGTTGATGACCGGCACCACGCCCAGACCGAGCAGCGTCAGCAGCGTCGAGCGGGCGTTGAGATAGCGCTCACGGTCAGCCAGGTCGGCGTGGGTCAGCAGCACCTGGGCGCTGCCCAGGCCTTGTTCGCGCAGGCTGGTTTCGTAGACCTGCGCCAGGCCCATCTGGCCGACAGCGGCGGCGGCTTGCAACTCGTGCAACTCTTTCGGCCGGGTCGACCAGCCCAGGCGTTTCATGCCTTCGGCGATGGCACCGGACGACACCATCACGACCTCGCGGCCCTGGCGCACCAGCGCGGCGAGTTGCACACACCAGGCGTTGATCGCCTCGGCGTCGAGGCCGCGGCCCTCGTTGGTCACCAGGCTCGAACCGACCTTGACGACGATGCGGCGGGCGTTTTTCAGAACATCACTCATGGCGCGATTGTCGCGTGAGCCGGGTGCCGTGCAGGCACCCGCGCCGCAGGGTTTCAGCGAAAACGTGGGTCGTCGCGATCCGGCGCAGGGGCCGCCTCGCTCAGGTCCTCGTTGGTGGTGAAGCGCGGATCGGGCACTTCCTCGGGCTGCTCCTGCAGCGATGCCACATGGCTGTAGATCGCGTGGATCAGGCCCTGGCAGCCTTCACGGGTCAGGGCCGAGATCTCGAAGACAGGGCCCTTCCAGCGCATCCGCTTGACGAAGTCCTTGACCAGCGCGGCACGCTGCTCGACCGGCACCATGTCGAGCTTGTTGAGCACCAGCCAGCGCGGCTTTTCATACAGCGCCGGGTCGTACTTCTTGAGCTCCTTGACGATCGCCTTGGCCTGCGCAACCGGGTCGACGTTGTCGTCGAACGGTGCCATGTCGATCATGTGCAGCAGCACGCGGGTGCGCTGCAGGTGGCGCAGGAAGCGATGACCGAGACCGGCCCCTTCGGAGGCACCCTCGATCAGGCCGGGGATGTCGGCCACCACGAAGCTCTGGCTCGGGCCCACGCGCACCACGCCCAGGTTGGGATGCAGCGTGGTGAACGGGTAGTCGGCGATCTTCGGGCGGGCGTTGGAGATGGCGGCGATCAGCGTCGACTTGCCGGCGTTGGGCATGCCCAGCAGGCCGACATCGGCCAGCACGCGCAATTCGAGCTTCAGGTTCTTGACCTCGCCGGGCCAGCCGGGCGTCTTCTGACGCGGCGCGCGGTTGGTGCTGGTCTTGTAGTGCAGGTTGCCGAAACCACCGTCGCCGCCCTTGGCGAGCAGGATCTTTTCATCGTGCACCAGCAACTCGGCGATCTTCTCGCCGGTTTCGGTGTCGGTGATGATGGTGCCGACCGGCACGCGCAGCACGATGTCCTCGCCGGCCGCGCCGAACTGGTCGGAACCGCGGCCGGCCTCGCCGTTGCGGGCCGTGTAGCGCCGGATGTAGCGGAAGTCGATCAGCGTGTTCAGATTGCGATCACCGACCACGAAGATGTTGCCGCCATGCCCGCCGTTGCCGCCGTCGGGGCCGCCGAAGGGGATGAACTTCTCGCGCCGGAAGCTGGCGCAGCCTGCACCACCGTTGCCGGCCGTCACATCGATGGTGACTTCGTCGACGAATTTCATGGATACCCCTTCAGAACAATAGATCGCCGATCGGCGCGCCAAAGCAAAAAGCCCCGGCGCGCCGGGGCTTCACACGCGATGGATCGCGCTCAGACCGGCGTGACGAACACCGTCTTGCGGTTCGACGCGCCCTTGACGTCGAACGAGATGGTGCCATCGACCAACGCGAACAGCGTGTGATCGCGACCCATGCCGACGTTGGTGCCGGCGTGGAACCGGGTGCCACGTTGGCGCACGATGATCGAGCCTGCGCTCACCATCTGGCCGCCGTAAGCCTTCACACCGAGCATTTTCGGTTGGGAGTCACGGCCGTTCCGTGTGGAACCGCCGCCTTTTTTCTGTGCCATGTTTCAGCTCCTGAATCGAAGACGGCGGGCTCAGCCCAGCACCGCGCTGATTTGCAGCTCGGTGAAGTTCTGGCGGTGACCTTGCCGCTTTTGGTAGTGCTTGCGACGGCGCATCTTGAAGATGCGGACCTTGTCGTGCCTGCCTTGCGCCAACACAGTGGCCGTTACAGTTGCGCCTTCAACCAAGGGCGTGCCGATTTTCAGATCCGCGCCGCTTCCGAGCGCGAGAACCTGGTCGATCACGATCTCTTGGCCAACTTCCGCAGCAATCTGTTCTACTTTAATTTTTTCGCCAGCAGCAACCTTGTATTGCTTGCCACCGGTTTTTATGACCGCGTACATATCAGCCTTTCATACTCAAAGAACATCCCCGCGCAAAGCAAGCCGCCCTTGGCCGCTTCACGCGAAGCCCAAGAGTCTAGCACAGTTGACCGACGCGTCTTTTATCCGACCGGCGAGCGGCGCCATGGTGCCTCCGCGCAACGGGCTTGATCACCGCAAGAAGCTCGCAGGAAACCGGCCGTGACGCAGTTCCTATAATTGCCGCATTCGACACTGGTTCTGTGCCAGCGTCACGGAACGCCACGACATGCGGCGACTTGCCAACACACACCGCCCACTCGTGAGCCTAGCCTCCCCAGAATCGAACACGTCCACTCCTGCAGCCTTGATGGCCGCGGAGATGGCACAAGTCGACGCCGTGATTCACCGTCGCCTCGCCTCCGAGGTCGCGCTGATCAACCAGATCTCGCACTACATCGTCAGTGCCGGCGGCAAACGCATCCGGCCGTTGCTGGTGCTGCTGTTCGCCCGAGCACTCGATTTCGACGGACCCGAGCGCTTCGAGATGGCCGCGACGGTCGAGTTCATCCACACCGCCACGCTGCTTCACGACGACGTCGTCGACGAATCCGACCTGCGCCGCGGCCGCAAGACCGCCAACGCGATCTTCGGCAACGCCGCCAGCGTGCTGGTGGGCGATTTCCTGTATTCGCGTGCCTTCCAGATGATGGTGTCTGTGAACCGTCTGCGGGTGCTCGACGTGCTGGCAGATGCCACCAACGTGATCGCCGAGGGCGAGGTGCTGCAGCTGCTCAACATGCACGACCCCGACATCAGCATCGAGGCCTACCTGCGCGTGATCCGCTACAAGACGGCCAAGCTTTTCGAAGCCAGCGCCCGCACCGGCGCCGTGCTGGCCGGCGTCAGCGCACCGCTCGAAGACAGCTGCGCGTCATACGGCCGCTGCCTCGGGACCGCCTTCCAGTTGATCGACGATCTGCTCGACTACGAAGGCGCCACCGCCCAATTGGGCAAGAACGTGGGCGACGACTTGCGCGAGGGCAAGCCGACCATGCCCCTGCTGCTGGCGATGCAGCACGGCAGCAGCACACAGCGCGATCTGATCCGCCATGCAATCGAGCACGGCGAGGTCGAGCGCCTGCCTGAAATCATCGAGATCGTGCGCAGCACAGGCGCACTGGAAGCCACTCGCCAGGCCGCCAGGGATGAAGCCAACAAGGCTCGTGCACATCTTTCTTCTCTACCCTCTTCCCAGTTCAAGGAAGCACTGTTATACTTATGTGCTCAGTCTGTTGAAAGAAGTTCTTAAAAATCAACAGCAAATCGGGGTGTAGCTTAGCCTGGTAGAGCGCTACGTTCGGGACGTAGAGGCCGGAGGTTCGAATCCTCTCACCCCGACCAGAAATTATCCTTGCAGCCCAAGGATGCACAAAGCCCCACTCGCTGGGGCTTTGTCGTTTCCGAGCCGGGTATCTTGTCCACTTCCATTACGCTGATGCGCATGCACAACAAGATGGAATCTCATGGCTGAGACTGTCCTGCGACTCGAGATCCGCGGCGTGGTGCAGGGTGTCGGCTACCGGTGGTCGATGGTCGAGGAGGCCCGAAGGCTGGGCGTATGCGGCTGGGTGCGCAATCGTCGCGACGGATCGGTCGAGGCGATGGTGGCAGGCCCGGCGGAAGCGGTCGATCGGATCGTCGAATGGGCACGTCACGGCCCGACCTCAGCGGTGGTTTCGGGACTCGATGTCATGGCCGGCGAGGGCCGTTTCAGCTCGTTCGATCCATGGCCGACGCAATAGTCGAACGTCAGGCAACCGGGCGACTGCCGGACATCGACACTCGTCGCTGCACGGGCTGCGGTTGGTGCGTCGCCGCGTGCGACGCGCTGCACCTGCTGAGCCTCGAGACCGTCGGCGGGAAGAAGTCGTCGGTGCTGCACGAACCGGACCGGTGCACGGGCTGCAGCGCTTGCGCCGTGAAATGCCCGTTCCATGTCATCACCATGAAAAAACCGACCGCAACGGGACGATTGCCGCAGGACTGATCGCCATGCCCTTGAACCGCTCGTCCGCGGGGCTTGGCGATGAGCGACACCCCGACGCGGGGACTGTTGCGGCAGCAAGGCCCCGATCGCCTACCATCCGAACATGCCCACTTTGAACAAATGCCACCGGTGCAGTGCCACCAGCTACCGTCGAATGATCGACCGCAATGCGGCGGGCGCGATGGGGCCGACAGGTCAATACCGATGCACGGGTTGCGGGTTCACCTTCACGAATCTGGACGCCTGGCGCCGCGGCGGCATGGACGAACTGCCGCAGGCGCCCCCGCCGGTCGTGCAGGCTCGCCCGCCGCTCACCTGACGGGATGCAGGCGATAGGGGCCATCCTGATCGCCCCGATCGCGCAGCGCTCGAGCCCATCTCACACCACCTCGGGCATGCCGCTGTGCAGCGAACGCGTGATGGCCAGGCCGATTCGGGTGGCTTCGGCCGCATCGGTCAGGGTCAGCGTCAACGGCGCGTCGCCGCGGCAAGCCGCCACGAAAGCCGCCATCTCGGCGCCGAAGGCCGCCTGGAAGCGCTCATGAAAGTCCGCCAGCACGGCGTGGCGCACACCGTGGGCGTCGCTGCGCACGATGCGGTCGCGCGCGGCGTGTTCGCCCACCAGCAGCTTGCCGGCGGTGCCGATCACCTCGGTGCTGGTTTCATGGCCATGCGCCATCGTGCGTGAGGCATAGAACACCGCCCGCGCACCGCCCTCGAATTCAACGATCGCCAGGCCGTTGTCGACGTCGCCGCAGTCGGCCAGGCCCGGATGCAGCGCGATCGTGCCGGTGGCAAAGGCGCGCAGCGCCTTCGGCCGGCCGAGCAGCCAGCGCGCCAGGTCGATGTCGTGCACGCTGCAATCCATGAAGATGCCGCCCGAGCTGGGCGCGAAGCGGACGAAGAAGCCGTCCGGATCGTTGCGGTCGCAGGTCTGCGAGCGCACCAGGAACGGCCGGCCGATCTCGCCGCCGGCCACGCTGGCCTGCGCGCTGACATAGCTCGGATCGAAACGCCGCACGAAGCCCACCATCGCCACCTGATCGAGACGCTCGGCGGCCACCGCCAGCACGCGCTCGCAGTCGGCCATGTTCAGCGCCAGCGGCTTCTCGATGAAGACGTGCTTGCCTGCGCGCAACGCGGCGATCGCCTGGTCGGCGTGCAACGAAGTCGGCGTGACCAGCACCACAGCGTCCATGTCGGGATCGGCGATGAAGACGTCGAAGTCGGCGTAGAGGCGCTCGACGCCCAGCGAGTCGCGCGCGAAATCGCGTTCGGCCTCGACCGGGCTGCAGGCAGCGACCAGTTCGACATGGCGGGTGCCGAAGGCCAGCGCCTCGGCGTGGCGCTTGCCCAGTCGGCCCAGGCCGGCGATGCCGACACGCAGACGAGCGGTGGCGGCGCTCATCAGAGCTTCACCGGTTGGCCGCTGATGCAGCTTTCGGCTGCGGCGTCGGCCAGGATCTGCGCCTTCACGCCGTCGGCCACCGTGGTGCGGAAGGCCGCCCCGGTCTGCAGGCAGTCGAAGAAGTGCGCCAGCTCGGCCTTGTAGGCGGCGGCGTAGCGCTGCAGGAAGAAGGCTTCCGGCTTGTTGGCGGTGATGCCGTTGGCGTTCCACTCGACCACTTCGCTGGGCGCCTGGTTGCCACACTGCAGCATGCCCAGCGAGCCCAGCACCTCGAAGCGCTGGTCGTAGCCGTAGGCGGCGCGGCGGCTGGTGTTGATCTGGCAGAGGCGACCCTTTTTGGTGCGGATCGTCACGGCGGTGCTGTCGACGTCACCCAGGTCGGCGATCGCCGGGTCGGTCAGGACCGAGCCGGTGGCGGAGAGCCACTCGGCCTCGTCGCCGTCGGCGCACAGGATCCAGCGGAACACGTCCAGGTCGTGGATCAGCATGTCGCGGAAGATGCCGCCCGAGGCCTTGATGTATTCGGCCGGTGGCGCACCCGGATCGCGGCTGGTGATGATCAGCATCTCGGGGTTGCCGATGGCACCGGCGTCCATGCGGGTGCGGGCGTCGTTGAAGGTCGGGTCGAAACGGCGCTGGAAGCCGATCATGCAGGCCACGCCCGCGGCCTTGACGGCCTCGCCGCAGGCGATGGCGCGCGGCACCGACAGGTCGACCGGCTTCTCGCAGAAGATGTGCTTGCCGGCAGCGGCAGCACGGGTGATCAGGTCGGAGTGAGTCGACGTCGGCGAGGTGATCGCGACGACATCGATCGACTTGTCGGCCAGCACGGCCTCGATGGTCGAGACCTCGGCGCCGAGCTGCTTGGACAGCTGCGCGGCGCTCTCGCCCACGGGATCGCAGATGAACTTGAGCTTGACGCCCGGCAGCGCGGCCAGGTTGGTGGCGTGGATGCGGCCGATGCGGCCAGCGCCAAAGACGGCGACGTTTTTCATGGGGTGTCTCCTGCAGAACGGAACAAGGGGATGGACAAGCGCCAAGGCGGTCCGGCCCGCATCTGTGCGGTGCTGCCGCGCACTATAGCCAAGCACTTTCGAGAATGGAATTTTTTTTCCATGCTCGTTTTCCATGGAACCAATGTTTTCATGAACGCAGCTCCCGGCTCCTTGAAGACCCCACTGGCGCCGGCCTCGCGGCATGATCAAATTTGATCAACGTTGCTGCTGACGCCACCCGGTGACCTGCCTAGAGTTGCGGTCCACGGCACCCTGCCCGACCGCTGCACCCACCGAGGAGACACCCATGACCCCGATCCGTTTTGCGCTCAACCGCATGTCCGCCCCCCGCATGGCCTTCGACGCCTATTGCGCCATGACCCGCCGCCTGGGCGTGTCGGCGATCGAGATCCGCAACGACCTCGCCGGCGTCGAGATCACCGACGGCACGCCCGCCGCCCACATCGGCGAGATCGCCCGCGCCCACGGCCTGGTGATCCGCTCGATCAACGCGCTGCAGCGCTTCGAGCAGTTCGACGCCGAGTGCGAGGCCGAGGCCATCGCGCTGGCCCGCTACGCCCGCGACTGCGGCGCCGAGGCGCTGGTGCTCTGCCCCACCAACAGCCGCGCTGACAAGCGCACGCCCGAAGAGCGCCACGCCGCGCTGGTGCACGCGCTGACATCGCTCAAGCCGATCCTCAACGAGTACGGCATCGTCGGCCTGGTCGAGCCGCTGGGCTTCGAGGAATGCGCGGTGCGCCGCAAGTCGCAGGCGGTGCGCGCGTTTGAAGAAATCAAGGCCGACGCGACCTTCCGCCTCGTGCACGACACCTTCCACCACCACCTCGCCGGCGAGGGCCTGTTCTTCCCCGAGTGGACCGGCCTGATCCACATCTCCGGCGTCGAGGATTCGGCCGTCACCGTGCCCGACATGCGCGACGGCCACCGCGTGCTGGTCGGCGGTGCCGACCGCCTCGGCAACCCGGCGCAGATCCGCCGCCTGCTGGATGCGGGTTACGCCGGCTGCGTGTCGTTCGAGCCCTTCGCCGAATCGGTCGCCGCCTCGGCCACGATCGAAGCCGAACTCGCCGCCAGCATGGCCTGGCTGCGCGATGCGGTCGAAGCCGCACACGCCTGAGCGTGGCGTGAGCCGGGCACGCGCATGACCCGGCGCAAGAAGAGCGCGCGCTTCGTCGAGATCGCCGCGGCGGCCGGGGTCAGCACCGCCACCGTCAACCGCGTGCTCAACGAGAGCGGCAGCGTCTCCGCGCCCACGCGCGCCAAGGTGGTGGCCGCCGCCAAGCGGCTGGGCGTGCCGCGCGTGCTGCCCGATCCGCGCCACGGGCTGACACGTTTCGACGTGATCCTGGCGCAGAGCCCGACGCCCTACTTCCGCCGCCTCGAGCTGGCGCTGCAGCGCACCGCGCAGATGCTCGACGCGCGCATCGTGATCCACCGCCACCGCGTCGACGCGCAGGACGAGGCCCAGGTGCTCGCCGCCATCGGCAAGAGCAGCCAGCCCGGCCACCGCCGCGACGGCCTGATGGTGGCGCTGCGCGACAGCCCGGCGGTGCGCCAGGCGCTGCGCGAGCAGATCGCCAGCGGCCTGCCGGTGGTGACGCTGATGAGCCCGATCGCCGAGGTGCCTCAACTGCATTACGCCGGCATCGACAACCTGAGCGCCGGGCGCACCGCCGGGCACTTCATCGGCCGACTGGCTGGCGCCAGCCAGGGCGCGCCCGACGGCGTCCATCCCGCCGGCCAGGTGCTGCTGCTCACCCACAGCCTGAGCTACCGCGCCCATGCCGAGCGCATGCTGGGCTGCCAGCAGGTGCTGGCGCAGCGCCATCCGCAGCTGGCGGTGAGCGCGCCGGTCGAATGCCTGGACGACGCCGACCGCTGCCACCTGGCCGTGCAGCGCGCCCTGCTCACCGCGCGCGGCAACGGCCGGCCGCTGGTGGCGATCTATCACAGCGGCGCCGGCACCGGCGGTGTCGCCAGCGCCTTGCAGCAGGCCGGCGCGGGCTTGCCGCACATCGCCTGGATCGGCCACGAACTCAGCGACGACCACCGCCGCTGGCTGCAGCAGGGCCTGCTCGACCTCGTGATCGACCAGGACCCGGACGGCCAGATCGTCGCCGGCCTGCAGCACCTGCTGCACGCCTGCGGCTACGTCGAACAGGCCGCGCCGACCGAGCCCAACGAGTTCCGCCTGTTCTGCGCCGAAAACCTGCGCCGCCCGACGCCTTATCTCGACGCCCCGCTGGCCGCGCCGCTCGATAAGATCGTGCGCTGAGACGCCGCCCACGCGGACGAGCCGCTCAGGCGTTGGCGCGCAGCCAGCCGATCAGGTCGATGCGCTGCGCCGGCTCGAGCCGGCGGGCCAGATCGGCGACGAGATCGCGCCACTGCGGCGCGCGCAAGCCGGTCGGCCCGATCGCCTGCAGGCGCTCGAACAGGCGATCGGCCCGCGCTTCTAGCGGTTCGGCCGCGTCGGCCAGCGCGTCATGCAGCCAGGTGTCGGCCAAGGCCAGCGCCGTCGCCACGTCGGCCAGCTTGGCGATCTGGCCCAGCATCTGGCCGAGCCCGCGCACGTCGTCGATGTCGAGATGGCGACCGACATCGCGCGTGTCACGACCCTCTCGCGGCGCGTGGTCGCGTTCGATCGCCTGTGCAAAACGCCGTTGCAGTTGCGCCAGCGTGGGCGGCGGCGGGCGCGGTTCGGGCTGGTCGTCGAACACGCTGCCGTACAGGACATGGCGAGCGAGGTCGGAGTAGGCCGTGTCGTGCTCGCAGGTGGTCAGCGTGTGCAGGAACCGCCACCCGGGCATGCCATCGGGCGAGCGGCCGGCAGCCGCATCGGCCTTCGACTCGTCGGCGATCAGCGCGAACCACGCACCCGCCACGCGTTCGATGCCGCTGACGCGCCAGATCGTCATCAGGTGCCGCGCGTCGGCCACCGGATCGGCGCTGCTGCGGAACATCGCCTCCAGCCAGGCGCGGGTGGCACCGGCATCGAGCTGCCAGGCCAGCCACCAGGTTTGGGCGCGCGGCTGGCTGGCATCGTCCGGATGCCGGTCGTCGACACCCGCCGGCAGCACGATCCGCTGCCGCAGCCGCGTGTGCACCGGCTCGTGCACGCCGCGCTGCAGCAGCGAGCGGGCGACGTCCTGCCAGTCGTACGGCGACACCGGCAGCCGCTCGACCAGCCGCTGCAGCACCGGCACGGCCAGCATGTCGTCGCCCAGCCGGCACAGCGCGCCGATGACGATGCGCAGGCGCGAGCCCATCGCACGCGAACGCAGCACGGGGTCGGACGTGTCGGCGACGTAATCGCCCATCGCCGCGACCGCCGGTGCGGCCAGCGCCGGCCAGGCGTCGAGCAGGTGCGGGCCGACGTACCAGACCAGCGACCGATGACGCAGCGCCTCGATCAGCAGCGCCTGCGCGGCCGGCAGCGCCAGCAGTGCGGGCTGACCCAGCGCCAAGTAACACGCCTCGCTGACGAAGGGCGGCGCGCCGTCGTCGACCGGATCGTTCTGAGCCAGCAGCGCCGCGGCGCGTTCGAACAAGGCCGGCCACTGCGGCGACTGCGCCGGCAGCACGCCGCGTTCGAGGCCCAGCTGCGCCAGCCGCACACCCGGCGCCGGATCGGCCGCCAGCGCCTGCGCGAGCCAGCGGTCGAAGTGGGCGCCGGCCTGCAGTTCGTCCAGCGTCGCCGCCAGCGCCGCCGCATCGCGATCATCGTCGCGCGTCACGAACAGCTGTTCGAGGCCGGCCAGCGCCGCCGCCGTGTCGCCGATGCGGTGGCGCGTGGCCCACCATTCGCGCTGCGCGGCCGCACCGCATGCGGGCAGGCCTTCGAGCGCCCGCAGCGCCGTGACCGGCCGATCCGGCAAGGTGCCCAAGGCCGCGACTGCGCCCAGCCGCCAATGCCAGCGCTCGTTGCGGTGGTCGTCGTCGGCGTCGACCGCCTCGAAGACCTGCGCCACGCCCTCGCCGCGCGCCAGCCGTTCGAGCACGGGCGTGGCCGCCGGGTGATGACCGAGATCGAGCAGCGCCTGCGCGGCGTCGTTGCGCAAGGCCGGTTCGTGCAGCGCCACGTGCGCCAGCGTGTCGACCACGTCGGCAACGATCGCCGCATCGGCCTGCCTCAACCGAGCCAGCAGCCGCACGGCCAGGAACTCGGGCCGGTGCAGCAGGTCGCGCCAGGGGTCGGGCGCATCGAGCACGGCGCGCAAAAAGGCATCGCGCCCGCTCGGCTGATCGTCCAGCGTGGCGGTCGCGAAGCGCAGCACGTCGAGCCAGGTGGTGTCGAGCCAGTGCGGCGCCATCGCCGGCACGACCGCGCCCGCATCGCGCATGAAGTGTTCGGCCAGGTGCGCACCGGCCAGGTATTCGCGAAACTGCGGGTGGGCAAAGCGCAGGCTGCGCACCGCGGTCGACGCGCCCGACCCGGTCTCGGCGCGCAGCAGCAGGTTGCGGCGCGCCAGGCCGTCGAGCACCGTGCGGGCCCGGCCGAGGTTGGGTGCGTCATCGGATTGCCCGATGGCGGCGAGCGCGGTCGGCGCATCCAGTTCGTCGCCACCGGCGCGCTGCGCCGTCCAGCCGAGCCAGCGCAGCACGTCCAGGCGCTGCGCCGGCAGCAGGCCGTCGGCGGCGGCGCCCTTGGTGTCCTCCCAGGTCTCGCAGACGGTGTCCAGGCAGCGCGCGAACAGCTGCGTGCGGTTGGCCGGCAGGCCCTTGTTGCTGCGCGCCACCAGGCCGACCAGGGTCAGCGTCAACGGCGTGCGGATCAGCGCCTCGATGCCGGTGCGATGGGCGATGTCCTGGCCCAGCCGGGCGCCGTCGTCGAAGGCGCTGGCCATGAAGGGCACGATGTCGTCGGGCCCGAACGGCGCCAGGCCGAAGGGATAGAACCGGTCCGGCGCGGCGGGGTCGGCGCCGGCCTCGGGCAGCGGCAGCGGCGTGTCGCGCAAGGCATCGGGGCGCGAGCTGACGAACAGCGTGCAGCCCGGCCATTGCCGCGCCAGCTCGACGATCAGCTCGCGCACCTGCTGGCGGCGCGCCAGCGAGCCGCATTCGTCGAGCGCATCGAGCGCGATGACGAGCTGGCCTTCCTGTGCCAGCGCCTCGAAGAACGCGGGCGTCACGTCGACCAGGCCCAGCTCGTCGCGCGCCTGCGCGACCAGGTGGGTGATGAAGCGCGGCACGCTCAGCGCGCCGCCCTGCGGCAGCCGCGCCAGCGACACCCAGACCGGCACCCGCAGCGCCGCGCCGCCGGACGCGCGCGCCAGCATCTGCCGCAGCACGGTGGACTTGCCCGCGCCGCCCTCGGCCACGATCACCCCCCGCGGCAGCTGCGCCAGCCATTCGGCGCCGAGCAGGCCGCGCCCGGTCAGGTCGAAGCGCTGGCCGAGCCCACCGAAGATCAGCGTCAAGACCGAGCCCATGAACGCATCGGTGCCGGCGTCGCCGCTGGCCGCCCCGCCGGGCACGAAGCGCTGCGCCGCATACGCCGCCAGCGCCGGGATGCGCCGCGCGGCCGCACCGCCGACGGCATAACCGACATGATCGACGCGGCACAGCGTCGTCACCACGGCGCGGGTGTAGGTCTCGCGCAGGCCGCGCCAGTCGCCCGCACGGGGCAGGCGCGACACGTAGTCGGCGTCGACCTGCGGAAATGCCGTCGCGACACCGGCCGCGCGCAGCCATTGCACCGCCTCGGCGTCGTCCAGCAGCGGGTGCACCGGCACCGCGCGCAGCGTGTGGTCGTCGAGCGCGGCCGGCACCGCTTCGACCACGCCCACCAGCCGGTCAGCCGCGAACACCGCCGCGCCCGACATGCCGCGCCAGCCTTGCGCGTCGGCCGGGCGGCTGCTCGTCACCTGCAGTTGCAGCACGGCGGCACGCACGGCGGTCAGCGGATCGACCCAGGCCTCGACGTGCAGCGTGTCGCTGTGCGTGGCGGTGGCCACCGCGCGCGGAAAACCGAGCGCGTCGACCCGCACCGGCGCGCGGCTTCGACTGTCGAGCCGCCCGAGCGTCACGCCACCCGGTGGCGTGCGGAACACCGCGGCGGCGTCGGCGGGCACCAGCAGGGCCAGGTCCGTGCCGCCGCTGCCGCACCAGACCACCCGCGCCGACTGCCAGGCGCCGACGCCGGCGGGCAGGCCGTCGGCATCGGCTTCGAGCAGGCGCAGCCGCATCGTCGCCAGGCCGTCGGCGACATGACGCGCCGTCAGCACCAGCCCCGGCGCCAGCAGGTAGCCGCTGCCGTGCGAGCCGTTGGTGGGGCCGTGCAGTTCGACGATGCGGTGCCAGTCCATGACCGGCAACGTAGCAGCGCCGCCCGGATGGCGCAATGGCCGGACGTCAGGCCGTCGGCGTGCGCACCGCGGTGGTCGGCCGGTACGGCAGCTCGAGCCGATAGGCCAGCGCGATGAACAGGCTCTGCGCCAGGCCCATCGTGCTGGTGAGCGAGCGAAAGCCGAAGGTCGAGTTGTCCTGCACGATCAGCGACACGTCGGCCTCGCGCGCCAGCGGGCTCATGCGGCTGTCGGTCAGCGCGATCAGCTTCGCCCCGCGCTGTACCGCCTGCTGCGCCACCGTGATGGTCTCTTCGGCGTAGGGCGCGAACGAGATCGCCACCATCACGTCGCCCGGTCGCACCGAGCGCATCTGGCCTTCGTGCATGCTGCCGAGCGCGTTGACCAGCAGGATGCGCTTGTCGGTGTGCTGGAAGGCGTAGTCGAGGTAGACCGCCACCGGGAAACTGCGCCGCGAGCCGGCGATCCAGATCACCTCGGTCTGCGCCAGCAGATCGACCGCCTGCTTGAAACCGGCCTCGTCGAGGCTGTTGCGCAGCTCCTGCATGCCGGTGATGCTGCCGCCGAGGAACTCGTGCGCGATCTCGGCGGACGACAGCCCGCCCGCGCCCGACTCGATCACGTCGCGGATGCGCGACTGGTAGTTGCGGTTGGGCGCGATCTGTTTCGACAGGCCGTCGCGGAAGATCCGCTGCAGCTCGGTGTAGCCGGAGTAGCCGAAATGCTTGGCAAAACGCACCACCGCCGAGGGCTGCACGCCGCACTGCGCGGCAACGTCCTGGATGCCTTCGAGGCCGAGGTGGTCGCTGTGCTGCTCGACGTGGCGGGCGATCACCTTGAGCTGGCGGCTCAGGCTCTCGTACTCCTGCGAGATGCGCTTGAGCAGCTCTTCGACGGTCAAGTTCTGCGGTGCGGTGTCAGCCATGGTGCGCAGCCTGCCGGGGGCGACGTTGGAGTTATTTGATCAATTGTACGAAGCGTCGCCCACGGGGAAATGACGAATAGAACATCGTTTTCCCCTAGTACACGAGTTAGAAATTTGTTTGCATTCAACCAGGTCGATTCCTAGAATCCGCGGCAACGTGGCGACAGCCGCAACCGTGATCACACGGACCACCCGAACCGGAAGCCAGGCCATGGATGCAAGCCGCACACACAACCCCGACCGCCCCGCCGCGATGGTGATCGTCGGCGCCGGCCACGTCGGCGGGCGCGCCGCCCAGCACCTGCGCGAGCAGGGCTGGGCCGGCGAGATCGTGCTGATCGGCGCCGAGCCGGTGCTGCCCTACGAGCGCCCGCCGCTGTCGAAAGCCGTGCTCAAGGGCGAGATGACGCCCGGACAATGCGCGCTGCGCGCCGCCGCCGATTACGACCGCGACCGCATCACGCACATCGTCGCGACGGTGCAGGCCGTCGACACCGCTGCACGCAGCGTCACGCTGGCCGATGGCCGCGTGATCGCCTACGCCGCGCTGCTGCTCGCCACCGGCGGCGTCGCACGCAAGCTCGACATCCCTGGCGCCACCCTGCCCGGCGTGTGCGAGCTGCGCACCCAGGCCGACGCCATCGCGCTGGCGCCCAGCCTGCAGGCCGGCGCACACCTGCTGCTGATCGGCGGCGGTTTCATCGGGCTGGAGGTGGCGGCGTCGGCGCGCTCGCGTGGCTGCGAGGTGACGGTGATCGAAGGCGCGCCGCGGCTGCTCGGCCGCGCCGTGCCGGCCAGCATCGGCGCGCAGGTGCTGGCGCTGCACCGCAGCCAGGGTGTCGACGTGCGGCTGGGCAGCGGCCCGAGCGCATTCGTACAGCGCGCCGACGGCCGGCTCGACGTGAGCCTGCAGGACGGCAGCACGCGGGTCGCCGACACCGTCGTGGTCGGCATCGGCATCACGCCGGCGACCGAGCTGGCGCGGGCCGCCGGCCTGGCGGTCGAGCGCGGCATCGTCGTCAACGCACAACTCGCCACCAGCGCCGCGGGCGTCTACGCCGCCGGCGACGTGGCCGAGTTCCCGAGCGCGTTCTCGGGTCAGCTGATCCGCCAGGAAACCTGGCACAACGCCGAGACCCAGGCCCGCACCGCCGCCGTCAACATGCTCGGCGGCCACGAGGCCTACACGGTCACGCCGTGGTTCTGGTCGGACCAGTACGACTGGCAACTGCAGGTCAGCGGCGAGCCGGCGCTGGCCGCGAGCAGCGTGGTGCGCACCTTGGGCGAGGGCTCCGAAGCCGGCGAACTGCATTTCTACCTCGACGCCGACGGCCGCCTGGTCGGCGCCAGCGGCTGCGGCCCGACCCGCGTGGTGGCCAAGGAACTCAAGCTCGCCCGCACGCTGGTCGAACGCGGCGCGCGGCCCACGGCAGCGCAACTGGCCGACCCGGGCGTCAAGCTCAAGGCGCTGCTGTCGACGGCGGCCTGAGCACCGCCCCGCCCACCCCGACACCCAGAAGAACCCCACGGAGACACGATGAAAAAATCCAGGCGCCCGACCATCGCCGACCTGCGCGCCCTCAAGGGCCAGCGCCAGCTCTCGATGCTGCGCGTCGAGACGCTCGACGAAGCCGCGGCCGCCGAGCAGGCCGGCATCGACCTGATCTCGGTGCCGCCGGCGCTGCTCGGCCCGGCGTTCCGCGAGGCGGCGCCGACGGTGTTCGCGATCCCCGGCCTCGAATACGGCGACTTCGTCACCGCCGAGGAATACCTGCGCGCCGCCTTCACCGCGATGAAGGCCGGCGGCGACGCGGTCTATTGCGCCGCCAGCATGGGCATCGTGCGCCGGCTGCGCGACGAGGGCATCCCGGTGTGCGGCCACAGCGGGCTGATCCCGTCGCAAGCCACCTGGACCGGCGGCTTCAAGGCGGTGGGCAAGACGCTTGACACCGCGCTGCTGGTGTGGCGCCAGGTCAAGGCGCTCGAAGAAGCCGGCGCGTTTGCCGCCGAGATCGAGGTGGTGCCGGCCGAGGTGGCGACGCTGATCTCGCAGCGCACCAGCCTCGTGATGATCTCGATGGGCGCGGGCGCGGGCTGCGATGCGCAGTACCTGTTCGCGAGCGACGTGCTGGGCTTCAACCGCGGCCACGTGCCGCGCCACGCCAAGACCTACCGCAACTTCGCGGCCGAATACGACCGCCTGCAGGCCGAACGCGTGGCCGCGTTCAAGGAATACGAGGCCGACGTGGCGGGCGGCGCCTACCCGGCGCAGCAGCACCAGGTCGGCATCACGGCCGACGAGTTGGCGAAGTTCGAAGCCGCCCTGGCGCGCTGAGCGCCACCGATTCATCCGATGTCCGCCCACAGATCCACCGCGTCATGACACCGACCTACATCCTCACCCTCTCCTGCCCCGACCAGCCCGGCATCGTGCACGGCGTGGCCGGCCTGCTGTTCATGCACGGCGGCAACATCCTCGAAGCGGCGCAATACAACGACGAGCAGACCGGCCTGTTCTTCATGCGCGTGCAGTTCGCCTGCGCCAAGACGCCGCGCGCCGACCTGGAGCACGCGCTGCAGGAGCTGGCCGCCGTCTGGACCATGAGCTTCGAGCTGCACGCCGGCGCGCAGCGCATGGCCACCGTGATCATGGTCAGCCAGCACGGCCACTGCATCAACGACCTGCTGTTCCGCTTCAAGAGCGGGCTGCTGCCGATCGACATCAAGGCGATCGTCTCGAACCACCGCGACTTCTATCAGCTGGCGGCGAGCTACAACATCCCGTTCCACCACATCCCGGTGACGGCGGCAACCAAGCAGGAAGCCGAGGCGAAGCAGCTCGAAGTGATCCGCGCCGAGGGCGCCGAGCTGGTGATCCTGGCGCGCTACATGCAGGTGCTGAGCGACCCGATGTGCCGCGCGCTCAACGGCCGCGCGATCAACATCCACCACAGCTTTCTGCCCAGCTTCAAGGGCGCCAAGCCGTACTACCAGGCGCACGACCGCGGCGTGAAGCTGATCGGCGCGACCGCCCATTACGTGACCGCCGATCTCGACGAAGGCCCGATCATCGAGCAGGACGTGGCCCGTGCCGACCACAGCCTGACGGTCGACGACCTGACCAGCATCGGCCGCGACACCGAGAGCCAGGTGCTGGCGCGCGCCGTCAAGTGGCACAGCGAGCGCCGCGTGCTGCTCAACGGCCACAAGACGGTGATCTTCAAGTGAGCCTGCGGGTCGGCATCAACCTCGACGGCGTGCTGATCCACGACGGCATCCGCACGCCCAATGCCGGCACGCGCTTCGCGTGGGTGCGCCAGAGCGCAGCGTTCGACTACATCGAGAAGAACATCGATCCGGGCGAGGATTTCGCGCCCTACTTCGATTGGGTCGAGCACTACGGCGTGCCGATCGGCGTGTTCGGCGGCATCTTCTGCGCCGGGCAGGACGAGGCCCGCATGCGCTGGGGCCTGGCCACCGGCGGCAGGCTCGGCGCGCGTCTGTTCAACATGCAGCTCTACGCGCGCCACTCGAACGGCCGCCCCTTGAGCGATCAGCAGGTGGCGGATTTCTACCTCGACGCGCTCGAACACGGCGAGCCGGTCGGCTGCCTGCCGACGCTCGAGGTGCACGTGGACATGTGGAGCGAGGACTTCCGCCGCGTCGAGCGTGTGGCCGAGCTGCTGGCGCGCTCGAACGTCAAGCTGCGCCTGACGCTCGATCACTCGCACCTGATCTTCAAGATCGGCCACGCCGAAGAACTGGCGCTGAGCCGGATGAGCGACGTGGCCGACGGTGGCCGTGCCCTGCTCGCGCCGGGCCAGCCGGACACGCTTTATTCGATGTGGCTGCGCGAAGGCTGGGTGGCGCATGCGCACGCGCGCAGCGTGGCGCCGGGCGTGCCGCACAACGCGGCGATGAACCGCCGCCGCGGCCTGGCCGGCCGCGCCATCCAGTACCCGCTGATCCAGCCGCCGCCGGGCACGTTCCACGCCGAGTGGCACGAACAAGCCCTGGCGCCGTGGAAGCAGGCCGTCACCGACCTGCTGGCCTGGATGCGCGCGCATCCCGAATCGGCGCCGCAGCAGATCAGCTGCGAGTTCATCCCGTTTGCCGACTACGGCGGCGGCGGCCGCTATTCGATCTGGCACAACAACCTGGCATGTGCCGCGTGGTTGCGCCAGACCTGGGCCCACCCGGTCAGGGCAGCTCTTTGTGCAGCTTGACCGGCGGCGTGGCGGTGCGCTTGCGCATCTGGATGTTGATCACCTCCACGCCCAGCGAGAACGCCATCGCGAAGTAGATGTAGCCCTTGGGGAAGTGCACGCCGAAACCTTCGGCGACCAGCGTCACGCCCACCAGCACCAGGAACGACAGCGCCAGCATCTTGATGGTCGGGTGGCGGTCGACGAAATCGCCGATCGACTTGGCGGCGAACATCATCACGCCCACCGAGATCAGGATCGCCAGCACCATCACGCTGACCTGATCGGCCAGGCCGACGGCGGTGATCACCGAGTCGAGCGAGAACACGATGTCGATCACCGCGATCTGCGCCAGCACGCCCATGAAGCTCGCGGCCGGGCCGCCGGTCTGGGCGGCTTCTTCCTCGCCCTCGAGCGAGCCGTGGATCTCGTGCACGCTCTTCCAGAGCAGGAACAGGCCGCCGCCGATCAGGATGATGTCGCGCCCGGAAATGGCCTGGCCGAACAGCGTCAGCACCGGTTCGGTCAAGCGCATGATCCACGCCAGCGACATCAGCAAGGCGATGCGCGAGCCCATCGCCAGCGTCAGGCCGAGGCGGCGTGCGCGGTCACGCTGGTGTTCGGGCAGGCGGCCCACCAGGATCGAGATGAAGATGATGTTGTCGATGCCCAGGACGATCTCGAGCGCAGTCAGGGTCGCGAGGGCAACCCAGGCGTTGGGGTCGGCAAGCCAGTCGAGCATGGTGAAATTTCCGCTTTGGAGTTGAAAGTTGGCGTGACGGATGCATCCGGTTGATGCATCCGCCCGGCGCGGATTCTGGCTGACTTCGAGCTGACGCGCCGATCAGGCCCGGCGCCGCCAGGCCTTTTCGGCCTCGACCGCGGCCGTCACCAGCGCCGCGCAGGCCAGGCACAGCGCCAGTTCGGCGCCGCTGAGAGCCTCGGTGCGGAAGATCGGCTGCAGCACCGGCACGTAGATCACCGCCATCTGCAGCGCGAATGTCAGCGCCACCGCGCCCAGCAGCGGCCGGTTGCTGCGCAGGCCCAGCGAGATGATCGACTGCCCCTCGGAGCGGATCGCCATCAGGTGTGCCATCTGCGCCAGCGTCAGCACCGTGAACACCATCGTCTGCCAGTGGGCGTGGCCGGTTTCGAGCGCCCAGGCCTGCACGCCCAGGCACAGTCCGGCGATCAGGATGCCCACCAGCAGCGCGTGCTGCCACAGGCCGTGCGCGAACACGCTCTCGGTGGGCGGGCGCGGCGGGCGGCGCATCAGGCCGCGCTCGCCGGGTTCGGCCGCCAGCGCCAGGCCCGGCAGGCCGTCGGTGACGAGGTTGATCCACAGGATGTGGATCGGCAGCAGCGGGATCGGCAGCCCGACCAGCGGCGCCAGGAACAGCACCCAGATCTCGGCCGAGTTGCCGGTCATGGCGTAGCGGATGAACTTGCGGATGTTGTCGAAGATGCGCCGCCCCTCGCGCACCGCGGCCACGATGGTGGCGAAGTTGTCGTCCAGCAGCACCAGCCCGGCGGCCTCGCGCGCCACGTCGGTGCCGCCCTGGCCCATCGCCACGCCGATGTCGGCGGCCTTGAGCGCCGGCGCGTCGTTGACGCCGTCGCCGGTCATCGCCACCAGCTCGCCGCGCGACTGCAGCGCCTGCACGATGCGGATCTTCTGCGCCGGATCCATGCGGGCGTAGACGCGCACGTCGCTCACCATGGCGGCCAGTGCGTGGTCGTCGAGGCGGGCCAGCTCGGGGCCGCTGATGACCTGGCGGGCGGCGCCCGTCGTGCCGGCATCGGCCGCCTCGTCGGCCTCGACCGCGTCGACGATCCCGAGCTGGCTGGCGATCGCCAGCGCCGTCTGCGGGTGGTCGCCGGTGATCATCACGACACGCACGCCCGCGCTGTGGCACTCGGCCACGGCGTCGCGGGCTTCGGGCCGTGGCGGGTCGATCAGGCCGACCAGGCCGAGGAACACCAGCTCGCGCTCGGCCTGATCGGCGTCGAGCGCCCGCATCGCGTCGAGGCGGTCGATCGAGCCCTCGCGCTGCGCCAGCGCCAGCACCCGCAGGCCTTGTGCGGCCAGCCCCTGCACGGTGGCCTGCCAGGCCGCGATGTCGATCGGCTGCGCGCCATCGGCGCCCCACGCCGAGGTGCAGCGCGGCAGCACCGACTCGGGCGCGCCCTTGACGCAGGCGACCCAGCCATCGGGCGCCACGTGCAGCGTGCTCATGCGCTTGCGGTCGGCATCGAACGGCCACTCGTGGCGGCGCGGCCAGGCGGCGCGTTCGGCCACCGCGTCGAGCCCGGCCGATTCGGCGCGCTCGGCCACCGCCGTTTCGGTCGGGTCGCCGCGCCAGCCTTGCGGCGAGGGTGCGGCGTCGTTGCACAACAGGCCGGCGCGCCACAGCAGCGCCGCGGCACCGTCGTTGGCGGCCTGGTGCGTGCTCACGGTCATGCGGTTGAGCGTCAGCGTGCCGGTCTTGTCGGAGCAGATCGTCGTGACCGAACCGAGCGACTCCACCGCCGGCAGCCGCCGCACCAGCGCCTTGACCAGCACCAGCTTGCGCGCGCCCAGCGCCAGCAGCACGGTGGCCACCGCCGGTAGCGCCTCGGGGATCGCCGCCACCGCCAGGCTGATGGATGTGAGCGCCATCAGCAGCAGCTCCTCGCCACGCAGCAGGCCGACGCCGAACACCACCGCGCAGATCACCAGCACCACCACCGACAGCCGCTGGCCGAACGCCGCCAGCCGGCGCTGCAGCGGCGTGGTGCGGTCGCCGCTGGCGTCGAGCATGGCGGCGATGCGGCCGATCTCGGTGGCTGCGCCGGTGGCCACCACCAGGCCGGTGGCACGGCCGTGCGTGACGAGCGTGCCCTTGAAGGCGATGTTGCGCAGGTCGCCGAGCGCGTGTTCGGCCGCCGGCAGCGGTGCGCTGTGTTTGTCGACGGTGAGCGATTCGCCGGTCAGCGCCGACTCGTCGATGCGCAGCTGCGCCACCGCGTGCAGCCGCAGGTCGGCCGGCACCAGGTTGCCGGCTTCGAGGTGCACCACGTCGCCGGGCACCAGTTCGTGGCTGTCGATGGCCTGGTCCTGACCGTCGCGTCGCACCTGCGCACGCGGCGCGGCCAGGCGCTGCAGGGCGGCCAGCGCGCGGTCGGCCTGCCACTCCTGGCTGATCGACAGCGCCGCGTTGAGCAGCACGATCACCAGGATCGCCACCGTGTCGGCCACCTCGCCGATCAGACCCGACAGCAGCGCCGCGGCCAGCAGCACCAGGATCATGAAATCCTTGAACGGCGCGATCAGCCGCGAGGCCACGCTGCGCGGCGCGGCCGCGGCCAGCGCGTTGCTGCCGTGGCGGGCGCGGCGCGGCGGCACCTCGTCGGCGGCCAGGCCCTGGTCGGGGTCGACCTGCAGACGGGCCGCGACCTCGTGCGAGGGCTGCAGGTGCGGCGCCGGATCCCAGGCGGGTGGAACGGATCTGCCGAGCTCGGGTTGCGAAGTCATGTGGACGACTGTCAGGGTTGAATGACCGGTTGATCTTGATCTGCGGCAGGCATGCCATCGATTGACAGCCCCGCAGACGAGCCCAAGAATTGCCGATCGCCCCACCGGCACGCCCATGAAAAAGTACCTCACGTTCCTGTTTGCCTGCTGGGTGCTGTTGTCCAGCGGATCGGCCTGGCCGGCCGACAACAAGCTCAACATCGTGTTCATTCCCAAGTCCAGCGACCAGATGTTCTGGGACCTGATGCGCAATGGCGTGGAGCGCGCCATGCAGGAGGAGGGCCAGATCGACCTGACCTGGCGGGGCCCGGCCTACAACGACGACACCGATTCGCAGATCCGGATCCTGCAGTACTACACGCGAGCGGGTGTGGACGCCATCGTCATCACGCCGACCGACCGCAGCCGGCTGGTCGGCCCGGTCGAGCAGGCGGTCCGGATGGGCATCAAGGTCGTGGTGGTCGATTCGGCGCTGGACGGCAGCGGCCACCTCCAATTCGTCACGACCGACAACCACGCCAGCGGCCAGCTGGCGGCGCGACAGCTGGCCGAGCTGATGGGGCAGCGCGGCCGTGTCGTGCTGCTGCGCACCGTGGCGGGCAGCGCGTCCACCGATGACCGGGCCCGCGGTTTCATCGACTACCTGTCGGCCAACGCCCCCGCCATCTCGATCGTGGCCGACGTGTACGGCGGCGGCTCCGCGGGCAAGGCGCGCCACAGCGCCAGCGCGCTGCTGGCGAAGTCGGCCGACTTCGACGCCATCTTCGCCGTCAACGAATCGGCCACCGACGGCATGTTGCGAGCCCTGCGCGAAGCGGGCCTGGCCGGGCGCAAGCGCTTCATCGGCTTCGACTCCACGCCCTTCCTGCTGGAGGGGCTCGAAAAGAAGGAAATCGACGGCCTGATCGTCCAGGATCCCGACCGCATGGGCTATCTGGCCATCAAGGCCGTGGTGGCCGCGCTGCGCAACCGGCCGATCAAGGAAAGCGTCATCCACACCGGCACGACCCTGGTGACGCGGGCCAATTTCCGGCGCCCGGAGATCAAGAAGCTGATGTGCGTTCGCTGCTGAAGTCGAAGCCGCTGCGGCACATCGCGTCTGCACTGCGCCGGGCCGCCGGCAGGCTGCACGAACGCAGCAGCCTGCGTCGCCTGAGCAGCGGCCTGCTCCTCACGATGGCGGCCGGCCTGCTGGTGCCGGCGCTGGTCGGGGTCACGGCATTGACCGAGCTGCGTCAGAAGCAGATCGACCAGGAACTGGTCGACAAGCTCGAGAACACGGCCGTCCTGCTCGGCAGCAGCCTGGTGGTGCCGGCCTGGAACTACGACATCCAGGGCATGACCCGCATCACCGAAGCGGCCATGCTGGACCCGCAGGTGGTGCGCATCACGGTTCGCGATCCGGCCTCGGCGCCACTGGTCAGCGTGGAGCAGCCCGAGCGCCGGCGGGGCCGGTCGGTGGTGCAGCGCCAGGACATGCGACTGAGCGGCCAGGTGATCGACAAGACCGAGGTCGCGGGCAGTGTCGAGATCGAGTTCGACGACAGCCTGGCACAACAGCAGTTCAAGAACGATCGGCAGGTCTACGCCTTCATCCTGCTGGGGCAGCTGCTGTTGTCGCTGGGCCTGATGCTGGCGGCCCTGCACCTGTGGGTGCTCAAGCCGCTGACCAGCCTGAGCGCCTTTTCCAGCCGGGTCGCCGGTGGCGACTTCGAGCACCCGCTCGACTGGAGCCGGCCCGATGAAATCGGCCGTCTGGCGCTGCAGATGGACAAGATGCGCGCCGACCTGAAGACGTCTTTCGCCGAGCAGCGGGCGATCCTGACGAACATCGAACTGGGCGTCATCTTCGAGCGCGGCGGGCTGATCCAGCTGGCCAGCCGCCAGGCCGAGCGCTCGTTCGGCCACCCGCCCGGCTTCATGTCGGGCCTGCCGATCCTGGCGATCTATCCGGAAGATGCCCGCGCCGGCATCGCGTCTGCGCGAGCGATGGCGGCCATCGCCACCGGCGACGGTCGCCATGAGGAAGAGCTGATGCTGCACCGCCGTGACGGCTCGCAGTTCTGGGCCCATCTGCGCGTCCGCCAGCTCGATCCGGCCCAGCCCCAGGCCGGCTGCATCTGGGTCATCGAGGACATCTCGGCGCGCAAGGCGGTCGAAGACGAAGTCAACCGGCTGGCCTTCTATGACCCGCTGACCCAGCTGCCCAATCGCCGCCTGCTGCGCGACCGCCTCGCCCAAGCCCTGGCGGCCAGCGCCCGCAGCGGCATGCACGGGGCGCTGATCTTCATCGATCTCGACAATTTCAAGAGCCTCAACGACACCCTCGGGCACGCGCGCGGCGACCAGCTGCTCAAGCTGGTGGGCCAGCGCCTGACGCATTGCGTGCGCGAGAGCGACACCGTGGCCCGGCTCGGCGGCGACGAGTTCGTCGTCATCGTGCAGGACCTCGGCGCCCGCCTCGACGAGTGCGCCACCCAGGCCGAAGGGGTGGGCGAGAAGATCCTCGACGCACTCAACCAACCCTACCCGCTCGACGGCCATGTGCGCCACAGCACGCCCAGCATCGGCATCACCTTGTTCGCCGACGACCGCGACAGCGTCGACGACCTGCTCAAGGAGGCCGACATGGCGATGTACCAGGCCAAGACCGCCGGCCGCAACACGCTGCGTTTCTTCGACGCCGACATGCAGGCCATGCTGGTGCAGCGGGCGGCGCTGGAGGAGGACATGCGCGAGTCGATGCGGCTGTCGCACTTCCTGCTGCACTACCAGCCGCAGGTGGTCGGCTCGGGCCGCATCACCGGCGCGGAGGTGCTGCTGCGCTGGCCGCATCCGCTGCGCGGCCTGGTGCCGCCGGCCGAATTCATCCCGCTGGCCGAAGACACCAACCTGATCACGGCCCTGGGCCACTGGGTGCTGGAAACGGCCTGCAAGACGCTGGCGGACTGGTCCGCACAGGACGACATGAAGCACCTGTCGGTGTCGGTCAACGTCAGCGCCAGGCAGTTCCGGCAGCCCCATTTCGTGGCCGAGGTGATGAGCATCCTCGAGCGCACCGGTGCCGATCCGCACCTGCTCAAGCTGGAACTGACCGAAAGCCTGCTGGTGGAGGACGTCGAGGACATCGTCGCCAAGATGTCGGCCCTGAAATCGCGTGGCGTCGGGTTTTCGCTCGACGATTTCGGCACCGGCTATTCATCGTTGGCACACCTCAAACGCCTGCCGCTGGACCAGCTCAAGATCGACCAGAGCTTTGTCCGCGACATCCTCACCGACCCGAACGACCTGGCGATCGGCCGGATGGTCGTGGCCCTGGCCGACAGCCTGGGACTGACCGTCATCGCCGAAGGCGTGGAACTGGCCGCGCAGCGCGAGCTGCTGGCGCAGATCGGCTGCGACGCCTACCAGGGCTACCTGTTCAGCCGGCCCCTGCCCCGCGAGCCGTTCGAGGCCTGCTGCCGGGCGGCACGGCAGGCCGTGGCCTGAGCCGCTGCCACACTGCCGCCCATGACCGAGCTGCCCGTTCTCTGGCGTGATGAACACCTGATCGCCATCCACAAACCCGCCCGCTGGCTGGTGCACCGCACGGGCTTGGACGCAGGCGAAACCCGGTTCATCGTCCAGACCCTGCGCGATCAGCTGGGCGGCCAGCACGTCTACCCCGCGCACCGGTTGGACAAGGGCACTTGCGGCGTGCTGCTGCTGGCGCTGCACCCCGAAGCCGCGCGCGGCTTGGCGATGTCCTTCGCCCGCCACGAGGTGAAGAAACGCTACCTGGCGCTGGTGCGCGGCTGGATGCCGGCAGAAGTTGAAGTCGACCATCCGCTGCGCCCCGACGACACGCCGCCCGACAGCCCGGCGCAATCCGCCCACACCCGCTTGCGCCGCTTGGCGGCGCTGGACTGGCCCGAGGCCGCCGACCCTGGCTTCACCACCACCCGCGCCAGCCTGGTCGAAGCCAGGCCCACCACCGGCCGGCGCCACCAGATCCGCCGCCACCTGAAACACATCGCCCACCCGATCCTGGGCGACGCCACGCACGGCAAAGGCCCGCTCAACCGCTGGTGGGCCGAGCGCCTGGGCCTGCAGCGGCTGTGGCTGCACGCGTGGCGCCTGCAGATCGCGCATCCGATCACGGGCGAAGCGCTCGACCTGCACAGCGGCCTGCAGTGGGACGGCTGCCGCCTGAGCGTGGCGCCAGACGGGCCGCAGGATCTGCAGGACTGGCAGCGCGTCCTGGCGGCGCCAGCCTGGTCACCGGGCATCAAGCCACCGGCTGCTTGACCAACGGCGGGCGCACCAGACCCTCGGGCCACATCGAGCCCATCGCCCAGACGCGGCAGTCGACCGCATCCGGGCCTTCGCTGTAGACCTCGCCGAGCTCGCTGGCCGGGTCCGTGGGGTAGACGCGGGTGGTCAGGCAGACGCGGTCGTTGGCGAACACCTCCAGCATGCTGCCGTCGAGCAGCACGCGCAGCGTCAGGTCCTCGCCCGGCTGCAGCAGCAGGTGGGCATGAACGTCCTGGCGCTTGACGCCGTGTTCCAGCGAACTGCGCCCGCGCTCGATGCTCAGGCGCCGCGCTTCGGGCCAATAGACCACGCGGGTGACTTCGCTGCCGGCCGGGTTGGCCAGCAGCGTGAGACCGACCTTGTAGCGGCCGGGGGCCGCAAAGCGCGCCTCGATGTCGAGGTGGCGGCCGGCAAAGCGCCAGCGCTGAGCGGGCGCCGCGTCAGCCACCGGCTGCAACGCCACTTCGGCCTGGCGCAGCAACGCCACCTCGGCCACCGGCGCCTGGGTCAGGCCGCCTTGCGCGTCCAGGCCCAGCTGGCGCGGCACGGTCATCGCGCCGGCCCAGCCATCGGCGTCGATCAGCGGCTGCTCGCGCTGCTCGTTGGCCCAGGCCCATTGCAGGGTGCGGCCGTCGGGCACGCGGGTGGTCAGGTGCGCGAAGGCACCGGCATCGACGTCGAGCGGGCCGCTCCATTCGGGCACGAAGCGTTCGTTCTCGAAGCGGCCGACAAACGCATGGACGCCCAGGCCCAGCCACAGCGACACAGTCAGCACCCACTTCTCTTGGCCAGGACTGCCGAGCGGGAAGAAGTTCGGGCACTCCCACATCACGCCCAGGCGGCTGTCCTCGGCAGCGTAGAGCACGCCGCGGTCTTCCCAATGGATGCCGTCGGCGCTGCGGTAGAGCAGGCACTGGCCGCGCTCATGGTCGAGCGACGCGCCCAGCGCCATGTACCAGTGGCCGTCGTGCCGGAAGACGTAGGGGTCGCGGAAATCATGGCCTTCGACACCGGCCGGCGGCTGCACCAGCGTGCGCTCGGGGTGCTTGGTCCAGTGGATCAGGTCGGCGCTGGTGGCCACGCACTGCACCTGGCGCTCGGTGGTGTAGCCGGTGTAGTAGACGGTGGGCAGCCCGTCGACGACCGCAAAGCTGCCGGAGAAGCAGCCGCCCGCGTCGGGCCCGGCCGACGGCGCCAGCGCCAGCGGCTCGTCGCGCCAGGTGACCAGGTCGGCGCTGCTGGCGTGGCCCCAGTGGATGTCGCCCCACTTGCTGGCGTTCGGGTTGTACTGGTAGTAGAGGTGGTAACGGCCGGCGTGGAAGCACACGCCGTTGGGGTCGTTGATCCAGTTCTGCGGCGCGGTGAAGTGGTATTGCGGGCGGTGGGAACAGGGGGGGCGGTGGTCGGGCTGGGTCATGGCAATGAGGCGGCAGGTGTGGGGGTTGACGTGGACGCGGCGGGCGTGTCCGCTGTGGATACGGGGGCGAGCGCCGACACCGAGTCGCGCGCGATCACTTCGCCGGCGACGCGCTGCCAGGCTTCGGCCGGCGCGGGCTCGCCGGCGATGCGTTCCAGCAGGCGCTGCACCGCGATCTGGCCCATCTCGAAATAGGGCAGCACGACGGTGCTCAGGCGCGGGCGGGTGACCTCGCAGATCACCTCGTCGTTGTCGTAGCCGATCACGGCGATGTCCTGCGGCACGCGCAGGCCCAGCGTCTCCAGCTCGCGGATCGCCTCCAGCGCCATCACGTCGTTGCCCAGGCACAGCGCGGTGGGACGCGGCGTGCGGCCGACGATCTGCTGCAGCGCCGGGCGCAGCGGCGTGAACGGGTCCGGGGTCTGCAGCGTCGAGCCGATCAGCGCCGGGCAATGCGCCGGGTCGAGCCCGTGCCGCGCGCAGGCGTCCAGGAACGCCGCCTTGCGCAGCCGCCCCGCCACCATGTTCTCGTCGACGCCGACATAGCCGATGCGCCGATGGCCCTGGGCCACCAGGTGATCGACCACGCGGGCCTGGCCGAGGCCGTCGTCGGGCACGACCGCCGGGGTGTGGTCCAGGTCGAAGCAGTTGACCAGCAGCAGCGGCGTGTCCTTCAGCGGCGGCAGCAAGACCTGCTGGTGATAGGGCGCGGCGTAGATGACGCCCTCGACGCGATGCGAGGCGAAGGTCTTGAGCAGCTTGGCCACCGCGTCGGCGTCGCGGCTACGGCCGGTGCCCATGTCGGCGGCCAGCAGCGTCTTGCCGGCGGCGCGGCAGGCCTGCTGGGCGCCGCGCAGGATGCTCAGGTCCGACAGGCCGGCGCGGGTCTGGGCGATCTCGATGTCGCTGAACAGGCCGGTGATGAAGCCGATCAGCCCCGACTTGCCCGAGCGCATCAGGCGCGCGCCGCGGTGCGGCTCGTAGCCCAGCATCTCGATCGCGCGGCTGACCTTCTCGAAGGTCTCCGGGCTGATGCGTGGCTCGCGATTGACGACCCGCGAGACGGTCTTGATCGAGACCCCCGCGAGCTGCGCGACGTCGAAGATGGTGGCCATGGGGTTCTGGGAAAGGAGGGAATCCGGACAAATGACAACGTTGGACATTGCAATCCTCGGAGATCGATCCTGGCCTGTCAAGCATCGAGCCGTTTTCCGGCTGACGCAGTGAGGCCATGCGAATCAGGCCCTCATTAACACGAGAAGAACGGCCGAAACGACGGACCGACCCCACCGAGGGTTTCCACGGATTTCTGGACAAAAGCTGCGGGATCTACATTTCAGTCCGCCATGACAACATTGTCATTTGCGAGCCAAACCACCCGACCACATCCCGATCACGGAGTCCGCCATGACCGTCTCGTCCCCCCTTCGCCGCAGCCTCGTCGTCCTGGGCCTGGCTGCCCTCGGTGCCAGCGCCGCCCAAGCCCAGACCTCGCTGTCGATGTGGTATCACGGTGCCGGCAACCCGAAGGAGAAGGAGCTGATGACGGGGATCATCAGCGACTTCAACAAGAGCCAGAAGGAGTGGAAGGTCGAGCTGCAGCAGTTCCCACAGGAGGCCTACAACACCTCGGTGGTGGCCGCCGCGGTGGCCGGCAAGCTGCCTGACATCCTCGACGTCGACGGCCCGGTGATGCCCAACTGGGCCTGGTCGAAGTACCTGCAGCCGCTGGCCCTGCCGGCCGGCGCGACCGACAAGTTCCTGCCCGGCACGATCGGCACCTACAACGGCAAGGTCTACTCGGTCGGCCTGTGGGACGCGGCCTGTGCGATGTTTGCCCGCAAGTCGGTGCTGCAGGCCCACAACATCCGCATCCCGACGCTCGACAAGCCCTGGACCAAGGCCGAGTTCGACGCCGCACTCGTGACGCTGCAAAAGAGCGGCAAGTTCCAGTACCCGATCGACCTGGGCCTGGCCTGGAAGGGCGAGTGGTACTCGTACGCCTTCGGCCCCTTCCTGCAGAGCCACGGCGGTGACCTGCTGAACGCGGCTGCGCCCAAGGCCAACGGCACGCTCAACGGCCGTGCCGGCGTCGAGTTCGGCACCTGGTGGCAGAGCCTGTTCACGCGCAAGCTGACCCCGGGCACCTCGCAGAGCGGCGCCGACCGCGAGACCGGCTTCCTCGACGGCAAGTACGCGCTGCAGTGGAACGGCAACTGGGCCGCGCTGCCGGCGCTGAAGAAGTTCGGCGACGACCTGGTCTTCCTGCCGGCGCCCGACTTCGGCAAGGGCCCGAAGATCGGCGCCGCGTCGTGGCAGTTCGGCGTCTCGGCCACCAGCAAGAACGCCAAGGGCGCGAACGCCTTCATCGCCTTTGCGCTCAAGGACAAGTACCTGGCGGCCTTCTCCGACGGTATCGGCCTGATCCCGTCGACCCCGGCGGCCGCGGCGCTGACGCAGAACTACAAGAAGGGCGGCCCGCTGGAGGTGTTCTTCGCGCTGTCGGCCAAGCAGGCCACGCTGCGCGCGTCGACGCCGGGTTATGCCGGCGCGTCGGGCGAGTTCGAGAAGGCGCTGGCCGACATCGCCAACGGCGGCAAGGTCGCCGATGCACTCGACAACGCCGCCGACGCGATCGACGCCGACCTGAAGAAGAACGGCAACTACCGCTGATCCAGCCCGCAGCAACCAGGCGAAGACCATGACCCAGACCCCGACCATTCCCACGACGACGCGTGCACCCGGCGCGGCCAGCGCGCGCCGTGCGGGCCTGCTCATGGTCTCGCCGGCCATGCTGCTGATGGGCCTGTTCCTGATCGTGCCCTTCGTGCTCGCGTTCACGATGTCGTTCACCAACCAGCGGCTGGTGTCGCCCAATCCGACCCAGTTCGTCGGCCTGGAGAACTACCGCCAGATGCTCGGCCTGGGCGTGCTGGTGCTCGAACCCGAGAAGGACGCACAAGGCGCCATCGCCCGCGAGGCCGATGGCAGCCCCACCTATCCGGGCCTGCGCCAGTTCACCCGCGACAACCCCGACTACCCGCACCTGGACCGCAAGCGCGAGTGGTTCCACCTCGACTGGACCGGCGACAGCCGCCTCTACGTGCTGGCCAGCGACGTGATCTTCATGAAGGCGCTGGTCAACACGGTGCTGTTCGTGGTGGTGGTGGCGCCGGTGCAGGCCCTGCTGGCGCTGCTGCTGGCGATGCTGATCAACCAGCCGCTGCGCGGCATCAACGTCTTTCGCACCATCTACTTCATGCCGGTGGTGATCTCGATGGTGGTGGTCGCCTTCCTGTGGCGCTTCATCTATGCCGGCGACAACGGCCTGCTGAACTCGCTGCTGCAGCAGCTGACCTTCGGCGCCTTCCAGCCGGTCGACTGGCTGGGCCAGCCCGGCACCGCACTGTGGGCCATCATGGCGATGTCGGTCTGGCAGGGCGTGGGCTTCCACATGATCGTCTGGCTGTCGGGGCTGCAGACGATTCCCGCCTCGCTGTACGAGGCCGCCGCGCTCGAAGGCGCGTCGAAGTGGCAGGTCTTCCGCTACGTCACCTGGCCGGGCCTGCGCAACACCGCGATCCTGGTGATGGTCGTCATCACGATGCAGGCCTTCACGCTCTACCCGCAGATCGACGTGATGACGCGCGGCGGCCCGCTCGACTCGACCCAGTCGCTGGTCTTCCAGGCGGTGCAGCGCGGCTACGGCAAGCAGGACATCGCCGGCGGCTCCGCGATCAGCGTCTTCCTGTTCCTGTTCGTGCTGGCGATCTCGCTGGGCCAACGCTGGCTGACGCGGGAACGCCAGGTCGACAAGAGCCACTGACCGCGCCGAATCAACCCAGGAGCCTCATCCCATGAGCCACCCCATGATGCCCACGCTGGCACGCCGCGCGCTGCACTACGTGCTGCTGAGCTGGATCGCGCTGATCTTCATCTTCCCGATCGTCTTCATGATCGTGTCGTCGCTCAAGCCCGACCTGCAGCTGCTGCAGGACGCCAGCTCGCTGCGCGCCTTCCTGCCGGTGGGCGACATCTCGCTCGACAACTACCGCGCGGCCTTCCAGCGCGTGCCGATCGGCCACTTCATCGTCAACTCGGTGATGGTCACGGCGATCACGATGGTGCTGTCGCTGGCGATCTGCTCGATGGCGGCGTTTGCCTTCGTGTTCCTGGAGTTCCCGGGCCGCAACCTGCTGATGGCGGTGGTGCTGGCCACCTTCATCGTGCCCTTCGAGTCGATCGCCATCCCGCTGCTGCTGGTGGTCAACAACCTGCCGTGGATCGGCGCGGACGGCCTCACGATCGGCTGGCTCAACTCGTACCACGTGCAGATCATCCCGTTCGTGTCGGACGCGCTGACGATCTACCTGTTCGTCCAGTACTTCCGCGACCTGCCGCGTGATCTGGTCGAGGCCGCCCGCGTCGACGGCGCGAGCTACTTCCAGATCTACCGCCGCGTGATCGTGCCGCTGGCCGGCCCGGTGTTCGCGACCGCCGCGATCCTGAAATTCCTCGCCATGTACAACCAGTACCTGTGGCCGGTGATGTCGGCCCAGTCGGAGGACTACCGCCCGATCATGGTCGGCCTGCAGTACTTCTTCCAGCTCAACATCGCCTGGGGCGAAATGATGGCCTACCTGACCGTCATCACGGTGCCGGTGCTGCTGTTCTACCTGAGCCTGCAGCGCGCGTTCATCGCCTCGATCGCCTCCACCGGGGTCAAGGGTTGATGGCTCACCCCATGAGCCACCCCACCGCCCGAACCGAACCCCATCCGCCCTCCGCTTTCAAGGACCGCGACCATGCATGACGTCCGCCTCTCCGCCATCCGCAAGTCGTACACCTCCGGCACCACGGTGATCCCGGGGCTCGACCTGGAGATCCCCGCGGGCTCCTTCACCGTGCTGGTCGGCCCGTCGGGCTGCGGCAAGTCGACGCTGCTGCGCATGGTCGCGGGGCTGGAGTCGGTCAGCGGCGGCCAGATCCTGATCGGCGGCCGCGACGTGACCCACCTGGAGCCGGCCGATCGTGGCATCGCGATGGTGTTCCAGTCGTACGCGCTCTACCCGCACATGACGGTGGCCGAAAACATCGGCTTCCCGCTGACCATCGCGCGCCGGCCCAAGGCCGAGATCGACGCGGCGGTCAAGAAGGCCGCCGACGTGCTGCAGCTCGGCCCCCTGCTCGACCGCACGCCCAAGGCGCTGTCGGGCGGCCAGCGCCAGCGCGTGGCGATCGGCCGCGCGATCGTGCGCAACCCGTCGGTGTTCCTGTTCGACGAGCCGCTCTCCAACCTCGACGCCTCGCTGCGCGGGCAGATGCGCGTCGAGCTGGCCGACCTGCACCGCAAGATCGGCGCGACCATGATCTACGTGACGCACGACCAGGTCGAGGCGATGACCATGGCCGACCAGATCGTCGTGCTCAACAAGGGCCACATCGAGCAGGCCGGCTCGCCGATGGACCTGTACCGCGAGCCGGCCACGCCCTTCGTCGCCGGCTTCCTGGGCTCGCCCAACATGAACCTGATCGAAGGCGCGCTGGCCCGCGAGATGGGCTGCGAGGTCTACGGCATCCGCCCCGAGCACCTCGACATCAGCCGCGACAGCGGCCGCTGGCCGGCCACCGTGCACCACATCGAACACCTGGGCGCCGACTGCATCGTCTACGCCGACGTGCGTGGCGTCGGCACGCTGACGGTGCGCGCCGACGGCGAACAGCCCGGCCTGGCGGTCGGCCAGACCATCCACCTGAGCCCGCGCGCCGGCTTCGAGCACCGCTTCAGCGGCGGCCGGCGGGTGAACTGATCCCGCCACGTCACGCGACGTCGATCAGGATCTCGCCGCCCTCGACCTTGGCCGGATACGTCTTGAGCGCCACGCACACCGGCGCGCCCAGCGGGCGGCCGTCGCGGATGTCGAAGCGGCCGTTGTGCTTGGGGCACTCGATCACGTGCGCCTGCACCAGGCCGTCGCACAGGTGCACCTGCTCGTGGGTGCACAGGCCGTCGCTGGCGTAGACCTTGTCGTCGTAGCGGTAGATCGCGAAGGTCTTGCCGGCGTGGTCGAAGCGGCGCACGTCTTCGTCGTCGATGTCGTCGAAGGCGCAGACGGGGGTCCATTGGGGCATGTGATGTCTCCTGTTGATGGATCTGGAAATCAGGCCGGTTGCTGGGCAGGCAGCGGGCGCTGCACCGCCCAGTCGGGCTCGCGCACCTGGCGCAGCACGGCGGGGACGATCTCGCGGTAGGCCGCGAGCGTGCCGTCGTAGGCCGGCGGGCAGTCGCCCTTGATGACCTCGTGCAGCCGCGGCAGCGCGTGGTACGGGACCATCGGGAACATGTGGTGTTCGACGTGGTAGTTCATGTTCCAGTACAGGAAACGGAACACCGGGTTCATGTAGACCGTGCGGCAGTTCAGGCGATGGTCGGTGACGTTCTCGGGCAGGCCGGCGTGCTGGGTGTAGCCGAAGAAGGTGTAGAGCCAGGCCCCCACGAACGACGGCAGGCCGATGAAGAACAGCGGCAGCCCGCTCTCAAAGTACACCGCCGCGCCGATCACCGCCGCGTAGATCAGCACCCAGAAACGCGCCTCGCGGATCATCCTGGGCCACTCCATCTCCGGCACGAAGGTCTTCTCTTCGGCGTCGAGCCGGCCCAGCGCGTTGGCCACAACGCGCAGGTATTCGACCGGGCCGCCCTTGAGCGCGAAGAACTGCAGCAGCGTGTGCGCCAGGTCGGTCGGCACGCCGATCGCGATCTCGGGGTCGCGGCCGGTGACGAGCGTGTCGGTGTGGTGGCGGGCGTGGCTCCAGCGCCAGCGGGTCGGCCGGCGCAGCACCATGAAGCTGGCCACCTGATACAGCGCATCGCTCATCCAGCGGGTCTTGAACGGCGTGCCGTGGCCGGCCTCGTGCCAGCGTGAATCGGCCGGGCCGGCGTAGAGCGTGGCGTAGACGAAAAACGCCAGCCAGAACCAGCCGCTGCCCCAGGTCAGCGCCATCCACGCGCCCGCGGCGACCAGCAGCGCGAACCACAGCAGCGTGTCGCGGATGGCCGGGCCGTCGCTGCGCTTCATCAGCTCCTTCAGGGTGGCGCGCGGCACGGCGCACTTGTACCAATCGGCGTTGACGAGGCCGGCGGCCTGCGCGCGCTCACCGGCGCCGCCGATCAGGCGGTAGTCGTCGCGGCGGGGCAAAGAGGCGGCGGCGGGTGTGTTCAGGGTCTGGCTGGTCATGCTTCCATCCACTTTCATTCTTGAGTCGTGTCGGAAAAAACTTTCCGAATCCACCGGGAGCGGATGCTAGGGATCAGCGCCCTGCGCCACAATCAATTCACATCATTTGCTATCAGAAGTCATCAGCCATGCAGAGCTTCTTCATTGCATTTCCATCATCTGATCTGCGGGTCAACCCTGATCCGAGCCGGCGATGAGCCGCCGCCCGACCCTCACCGCAGTGGCCGCGGCGGCCGGCGTCAGCACCGCCACCGTCGACCGCGTGCTCAACAGCCGCCTGCCGGTGCGCGAGGCCACCGCCTTGCGCGTGATCGAGGCGGCCGAGCGCATCGGCTATCACGGCGCCCGGCTGATGCGCGCGCGCCTGCTCGAACGTGGCGAGCGCACCGTGCGCACGCTGGGTTTCTGCCTGCAAAAACGTGGCGATCCGTTCTACCAGGCGTTCGGCCGGGCCTTCTCGACGGCAGCCGCCCGCCACACGCCCGAGCAGTGCGTGGCGGTGGTCGAGTTCATGGACCAGCTCGAACCCGCCTCGATCGCCGACGCGCTGCTCAACCTGGGCACCGAGTGCGACGCGCTGGCGGTGGTGGCGGTCGATCACCCGCACGTCACCGCCGCGATCGAAGCGCTGCACGCGATGGGCAAGCCGGTGCTGACGCTGCTGTCCGACCTGAGCGCGCCGCAGCGCACCGCCTACGTCGGCACCGACGCGCGCAAGAGCGGGCGCACCGCGGCGTGGGCGATCACACGGCTGGCGCGTGGCGAGGGCTCGGTCGGCGTGTTCGTCGGCAGCCACCGCTATCTGGGGCAGGAGACCAGCGAGATCAGCTTTCGCAGCTACCTGCGCGAACACGCGCCGCAGCTGCGCCTGATCGACACCCAGGTCAACCTCGAGGACGACCAGCTCGCCTTCGAGGCCACGCTGGCGATGCTGGCGCGCCACCCCGACCTGCGCGGCATCTACGTGGCCGGCGGCGGCGTGGTCGGCATCATCCGCGCGCTGCGCGAGGAGCAGGCCCAGCTGCGCACGCCGCACATCGTGACGGTCTGCTGCGAACTGATGCCCACCCAGCGCGCCGCCCTGATCGACGGCGTGATCGACCTGGTGATCGACACGCCCACCGCACGCATCGCCGAAACCGCCGTCGAGGTGATGCTGCGCGCGCTCGAAGCCCCTGCCGACGCACCGCTGCTGGCGCAGCAGTATCCGCAGCCGTTCGATCTGTACACGGCGGAGAACGTCTGATCGGGCGAGACGACACCGCGCCTTCGCAGAGGGATCGCATCAGAATCGCGTTCACCCACCCTGAGCCTGCACACCATGAAATCTCCACGCCACTCGCTGCGCATCCTGTTCGCCGCCAGCAGCTTCTGCTGCTCGGTCATCCTCATGCTCTTTCTTCGAGGCCGAACCACGGCGACCCCGGTTTTCTGGATCGGGACCTTCGCGGCGGCAACCGCGATCTGCGTCTTCGTCTGCTGGATGGCCTTCCGCCACGGCCGCATGACGGTCGACGACGTGCCGCTTTCAACGCTGCTGGCCAAGCTCGGGCTGCATCTGCTGGTCGCCTATGTCGCCTGCACGACCCTCATCACGGCCGTGGGGCTGGCGGGTCTGCTGACCGTCACGCACTCGTTCACCAGTTCGCTCGCACTCGCTGCCTTGGCCGGCCTGTGGCTGTCGATCTGGCTCGCGCCGGGTGTGGCGGCGATCTCGACTTCGCGGGCGCTGGCCCGCCCGTGAGGCGAAAGAGCATGACCGTGACCCCGCAAGACGAGTCACTGGGTGTGGTTCGTGCTGCCGCAACTGCGCGGCCTGGGGCACAGCGCGATGGCGCGGTTCAGTATCCTCGCGCAGGCCCTACCGTTCGTTGACTCGCTGGGAAAGCAACCCATGACCTCTATTCGCCAATCCAAAAAGGTTGCGCTAACACGAGTCCTGTTCGTGAGCCAACGACGAGCAGAATCCATGCAAGGGCGCCCGACTGCCGCCATCATCTCGATCACCGATCCTGGTCAAGTACGTGCGGAACTGAAGTCCGGCTGGGGCGCCACACTCCGAGTGGCATTTCACGATTCAGATCCAATTACGTTTCCATTCGCGAACCAAGATTTGACGCCGATGAAGGAAGTTCAAGGGCTGCAGATCGCGCAGTTCATCGAGGCGATCCCTCAGACAGTACGAAGCCTTGTAGTTCACTGCCGCTCTGGAATTTCGCGCTCGGCGGCCATTGCGAAAGCAATCGCCGAGGCCCATGGTCTTGCATTCGATCCAAGCTACTTCGAGTTCAATCGCCATGTCTATGCCATCACCAAAGCGCACCTACGACCAGTCGCCTGAGGCACGATTCAACCGGACACGAACCTTGTTCCAAAGGCGCCATGACTTCGCATTCATGGAAACGTTCTTCGAGAAGAAGTGTTGGATCACCGACTCGAACGGTCGAAGCGAGTCCGCTTACTTGACCGAACCCATCGACAGACACGGCAATTGAAGTCAGCGGGCTGCGGTGATCGTCGGCCCGGAGGACACCCGCCCATGGCCCTGCAACACATCCCGCCGATCCAGTGCCTGCTGACCTTCGAGGCGGTCGCCCGCCTGCGCAATGCCAGTCGGGCGGCTGACGAGCTGTGCGTCACGCCCAGTGCCATCAGCCACCGCATCCGCCAGCTCGAGTCGCACCTGGGCGTGAAGCTGTTCGGCCGCAACGACTTCACGCTGACCGCCGACGGCGTGGCCTATCTGGCCAATGTGCGTGCCGGGCTGGCGGCCTTCGGGCAGATGCCGTCGCGGCGGGCCGAGCGGGGTGCCACGCGGCTGCGGGTGGCGGTCACGCCGACCTTCTGCCGCCAGCTGGTGATGCCCAAGCTGGAGCTGTTCCGCAACGCCTACCCGGACGTCGAGCTGATCATGCAGGTGTCGATACCGCTGCTCGACGTGACGGCCGAGAAGGCCGATCTGGTGGTGCGTTTCGGCGCCGGCGGCTACACCGACCTCGAGCACCGGCTGATCCTGAGCGAAGCGGTCACGCCGGCCTGCAGCCCGAGCTATCTCAACGAGTTCGGCCCCTACGCCGGTTTTGCCAGCGACGCCGAGCTGGCCGAGGCGCGCCTGATCCGCAGCCCGCTGGAGCCCTGGAGCACCTGGTTCACGCACTGCGGCCTGGCTCGGCCGGAGCCGCAGGTGGGCTCGCAGTTCAACGACCTGGGGCTGGTGTACGACGCGGCGGCGTCGGGTTTCGGCGTCGCGCTGGTGCGGTTGGGGCTGGGCGCGGCCTGGTTCGACAGCGGCCGCCTGGTGCGGCTGTCGCCGCAGGTGGTGGCCTCGCCGATGCGCCACTACATCTGCTGGCAGCCCGGCGCACTCGAGCGCTGGGAGTGCGCGGCCTTCGTCGACTGG
Organism: Leptothrix cholodnii SP-6; assembly: GCF_000019785.1. NCBI lineage: Bacteria > Pseudomonadati > Pseudomonadota > Betaproteobacteria > Burkholderiales > Sphaerotilaceae > Leptothrix > Leptothrix cholodnii. The sequence goes on from NC_010524.1 coordinate 3,675,440, forward strand.
CTGACGCAGGCGGTGGGCTGAGCCAGCCGGCGGCTCAGGGCATGAACTCGCAGGTGCGCAGGACGTCGAGCGGGACGTGTTCGAGCGCCGCCTGGTGGGTCGCCTCCAGCACCACCGGCGGCGCCACGCCCGCCGCGTGGGCCTCTTTCCAGCGCAGCACGCACAGGCACCAGCGATCGCCGGGCCGCAGGCCGCGAAAGCGGTGCTCCGGCCGCGGCGTGCTCAGGTCGTTGCCACGCGCCGTCGAGAACGCCAGGAACTCGGCCGTGACCCGGGCGCAGACCACGTGGGTGCCGAGGTCATCGGCCCGGGTGTTGCAGCAGCCGTCGCGGAAGTAGCCCGTCAGCGGGTCGAATGAGCAGGCCACCAGTTCGGTGCCCAGGACGTTGCGTGCCATGGATCGCTTCACTCCGGATGTGACGAGGTGGCGTCAGGATAGCGGGCGGGGCGCCACCTTGTAGCCGTTGCGGCCGCTGCGCTTGGCCTCGTAGAGCAGCGCGTCGCTGCAGCGGATCAGGTCGGTGACACCGTGCACGCCGTCGTCGGACGACAGCGCCGCGCCGATGCTGACCGTCACCACCGACAGCCCGTCGCCACGGTGCGCGTGCGCGATGCCCAGCTGCCGCACCGCCTGCGTCAGGCGCTGGGCCACCGCACCGGCCAGGGCGGGCCAGGCCGGCGCCAGCATCACGGCGAACTCCTCGCCGCCGTAGCGGCCGGCGAAGTAGTCGCCTTCGCGCATGTGCTCGGACAGCACGCGCGCCACCCGCACCAGGCAGTCGTCGCCGGCCTGGTGGCCGTAGTGGTCGTTGTAGGCCTTGAAGTGGTCGAGATCGATGATCAGCAGCGCCATCGGCTTGCCGGTCTGCCGGGCCTTGTCCCAGAACAGCTGCGCCTGCTCGTCGAACTGGCGCCGGTTGGCGATGCCGGTCAGGCCGTCGGTCTGGGCCAGGGCGTGCAGCTTTTCGTTGGCCTGCAGCAGCGCCTGGCGGTTCATGCCGTCGAGCACCGAATGCAGATACGCGCGCCGGCCCGACAGCGTGGTGTGCCAGCTGGTGAACAGGCTGAACAGCAGCATCGGCAGGTAGACCAGCACGAACACCATCACCGCCTGCGGGTCGTCGCGATGGAGTCGCAGCACGCCGTGCAGGATCGCCGCCGAGATCAGCAGCGACAGGCCCAGCGCCGGCAGGAAGTCGACCCGCACGCCCAGGTTGGCCAGCACGATGAAGATCATCGAGGCGTAGATGTAGGTCGCCACCGCCGGCATCTGGCTGCGCGCCAGCAGATCGAACCAGATCAGCGTGGCCAGCAGGATCAGCGTGGGCAGCAGCATGTCGAGCAGGTGGATGCTGCGCACCCAGCGCATGGCCGCCAGCGTCAGCGGCAAGGTGATCGCCAGGAAGATCGAGCGCGCACGCGCAGACTCGTGCGCGATGTCGGGCAGCACCAGGTAATCGGCCGCCACGTAGGAGACGTAGGCGGCCTGGCCCAGCAGGTTCATCAGCAGCAGGAAGCGCAGGCTCTGTGCGCGGTGGTAGGCATCGAAATCGGCGCGCAATGCGGGCGGTATCGGAGCCGACCAGCGGGCGAGTGCCTGCTCGACAAGTTCACGGTTCATCGCGGCAGGATACAAGCCGCCGGGCCCGCGTGATCGCGCGCGCGGGCGCGCGGATCGAGGGGAACGTCTGAACGGGTCGAGCCGGCTTCAGTTCAGCGATGACGCAGGCGCTCAGCTGCGGCGGTTGCGCTGGCGGTACTGGTCGGCCACCACGGCCACCACGATGATCGCGCCCTTGACCATCTCCTGGTAGTAGGCGTCGATGCGGATGAAGGTGAAGCCCGAGGTCATGACGCCGAGGATCAGCACGCCGATCACGGTGCCGGTCATGCGGCCCACGCCGCCGGCCAGCGACGAGCCGCCGATCACCACCGCGGCGATCGCGTCGAGCTCGTACATCACGCCCATGCCCGACTGGCCCGAGATCGCCCGCGCCGCGGTCACGCTGCCGGCAATGCCGCTGAGCAGGCCGGCCAGCGCGTAGATCCAGATCAGATGGCGGTTGACGTTGATGCCCGACACCCGTGCGGCCTGGCGATTCGCGCCGATCGCATAGGTGAACTTGCCGAAGCGGGTGTAGCCGAGCACGACGTGGAAGATCGCCGCGATCACCAGGAAGATCACCACCGGGATCACGCCCGAGCCGATCCAGGCAAAGTCGTCGGTGAGCATCGACACCGGCATGCCGCCGGTGAACCACTTGGCGAAGCCGCGTGCGGCCACCATCGTGCCCAGCGTGGCGATGAACGGCGGGATGGCGGTGAAGGCGATCAGCGAGCCGTTGATCAGGCCGATCACCAGGCCGATCGTCACGCCGGCCAGGATCGGCCAGATCGCCGGCAGGTCAGTCAGCTGCGGGAACACGGCCCGCGGGAAGTCCGACACCTGCGCCAGGCTGGCCGACACCACCGCGGCCGCCGCCACCACCGAGCCCGACGACAGGTCGATGCCGCTGGTGATGATCACCATGTTGACCCCCACCGCGATGATGCCGATCACCGACATCTGCAAGATGATGATCTGCAGCCGCTCCGGGTTCATCAGGAAGCTCTGGCCGTTGAGGTACCAGCCGATCGCCTCGAAGAACAGGCTGATGCCGATCAGCACGAGGAAGATGCCGGCCTCGGGCGGCCACTTCCGCTTGGTCGGCTTGTAGGTCATGGACTGCGCGCCCACCGCGGGATTGAAGATGCTCATGATGTGGTCAACCTAAGAGATGTTGTGGGGGATGGCGGCCGGCGCCGGGCCGCCCCAAGCAGGCCGCGCGCCCCCTCGGGGGGCAGCCGCCGTACCCGGTGGCGTGGGGGCTTCGTTCATTGCGAGGCGAGCTCCATGATGCGGACCTGGTCGGCATCCTTGCGCTCGACGATGCCGGTCATGCGGCCTTCGTGCATCACCATCACCCGGTCGCTCATGCCCAGCACCTCGGGCATCTCCGACGAGATCATCAGCACCGCCACGCCCTGGCCGGCGAGCTGGCTGACCAGCCGGTGGATCTCGGCCTTGGCGCCCACGTCGATGCCGCGGGTGGGTTCGTCGAGGATCAGGATCTTCGGTTTCGTCAGCAGCCAGCGCCCGATCAGCACCTTCTGCTGGTTGCCGCCCGAGAGGTTCTGGATGATCTCGGCCAGCGTCGGCGTCTTGACCCGCATCGACTGCGCCATCGCCTCGCAGTCGCGCTGCAGCTGCGCGCTCTGCACGAAACCGAACTTGACGTAGCGCTGGCTCAGCACCGCCGTGTCCATGTTGGCCAGGATGTCGAGGCTCAGGAAACAGCCGGTGTCCTTGCGGTCTTCGGTGAGAAACGCCATGCCGTGTTTCATCGCCGCGGCGGGCGTGTCGATCACCACCGTCCGGCCGTTGATGGCGATCGAGCCGGTCGTCGCCGGCACCACGCCGAACAGCGCCTCGGCCACGTTCGAGCGCCCCGACCCCACCAGCCCCGCCAGGCCGAGGATCTCGCCGGCCCGCAGGTCGAAGGTGACGTCACGGAAGAGGCCCTCGACACCGAGGTTCTTGACCGACATGACGACGCCGCCGATCGGCACCTCTTCTTTCGGGAACATCTGCGTGATCTCGCGGCCCACCATCATCTTGATGATGTCGTCGCGCGTGAGCTCGCTCGACAGCCGGGTGTCGATGTACTTGCCGTCACGGAACACCGACACCTCGTCGGCGATCTCGAACAGCTCGTTCATCTTGTGCGTGATGTAGACGATGCCTTTGCCCGCCTTGCGCAGCTGCCCGATGATGCGGAACAAGTGCGCCACTTCCTTGTCGGTCAGCGCCGAGGTCGGCTCGTCCATGATCAGCACGTCGGAGTCGAACGACACCGCCTTGGCGATCTCGACCATCTGGCGGCTGGCCACCGACAGGCTGCGCACCTCGGTCTCGGGGTCGATGTCGATCACCAGGCGGTCGAACAGGGCCTGCGTGCGCCGCCGCAGCTCGGCGTGGTCGACGAAACCGAAGCGGTTGAGCGGCTCGCGGCGGATCCAGATGTTCTCGGCCACCGTCATGAACGGCATCAGGTTCAGCTCCTGATGGATCATGGCGATGCCGTTTTCCAGCGCATCGAGCGGGCCGGTGAGCGTGAGCGGCTTGCCCTTGACGCGCAGCTCGCCCTGATCGGGGATGTAGACGCCGGCGATGATCTTCATCAGCGTCGACTTGCCGGCACCGTTTTCGCCCATCAGCGCGTGCACGGTGCCGGGGCGCAACTTGAACTGCACGTCGTCGAGCGCGACCACGCCGGGAAAGGCCTTGCGCACGCCGCGAACTTCGAGCAGATAGCCGGTGGAGCGCTCGACGGCGGGCGTGTCAGACGCGGCCGGTGCAGCTTCCAGGGTGGCTGAAGACATGAGGCTTCCTTCATGCAACCGCCGCAGGCGGCCCGCGCGATGCGGGCGGCTGCAGGGGTCGGTTCACTCCGTGGAGTGAGGCTCGGCCTGACGCGCGGTCAGGCCGACTTGCAGGCAGAACCGATCAGTTCTTGCCCGAGTACTTGGCCAGGTTGGCCGGCGTCACCAGCTCGAACGGCACGTTCACGAAACGGTCGACCGGCTGCTTCTTGATCAGCTTGAGCGCCGTCTCCACCGCGCCCGAACCCTGGCCGGCGGCGTTCTGGAACACCGTGACCTTCAGGTCGCCCGCCTTCATCGAAGCCAGCGCGTCCGGCGTGGCATCGATGCCGGCGACGATCGAGGCCGGCGTCCACTTCTTGGCGGCCTTGAGCGCGTTGATGGCGCCGATCGCCATCTCGTCGTTGTTGGCGATCACGGCATCGAACTTCACGCCCGACGACAGCCAGTTGGTCATGATGTCCTGGCCGTTGGTGCGGCTCCACTTGCCTTCGCGCTTGTCGGCGATCTTGATGCCGCTGCATTCCTTGGTGGCGACGACGTCCTCGATGTCCTGCGTGCGGGTGCGCGCGGCTTCGTTGCTCAGCTCGCCCATCAGCACCAGCACGTTGCCCTTGCCCTTGAGCAGGCGGCAGACCTCCTGCGTCTGCACCGTGCCCGAGACCTTTTCGTCGGACGCCACGAAGGCCACGCCCGCGGGCAGCTTGGCGAAGTCGACCGGCTTGCGGTTCACGTAGACCAGCGGGATCTTGGCGTCGGTCACCATCTTGGTGATCTTGGGCGTCGCGTCGGTGTCGACCGGGTTGACGATGATGGCGTCGACCTTCTGCGCGATCAGGTTCTGGATCTGGCTCAGCTGCTTGCCCACGTCGCCCTGCGCGTCTTCGACCTGCACGGTGGCGCCGGCCTTCTTGCCGGCATCGACGGTGCCGTTCTTCAGGATCGTCAGGAAGGTGTCCAGCTCGGCCATCGCCAGACCGACCTTCTGGGCGTGGGCCATCGGGGCGGCCAGGGTGGCAGCAGCAGCGGCAGCGACGATCAACATCTTCTTCATGGACTTGTCTCCTAGGGCTTGTGGGTTCGGGTGCGGGTTCCTGATGGCCGAGAAGCGGGGCGGGCCCTGCTCTTCGGCACGGAGCCACTGTAGCTTCGAGCCCCGTTTTTTTGGAAATCAATTTCTAAGGAGATACACCTAGAGAACTTGATTTCTCTAGAATCTAGACTTGCCAGAAGCCTGAAATTCAACCCCCCGATGGACGCCCCGCCCGGGCGAATGCGCTGATGAGTGCCCTCAACTTCCCCTCCGATCGCCGCTTCGACCTGGCCTGCCTGGGCCGCCTGGCGGTCGATCTGTATGCCCAGCAGTTCGGCAGCCCGCTCGAGGACACCCGCTCGTTCTCGATGACGCTCGGCGGCTCGTCGGGCAACATGGCCTTCGGCGTGGCGCGGCTGGGCCTGAAGAGCGCGATGATTTCGCGCGTCGGCAACGAGCAGATGGGCCGCTTCCTGACCGAGACGCTGGCACGCGAGGGCTGCGACGTCAGCCAGGTGCAGATCGACCCCCAGCGCCTGACCGCGCAGGTGCTGCTGGCGCTGAAGGACCGCGACACCTTCCCGCTGCTGTTCATGCGCGAGAACTGCGCCGACATGGCGATCGACGCCGCGCTGATCGACGAATCGTTCATCGCCCAATGCCGCGCGCTGGCCATCACCGGCACGCACCTGTCGACGCCCGGCACCCGGCGCGCCTCGCTGGCGGCGCTTGCCGCCGCGCGCCGCCACGGCGTGGTGCGCGTGCTCGACATCGACTACCGCCCGGTGCTGTGGGGCCTGACCCCACGCGGCGCCGGCGAGAACCGCTACGTGCCCGATGCCGAGGTGACGCTGCAGCTGCAGCAGGTGCTGTCGCAGTTCGACATGCTGGTGGGCACCGAAGAAGAGTTCTTCATCGCCGGCGGTGCGCCCAACGACCTGATGGCCTCGCTGCGCGCGGTGCGCGAGATCTCGTCGGCGGTGCTGGTGGTCAAGCGCGGCGCGCTGGGCTGCAGCGTCATCGAGGGCTCGATCCCGGCGGCGATCGACGACGCGCCCACCTTCAAGGGCGAGCGCATCGAGGTGCTCAACGTGCTGGGTGCGGGCGACGCCTTCATGTCCGGCCTGATGGCCAGCCTGCTGCGTGGCAAGGACTGGGCCGAATCGACGAAGGTCGCCAACGCCTGCGGCGCGATCGTGGTGTCGCGCCACGCCTGCTCGGCCGCGATGCCCACGCCCGCCGAGCTGGACCACTGGTTCAGCGGCACGCGCAACCCCAAGCCCGACGCCGACCAGCAGCTCGCCCACCTGCACCGCGTCAGCCCGAACCGCGCGCAGTGGAACGAACTCTGCGTGATGGCCTTCGACCACCGCAGCCAGTTCTACGACATCGCCCGCGAAGCCGGCGTCAGCGACCGCCGCGTCCCGGCCCTCAAGCAGCTGCTGGTGAAAGCGGCCGAACAGGTCGAAGCCAGCCGCAATCTGCAAGGTCACATGGGCGTGCTGATCGACGGCAGCGACTACGGCCGCGACGCATTGGCCAGCGCCACCGGGCGCGACTGGTGGGTCGGCCGGCCGGTCGAGCTGCCGAGCTCGCGGCCGCTGCGATTCGACGGCACCCGCTCGATCGGCAGCGCGCTGATCCACTGGCCGACCGAGCAGGTGGTCAAGTGCCTGGTGCATTACCACCCGGACGACGCCGTCGACCTGCGCCTCGAACAGGAAGCCCGCGTGCTCGAACTGTGGGAAGCCACGCGCGAGAGCGGCAACGAGCTGCTGCTCGAGATCATCCCGCCCAAGGCCCTGACGCCCGCCGGCACCGAGGACGAAGCCGTGCTGCGCGCGGTCAAGCGCTTCTACAACCTCGGCGTCAAGCCCGAGTGGTGGAAACTCGCGCCGATGAGCGCGGACGGCTGGTCGGCGCTGGAGGCGCTGGTGGCACAGCGTGACCCGTTCTGCCGCGGCGCGGTGATCCTGGGACTGAACCAGCCGCTCGACTACCTGGCGGCGAGCTTCGCGCAGGCGACGAATCCGATCGTCAAGGGTTTCATGGTCGGCCGCACGCTGTGGGTCAGCGCCTCGCTGCGCTGGTTCAAGGGCGAGATCGACGACGCTGCCTTCATCGACGAGGTGGCGCGCAACTTCACGGTGCTGGTGGACGCCTGGAAGAACCGCCGCAACGTGGCCTGAGCTGCGATCGAGACCCACCGACAAGACGAAAGATCCCTGATGAAAACGATCCGATTGACGATGTCGCAGGCGCTGGTGCAACACCTCGCCGCCCTGCGCGTGGAGATGGCCGACGGCAGCATCGCGCCCTATTGCGGCGGGGTGTTCACGATCTTTGGCCACGGCAACGTGGCCGGCATCGGCGAGGCGCTGTATGCCCAGCGCGACCACGCACAAAACCCGCTGCCGACCTTCCGCGCCCACAACGAACAGGGCATGGCGCACGCGGCCATCGCCTACGGCAAGGCGCAGTTCCGCCAGCGCATCATGGCGGTGAGCACCAGCATCGGCCCGGGCGCGACCAACCTGGTCACGGCCGCCGCGGTGGCGCACGTCAACCGCCTGCCGGTGCTGCTGCTGCCGGGTGACACCTTCGCCACCCGCGCGCCCGATCCGGTGCTGCAGCAGATCGAGAGCTTCAGCCAAGGCGACCTGAGCGCCAACGACTGCTTCCGCCCCGTCGTGCGCTACTTCGACCGCATCACCCGGCCCGAGCAGATCCTGACCGCGCTACCGCGGGCGATCCAGGTCATGACCGACCCGGCCTCGTGCGGCCCGGTCTGCCTGGCGCTGCCGCAGGACGTGCAGGCCGAGGCCTTCGACTGCCCCGTGAGCTTCCTGCAGCCCGCGCTGATCCGCTTCCGCCGCCCGCCCGCCGATGCCGGTGAGCTGGCGCGCGCCGCCGAGGTGCTGAAGACCGCGAAGCGGCCGCTGATCGTCGCCGGTGGCGGCGTGTTGTACAGCCAGGCCAGCAACGAGTTGCGCGCCTTTGCCGAGGCGCACGGCGTGCCGGTGGTCGAGTCGCACGGCGGCAAGAGCAGCCTGGCGTGGGATCACCCGCTCAACCTCGGCGCCATCGGCGTCGACGGCATGAACGTGGCCAACGCGATGGCGCGCGAGGCCGATCTGGTGCTGGCCGTGGGCACGCGCCTGCAGGACTTCACCACCGGCTCGCACGCGCTGTTCGCCAAGGCGAAACTGCTGTGCCTGAACGTGCAACCCTTCGACGCCGGCAAGTGGAACGCCACCTCGCTGGTGGCCGACGCCAAGCTCGGCCTGGGGCAGCTCTCGGCCGCTGCCGCCGGCTGGTCGGCCGATGCCGGCTGGACCGACAAGGCCCGCGCCGAAGCGGCCCGTGGCAACGCCATCGTCACCGAGCTGACCACGGCGGTGCCGAAGGGCGTGCTGCCGTATGACGCCGAGGTGATCGGCGCGGTGCGCGATTCGTTGAATGACGCGGGCGGCGACAGCGGTCTCGACGACATCGTCGTCTGCGCCGCCGGCACGCTGCCGGCCGAGCTGCACAAGCTGTGGCGCTCACGCGCGCCGGGCACGTATCACATGGAATACGGCTACTCGTGCATGGGCTACGAGATCGCCGGCGGCCTGGGCGCCAAGATGGGCGCGCCGCACCGCGAGGTGATCGTGATGGTGGGCGACGGCTCCTACATGATGCTCAACGCCGAGATCGCCACCTCGGTGATGCTGGGTCTCAAGCTGATCGTCGTCGTGCTCGACAACCGCGGCTACGGCTGCATCGAGCGGCTGCAGGGCAAGTCGGGCGTGCCGAGTTTCAACAACATGCTCGACGACTGCGTGCCCGAGGGCGGCCAGCCCAGCGAGATCGACTTCGCGATGCACGCCCGCGCGATGGGCGCGCACGCGGTGCACGTCGCCGACGTGGCCGAGCTGAAGACCGCGATGGTGGCCGCGCGCGCCGCCCGCAAGACCCAGGTGATCGTGATCGACACCACCCACACCCGCACCACCGACGGCGGCTGCTGGTGGGAGGTGGCGATCCCCGAGGTGTCGCAGCGCAGCGAGGTGCAAGAAGCGCACGAACGCTACGTCACCGCCAAACAAGACCAACGCCTCTGATTCAAGAAGGAACCTGACCATGACCTGGAACGTGCGCATCGGCATCAACCCGATCTCCTGGATGAACGACGACCTGCCCTCGCTGGGCGGCGAGACGCTGCTCGAAACCGCTTTGGGCGAAGGCGCCGAGATCGGCTACGAGGGCTTCGAGCTCGGCAACAAGTTCCCCAAGGACGGCCCGGGCCTGAAGGCCAAGCTCGATGAATTCGGCGTGGCTTGCGTGTCGGGCTGGTACTCGGGTTTCCTGGCCGAGACCGAACCCGGCCAGAGCAACGCCGACGCGGTGGCCGCCGAGATCGAGCGCGCCCGCGCCCACATGAGCAAGCTGCAGTACAACGGCGCCAACGTCGTCGTCTACGGCGAATGCGCCGGCACCGTGCAGGGCCAGATCGACGTGCCGGTGTCCAAGCGCCCGCATTTCGCCAACGCCGCGTTGTGGCAGGCCTATGCCGAGCGCCTGAACGCGTTCGGTGCGCACCTGATCGACACCTACGGCATCAAGCTCGCGTACCACCACCACATGGGCGCGTACGTCGAGTCGCCCGCCGACGTCGACCAGCTGATGGCGCTGACCGATCCGGCCAAGGTGTTCCTGCTGTTCGACACCGGGCACGCCTACTTTGGCGGTGCGGCCGACCCGGTGGCGCTGCTCAAGAAGCACCTGTCGCGCGTGGTTCACGTGCATTGCAAGGACGTGCGCGCACAGGTCATCACGACGGCACGCAACGACGGCTGGAGCTTCCTGAACGGCGTCATCAACGGCACCTTCACCGTGCCGGGTGACGGCGTGATCGACTTCGACGCCGTGCTCACCACGCTCAAGAACGCCGGCTACGAAGGCTGGCTGGTGGTCGAGGCCGAGCAGGATCCGGCCGTGGCGCCGAGCTATCAGTACGCGCAGAAGGGCTACCGCACGCTGCGCGCGATCGTCGATCGGCTGAGCGCCTGAAGGAAGCGGCCATGAGTCTTCTCGTCAAGGCCCGCGCGGGCCGTGAAATCTGCGAAGTGACGCCCGAGTCGGCCGGCTGGACGCACGTGGGCTTCAAGGCCCTGCGCCTGGCTGCCGGCGACAGCGAAAGCCTGGACACCGGCACGCGCGAGCTGTGCGTGGTGGTGCTGACCGGCACGGTCGACATCATCGTGGCCGGCGAGCGATATGCCGCGCTCGGCTCACGCAACAGCGTATTCGAGGAAAAGTCGCCCGACGCGCTGTATGTGCCGGGCGGCCTGGCCGTCACCATCAGCGCCAGTCGCGACAGCGAAGTCGCACTGTGCAGCGCGCCGAGCAAGGGCGGCAAGGCCGTCAAGCGCCTCGACGGCGCCAGCCTGCGCCGCAGCGTGCGCGGCCAGGGCAGCAACACGCGCTATGTGTGCGACATCCTGCCGCAGGACGATCCGGCGGCCGACCACCTGCTGGTGGTCGAGGTGATCACGCCCGCCGGCCATTCCAGCAGTTACCCGCCGCACAAGCACGACCGCGACGCCGCCCCCGAAGAAACCCTGCTCGAGGAAACTTATTACCACCGCCTTAATCCGCCGCAGGGTTTTGCATTTCAGCGCGTTTACACCGACGACCGCAGCCTCGACGAGGCCTGCGCGGTCGAAAACCACGACGTGGTGATGGTGCCGCGCGGGTATCACCCGTGCGTGGCACCGCATGGTTATGACCTTTATTACCTGAACGTGATGGCCGGGCCCGGCCGGGCGTGGCATTTCAAGAATGACCCCGCACATGAATGGATGATCCAGGCCAGGTGAGGCGTCGGCCGGGGGCGTTTTGTCGCGTAATCACGACACATCGGACCCCCGGGTTTTCCCACGACCCGGCGTCTTTCAAAACAGCCAATCGGGGGGTTTGCCCCTGTGTCGCAGCGCACAAAAATAGCGCGGACGTCGTAACCCGATGAAACCGCAAGGTGCGCGATGCACAAATGTGGTGTGCCCCAACAGCCGGCCGTCACAATGGCGTCATTCGAGACAGTGGCGATAACACAACAAAATGATTGATAGTCGCCACAGGGCGGATACAGTTGCCCTCGAACCAGTTTTATTCGCGTTCACCCACGGCCGACTCGCGGCCCTTTTGCAACCCCGAGAGGAGTAAATCCAATGAACCGTTTTTTCAAGCTGAGCGCCGTTGTGGCTGCTGTTGTCGTTGCTGCTCCGGCGTTCGCCGCGGCTTCGATGGATGCCAATCTGGAACTGGATACCAAGTACGGCAATGAGCAAAACGGCGTGAAGCGTGGCATCAGCCAAGGCGGCCGCGTTGAATTCAACGTCGCCGGCAAGGCCGGTGGTGCCAACGGCTTCGTGGCTGGCCGCGCCAGCCTGCTGCTGCAGAAGACCGGCGGCGCTGCCACCGACGACATGTGGGGCCAGATCGGCACCTCGTTCGCCGACGTGAAGTTCGGCCGTTTCGAAGCTGTTGAACTGTTCGCGGTCGGCAAGGACGTCTATGTCGAAGACGACAACGGCATGAACCACGCCCGCACCAACGAACTGCGCGGCCGTTTCGGCAGCAGCCCGGCTCACCTGGCCCTGACCGTCAATGCCGCTCCTGGCGTGTCGTTCGAACTCGGTCTGGTCGAAACCAAGGCTGTCGGCGAAATCAAGGGCGTGCGTCCGAACGTGACCTTTGCTGCTGGCCCGCTGTCGGTGAAGCTGGGTATGGAAAGCGGCCGCACCAACGGCGCGACCGCTGCTGCAGATGTCAAGTTCACCGGCTTCGGTGGCGTGGTCAGCATGCCGATCGCTGGTGGCTCGGTCAACCTCAACTTCGCACAGCGCACCGACAAGCCCGCTGGCGGCGACCTGAAGCACACCGCCTTCGGCGTGATGGCCATCTTTGGCCCGGCTGGTTTCGCCTACATCAACGACAAGGACGAAACCGCTCCTGGCGTGTCGTCGAAGCAGAACACCATCTACGCTGCCTACTCGCTGCCGCTGTTCGCCACCGGTGCCACCATCACCCCGGCGTTCTCGTACAGCAAGTCGAAGCAAGACGCAGGTGACGGCGCTGCTAGCGGCGTCGCTGTTCGCGTCAACTACGCGTTCTGATGCCCGGCCTGCAGGCCTCGTGTCTGCAGGCTGAACAACGAACCGCACCTCGGTGCGCTCGTTGTGCGTCAAGCCAGAAGGGTCGGCCTAGCCGGCCCTTTTCTTTTGGTCGACCATGAACACCGCCCCGCCTGACCTGAATGTCGCCCTGATCGGCCACGGCTACGTCGGCCGCACCTTCCATGCGCCGCTGATCCGCAGCGTGCCGGGCCTGAAGCTGGCGCTGATCGCCTCCAGCGACGCTGGCGCCGTGCAGGCCGCCTGGCCGGGCGTGCCGGTCGAGGCCGATTACCTGGCCGCCGCGCAGGCGCCGGGCATCGATCTGGTGGTGATCGCCACGCCCAACGACAGCCACCACCCGCTGGCGCGCGCCGCGCTGCTGGCCGGCAAGGCCGTGGTGATCGACAAGCCGTTCACCGTGACGCTGGACGAGGCGCAGGACCTGGTGGATCTGGCGCACGAGCGCGGCCAGCTGCTGTCGGTGTTCCACAACCGGCGCTGGGACGGCGATTTCCTGACCGTGGCGCAGCAGATCCGCAGCGGCGCGATCGGCGAGGTGCGCGAGTTCGTGTCGCGTTTCGACCGCTTCGACCCGACGCCGCGCGACCGCTGGCGCGAGCGCCCCGGGCCGGGTTCGGGCCTGTGGTACGACCTCGGACCGCATCTGGTCGATCAGGCGCTGTGCCTGTTCGGCGCGCCCGATCGCATCGGTGCCGATCTGGCCGCCTTGCGCGACGGCAGCGACGCGGTCGACTACGCCCAGGTCACGCTGTTCTACGAACAACCGCGCCGCCGGATCACGCTGCACTGCACCCGCCTGGCCGCCCTGCCCGGTGCGCGGTTCGAGATCCACGGCCAGCTCGGCAGCCTGGCCTGCCACGGCCTGGACACGCAGGAAGACCAGCTCAAGGCCGGCATGGCGCCCGGCGCCGACGGCTGGGGCGACGATCCGCGCCCGATCAGCTGGATGGACTGGCGCGACGTGGCCCAGGGCGCCAACACGCGCGTGGAGCGGGCCGCGACCGCCCTGCCCCGCTTGGCAGGCGACTATCGCCACTACTACGCCGGCATCCGTGATGCGCTGCATGGCGTCGGCCCGAATCCGGTGCCGGCCGAGCAAGCGCTGTTGACGATGCGGGTGATGGACGTGGCGATGCGCAGCTCCGAGCGGGGTCAAACGCTGGCGTTGGGCGGGGGCTGAGTTTTCTGTCTCGGCTCTGGCAATGGCCTGCCGTGGGTGAGCGGGCCCGGGGTGAGGGGATGCGATCCCGCCTCAGACACTGCGCTGATATCGGCGGGATCGCATCCCCTCACCCCGGACAACATCGAACGGGCGTGCCAAGGTTGAATTCAACCCGGCGCAGGCGCTACAACGACTCCACGTTGTCGTGACTGGCTGGCCGACCCGCCGATATCAGCGCAGTGTCTGAGGCGGGGCGGCCAGCCAGTCGCGGCAACGTCGCTCGGTCTGCGCAGCAGAACCCAAAGAGCCCTGCCACCACGAAATCTCAGCCCGCCGATCCGGCCTCCGACACCACCGCGGCAGAAATCCCATCGGTCGAAACGGATACCCCCTCGCCCTCCGACGCCGCGTCCGCATCCACGGCAACGACCTCGACCGCGGCCGCCTGCTGCGCCGCCAGGGCCTCGAGCTCCTCGCGCCGCGCCTGTTCGACCAGGAATCCGATCGCCGCCATCACCAGGTTGGCGACGCGATGCGGCGGGCTGGCGTAGAAATCCTTCCACGCCTGGCCGCGATGCTCGTTGTAGTCGGCCGCCGCGGCGGCTTCGGCGCCGAGCGATTGCTCCCAGCCCAGTCGCACCGCGATGCCCACCAGCACGTCCATCACCAGCCAGCTGTCGAGCTGCAGGTCGGCGTTGGCGCGGAAAATGTCGCTCAGGGCCAGCAGGGCCTCGATCGTCAGCTGGCGGTATTCGGGGGCGTGGATCTTGTTGAGCAGATCCTCGATCTGCAGCGCAAACCCGCGTTCGCCGGGCGTGCTGTCGGCGCGGGCCAGCGCGCTGTCGAGGCGGTTGCGGGCATCGAGCTGGTCGCCGATCACCAGGCCGGGCACCTGGCGCAACAGCGCCCAGATGCGCTCGTGGAAATCGACCGGCACCCGCGCCACCGCGCCGCTCAACTCGCGCCAGGCCAGCCAGCCGGGCACGACTTCGGGCAGCTGCGGATCGTTGCTGGCCGGGAACTGCAAGGCCACCAGGGACTCCGCACCGCCGGTCGTGTTGACGTGCAGCGACTGCAGCCGCACCAGATCGCGGCTCATCTCCTGCTCGCTGACGATCACCTCGCGCAGGCGCCCCAGCAGCGCCTGCGGGCTGCAGTCGAGCAGGTGGTCGAAGGCTTCGGCCTGGCTGATGCCGTGTTCGATCGCCAGCCGGCCGGTGATCAGCAGCAGCAGGTACCAGGGCCGCAGCGTCAGCGTGCCCTTGAACAGCGTGGTGTCGGCCTTGATCAGCAGGCCCAGCAGCAGCACGATCTCCTCGATCAGCAGCCGCCCCCGCGCATCGCTGCCGCCGAAGCGGCGCAGGCGGTCGAACAGCTCGGCATTGCCCAGCGGCGTGGTGATGATGGCCTGGGCGTCGTAGGCGCGGCCGATCGAGACCTGGCGCTGGCGCACGACGATCTGCGCCACCGCATCTTCGAGCGTGTCGTCATGGACCTCGAGCACGCCGGCGGCGCGGCGGATCAGGCCCCAGCGGCGCTCGCGGCGGGCGCGGGAATAGAGCGCCTGGCAGAGCTGGCGCAGCGTCAGGCCGGACCAGGCCGGCGCGTCCAGGCCGTGGCGCTGGGCCAGCAGGCCGATGGCCTCGACCTGTTCGTAGGGGTTGCGGCTGCGCTCGATCAGCCGCTGCAGCGCGGCGTCGTCGAGCTCGCGCTCCAGCACGGCGGCGCGGGCCGGGCTCAGCGGCCGGGTCGCGGCTTCTTCCCAGTGCAGCGCGGCCAGCGCGGCCGGGCTCTGATCGAGCGGCTTGGCGGGCTCGTCAGGCAGGCGCGGCAGCGCGTCCAGGCGGCAGTGCGTGGCCGCCGGCAGCAGGTCGGCCAGCGGCGCGATGCGCAGCGGCGGCACGCCGGGCGGCCGCGCGGCCCCCGGCACAGCCGCCGCGACCAGTTCGCGCAGGGCCTGCAGCAGGCGGTCGGCACCGGGCGCGTCGAGCATCGGCTGGGTGACCAGCAGCGCCAGCAGGGGCTGGCCGTCGCGGGCGCGCCAGTGGCGGCGCAGGTAGGACAGCTCGCCGTGGATCTCGTCGACCAGCAGGCGGTTGTCCAGGCCGACGTAGAAGCCCTGGCGCGCCAGCACCGGCGGCAGGAAGACGAAGCCGCGGTCGACGGCCTCGTCGCCGTGGCGCTGCAGGTAGAGGCGGCTGGTGGCCAGCGAGCCGGGGCGCTGGCGCGGCCGCCCGCTCAGGCCCAGCTCGTCCCAGCGGCCCAGCGCGGTGAGCGCGGCGTCCAGCTCGTCGGCGTAGCGCACCTGCAGGGGCTGGACCTCGGCCAGGGTCTGCGCCGGGATGCCGTGGGCGGCCATGCGCGCCTGGGCCAGGCTGTCGGCGGCCAACAGCGCCAGCTGCACCGTGACCGAAGGCGGCGCCGGCCGGCGCAGCACGTCGTGGCGACCGAGCGGGTCGATCTGCTCGGCGCGCAGCAGACCGTCGTGCAGCAGCGCACCGACCAGGTAGAGGCTCTGCGCCCAGACCAGCGGCACGTTGTCGTTGGGCACGCGGTCCTGGCTGTGCGGCGCCTCGCGCTCGGCGTCGACCTTGTCGGCCGGCACGTAATAGAGCTCGGGCAGCAGGCGCTGGCCGTCGCGCTCGACCATCAGCGACTCCAGGCGCGCGCGGTAGTCGTCGGCCTGGGCCGCATCACCGCGCAGCTGGGCGTCGATCAGCAGGTAGGTGAAGAACAGCGGCCATTCGCTCTCGATGCGGCGGAACTGCTGCAGCTCGCCGTGTTCGTAGTGCAGGCGGCTGTGGTCCTCGACCACGGTCTGGTGTCCGTCGCGCAGGAAGCGCTTGCAGCCGTAGCGGCCCTGGAGCTTGCCGACCAGGCGCTCGAGGGTCGCACTGCAGCGCTCGGGGTCCTCGATCGCGAAGGCCGGGTAGCCCAGCACCGACAGCAGCGCGGCGTCGGTCTCCTTGCTTTCCGACTCGCGCGGCAGCAGGTGCGCCAGCGTGGCGCGGGCGTGGGCGATGTCGTCGGGCTGCACCAGGATGGCCGGCGCCTGGCCGGGCAGCAGCTCGAAGCCGCTGATCGCCTCCAGCGCCGCCCGCGCCATGCCCACCGAGCTGGCGTTGATCTCGGCGTGGCCGTGGTTGAGCTTGTGGCCGCGCTCCCAGATGCCGTAGTCGGGCGTGCGGTAGGCGCGCGCCAGGTAGTGCACCAGGTTCTGCACGAAGGCCACCTCGGCCGGCGTGCGCACGATGGCCAGGCCGCTGGCGCTCATCTGCGCCAGCTGCAGCAGGAAGATCGCGGTGGCATCGATCTGCAGGTGGCCCCAGTCGGCGTCGCCCACCACCGGCTCGCCGCTGGTGGTGGCGTACTTGGCGTGCAGCGCGTCGAGCGGATGCTGGGTGTGCTTGAAGCGCTCGACCTTGTGGGCCTGCTTCATCATCGCCACCAGCAGGCCACGCATCAGCGCGATCACCCGAGCCTGCAGCTCGGCGGCGATGGCCGGATCGCGCTCGCGGTGCGCCAGCTCGAGCGCCCAGACGCCCAGGATGCTGTAGACGTTGTCGCGCACCCAGGCGTGGGTGTAGTCGCCGTGCACCGTGATCGCGGTGCTGGCCGGCAGCAGGCCGGTGACCGGATCCTGGCGCGCCAGGATGATGGCGCGGGCCTGCGCGGTGCAGGCGGCCAGCCGCTCGGCAACCGGATCGGCCAGGGGTGCGCTGGCGAGCGGGCGGTCGGACGAGGTGGGGGACGGCGAAGCTTTGTGGCGACGGTTCATGGTTCAGGCGCGGGATGACGGCGCAAGCCCCCATCCACGTTTAGGGAATACCCTGACCTTAAGCGATCTTGATGCCCGTCAGTTTCAGGACGGCAACAAGACCGCGTCAGGAAGCAGCGCCGCCCTCGCACACCCACATCACGGTGGCCAGCGGCGGCACGGTGATCACCAGCGACTGCTCGCGACCGTGCGAGGCCACCGGCTCGGTGCTCAAGAGGCCGTTGTGCACCCCGCTGCCGCCGTAGATCGCGGCGTCGGTATTGATCAGCTCGCGGTAATGGCCGGCGGCCGGCACGCCGATGCGATAACCCGTGCGCGGCAGCGGCGTGAAATTGCAGACGACCACCACGAAACTGCCGTCGGCAGCATGGCGGGTGAATGACAGGACCGAATTCTGCGCATCGTCATGGCTGATCCAGCCGAAACCGTCGGGCGTGAAATCGAGCTGGTGCAGCGCCGGAAAATCCCGGTACACGGTATTGAGGTCACACACCAGGCGCTGCACGCCGGCGTGATTCGGGTAATCGAGCAAATGCCACGGCAGGCCTTTTTCGGCATGCCATTCTTCGCCCTGGCCAAACTCGCAGCCCATGAACAGCAGTTTCTTGCCGGGGTGCCCCCACATGAAACCGTAATAGGCGCGCAGATTGGCAAAGCGCTGCCATTCGTCGCCCGGCATGCGTTGCAGGATCGAACCCTTGCCGTGCACCACCTCGTCGTGCGAAAGCGGCAGCACGAAATTCTCGGTAAAGGCGTAGACCAGGCTGAAGGTGATCTGGCCGTGGTGATACTGGCGATGCACCGGATCCTGCTGCATGTAGCGCAGGGTGTCGTTCATCCAGCCCATGTTCCACTTGTAGTGGAAACCCAGGCCGCCGCTTTGCAGATCGGGGGCGGGCGGGCGCGACACGCCCGGGAAGGCGGTCGACTCCTCGGCCAGCGTGATCGCCTCGGGCCGCTGGGTGCCGACGATGTGGTTCATGCGGCGCATGAAGTCGATCGCCTCGAGGTTCTCGCGGCCGCCGAACTGGTTGGGGATCCACTCGCCGTCCTTGCGGCTGTAGTCGCGGTACAGCATCGAGGCCACCGCATCGACGCGCAGGCCGTCGATGCCGTAACGCTCGATCCAGTACAGCGCGTTGCCGATCAGGAAGTTGCGCACCTCCGTGCGGCCGTAGTTGTAGATCAGCGTCTGCCAGTCCTGGTGGAAACCTTCGCGCGGATCGGCGTGTTCGTAGAGGTGGCTGCCGTCGAACTGGCCCAGGCCGTGGGCGTCGGTCGGGAAGTGGCCCGGCACCCAGTCGAGGATCACGCCCAGGCCGGCCTCGTGCGCCTGCGCAACGAAGTGGCGGAAATCATCGGGCGTGCCGAAGCGCGAGGTCGGCGCGTACATGCCGGTGGGCTGATAACCCCAGGAACCGTCGAACGGATGCTCGTTGACCGGCAGCAGTTCGAGGTGGGTGAAACCCATGTCCTTGGCGTAGGGGATCAGCTGCTCGGCGATCTGGCGGTAGTCGAGCCATTCGCCGCGCTCGTTGCGCCGCCACGAGCCCAGGTGGACCTCGTAGATCGACACCGCCGCGCCCAGCGCGTTGGCGTCGCGGCGCTGTTCGGTGCTCGGCACCACGGGCGGCAGGCCGTGCACCACCGAGGCCGTCTGCGGCCTCATTTCGGCGCGGAAGGCGACCGGGTCGGCCTTGAGCCGCAGGCCGCCGTCCTGGCCCTTGATCTCGTACTTGTAGAGGTCGCCCGGGCCGACGTGCGGCACGAAGATCTCCCACACGCCGCATTCGCTGCGCACGCGCATGGCGTGGCGGCGGCCGTCCCAGTTGTTGAAGCTGCCGACCACCGACACGCGCCGCGCGCTCGGCGCCCAGACGGCAAAGCGGGTGCCGGCCACGCCGTCGATCTCGGTCGGGTGCGCGCCGAGCTGTTCGTAGGGCCGGTGATGCGTGCCTTCGGCCAGCAGCCAGAGGTCCATCGCGCCGAGCAGGGTCGAGAAGCGGTAGGCGTCTTCCATCACCTGGTGATGGCTGCCCCAGTCGACGTCGAGCTGGTAGACCAGCCGGTCTTCGCGCTCGGGCAGCGTGCCCTCGAACACGTCCGAGCCGACGATGCGGCGCAGGCTGGCCACGTTCTGGCCGCTGGCCTTGTCGATCACGTCGACGCCGACGGCGCCGGGCAGCAGCGCACGCAGCACCCAGCGCTCGTCGTGTGTGTGCAGACCGAGCACGGCGAACGGATCGCCGTGATCACCCGCCATCAGGGCGGTTACGGTTGAGGACTCGAGCATGCGGATCTCCGGCTCTTTCTTGTGATCGGACAACGGACGAATGGGGCCGTACGGACGCTGTGAGTATGAACGCGCCCGAGCGTCATCCCTGCGTCAACCGCCCCGGCAATCGAGCCACACCATCTGGTACGGCGCCAGGGTGAAACCGGTGCGCAGGTTGAACGCGGTCTGGCCGATCAGGTCGACCGCCGCGGCCGGCATGCCCAGCAGCACCGCCGCGTCGATCGCCTGCGGGTGTTCGCTGAAATTGCCGAGCACGAGGATGTTGCCGCCGCCGCCCTGGCCCTCGCCGCTGCGCAGATAACCGAGCACCGAGCGGTTGCGGGTCCAGAACGCATGCAGTCGGCCACCGGCCAGCGACGGCAGGTGCTGGCGCAGCGCGATCAGGTGTCGCAGTCCGGCGTAGATGCGGCCCGGCGCGGTGCTCGGGTCGTCGCGCTGGGCCGAGCGCGCCAGGTCGCGCACGGGGCGGTGCACCCAGCGGCTGTCGCCGCCGTGGCCGGGGTCGTCGGCCCAGTGCAGGTCGTTGAGCGCGCCGATCTCGTCGCCCAGGTAGATCAGCGGGATGCCGCCCGACGACAGCACCACGCCGTACAGCAGCAGCAGCCGCGCCACCGCGTGCGGGTCGCCCTGCTCCAGCCCGCACAGCGACGCCGCCGTGCCGCTGATGCGGCAGTCGCCGGTGGCCGGGTTGTCCTGGAACGGCACGCCGCGCGCGAAGCTGCCGGCAAAGCGGTTGACGTAGAAGCGGTTCAGGAAGGTGCGGTGGTCGAAGCCCTGGATGCCCATCTGGATCGCATCCTCATCGGCAAAGGTCCAGCCGATGTCGTCGTGGCTGCGCACGTAGTTGACCCAGGCGGTGCCGTCGGGGATGTGGTGGCGCTGCTCCAGCGCCTTCTGCAGCATGTTGACCTCGCGCGTGGCCAGCGTGTTCCACAGCAGCGCCATCTGCAGCGGGTTGTACGAGATCTGGCACTCGGCCGGTTCGATGTACTTGACCACGTCGTCCGGGTGCACGATGGCCTCGGACTTGAACAGCAGCGACGGTGCGGCGATGCGCGCCAGCGCGTTGTAGGCGCGCAGCAGGTGGTGCGCTTCGGGCAGGTTCTCGCAAGGCGTGCCCAGGCGCTTCCAGATGAACGCCACCGCGTCCATGCGCAGGAACTCGACGCCCAGGTTGGCGATGAACAGCATCTCGCCGGCCATCGCGTTGAAGACCTCGGGGTTGCCGTAGTTGAGGTCCCACTGGTAGCTGTGGAAGGTGGTCCAGACCCAGCGGCCGTCCTCGAGCTGGCTGAAGGCGCCGGGGTGTTCGTCGGGGAAGATCTCGCGCACCGTGCGCTCGTAGGCGTCGGGCTGGGTGCGGTCCGGGAAGATGTAGAAGAACTCGCTGTAGAACGGATCCTTGGCGAGTGCGCCGCGGGCCCAGTCGTGTTCGTCGCTGGTGTGGTTGAAGACGAAGTCGAGCACCAGCGAGATGCCCTCCTCGCGCAGCCGTTGCGCCAGATGGCGCAGATCCTCGATGCGGCCCAGGCTCGGCTTGACCGCCCGGTAGCTGCTCACCGCATAGCCGCCGTCGCTGTGCGGCTCGGGGCACAGAAAAGGCGGCATCAGGTGCAGGTAGGTCAGCCCCAGTTCCTTGAAATAGGGGATGCTGGCCTCGATGCCTTTCAGGTCGCCGGCGAACAGGTCGACGTAGCAGACGCCGCCGAGCATGCGGTTCGAGTGGAACCATTGCGGATCGGCCTCGCGCGCCTGGTCGAGCGCCTTCAGCTCGGGCGAGCGTTCGCGCCAGGCGCTGAAGGCATTGCCCAGCAGCTTGATCAGAAAGGCTTCGAAGTCCGGCCGCGCGCCGTACAGCGGCGCCAGCTCGCGGCGCAGGTCGCCCAGATGCGCGCGCAGGCGGGCGTCGAATGCAGGCCATTGCGCATCGTCGCCGAGCTGTTCGCTCAGGGCCGCCCAGACGCGGCTCTGCTGCTCGTCGGATGCGGCCCAGGCCGGCACCGCGACGCGGGTCGTGGCGGGGACGGAACCGTCGATCTGAGCGCTGGCGGCGCGGCTGGCGAGTCGTGAAGAAGCGGGGGATGAGACGGGAGATTTTCGAATGGCCACGGTTCGTCCTCGGGGGTCCTGGTCGTCGTGCGATGGGGTCAGGCGCGCAGGCGGATCACGCGCGCCTCGTAGGGGCGCAGGCGCAAGGCGCGCAGGTCTTCGGTGCTCGCCGGCTCGGTCGGCACGGGGTAGTTGGCGATCATCAGCTCGGTGCCGCTGTGGAAGATGTCGGCCGGCAGCTCGAACACCGGCTGGCCGTGGCTGAAGTTGCACACCACCAGCAGGCGCTCGGCGCCGAGCGTGCGCGTGTAGGCGTAGATGTGCGGGTGCTCGGGCAGCAGCAGGTCGTAGCGGCCGTAGACCACGATCGGGTGCGCGTGGCGCAGCGCGATCAGGCGCCGGTAGTAATGGAACACCGAGTCCGGATCGGCCAGCGCCTGCTCGGCGTTGATCTGCGGGTAGTTCGGATTGAGCTTCAACCACGGCTTGCCGCCGGTGAAGCCGGCGTTCGGCCCGGCCGTCCACGGCATCGGCGTGCGCGCGTTGTCGCGGCCCTTGGCGTGGATCGAGGCCAGCACCTGCGCCGGGTCCTGCCCCCGCTCGGTGGTGGCCACCCGGTACATGTTGAGGATCTCGATGTCCTGGTAGTCGTCGATGCGGGCGAACTTCACGTTCGTCATGCCGAGCTCTTCGCCCTGGTAGACGTAGGGCGTGCCCTGGTGCATGTGCAGCCAGGTGCCGAGCATCTTGGCCGACACCACGCGGAACTCGCCGTCATCCCCGAAGCGCGACACCGGCCGCGGCTGGTCGTGGTTGGACAGGTAGAGGCTGTTCCAGCCCTCGCCCGCCAGTTCGTCCTGCCAGCGCGACATGGTGCGCTTGAGGTCGCGCAGGTCGAGCGGTTTGAGATCCCACTTGCCGAGCGGTCCGCTGTCGAGGTCCATGTGCTCGAACTGGAACAGCATGTTGAGCGCGCCGCTGCGCTCGTTGCTGATCTCGCGGCCCTGCTGCGTGGTCGCCATCGGCGCCTCGCCGACGGTGATGGTGTCGTAGTGGTCGAGCACCTCGGCCTTCATCTCGCGCAAGTATTCGAGCAGGCGCGGGCCGTTGCAGGTCAGCGCGAAACCGGGCTGCAGGAAACCCTCGCGCACCACCGGCGCGTCGGGCAGGCTGCCGTCGGCGCGCCAGGGCTTGGAGATCATGTTGATGACGTCCATGCGGAAGCCGTCGACGCCCTTGTCGAGCCAGAAGCGCATCAGCGCGTGCACCTCGGCGCGCACCTGCGGGTTCTCCCAGTTCAGGTCCGGCTGCTTCTTGCTGAACATGTGCAGGTAGTACTCGCCGGTGGGCTCGTTCCACTCCCACACCGAGCCGTTGAAGGCGGCCTCCCAGTTCGTGGGCGGCGAGCCATCGGGCTTGGGGTCGCGCCAGATGAAGTAGTCGTGGTACGGGTTGTCGCGGCTCGTGCGCGCGGCCTGGAACCAGGCGTGTTCGTCCGAGCAGTGGTTGACCACCAGGTCCATCATCAGCTTGATGCCACGCTGGTGCATGCCGGCCAGCATGGTGTCGAAATCGGCCATCGTGCCGAACTCGGCCATGATGGCGCGGTAGTCGCTGATGTCGTAGCCGTTGTCGTCGTTGGGCGAGCGGTAGATCGGCGACAGCCACACCACGTCGACACCCAGCGTCTTCAGGTGATCGAGTTTCGCGGTGATGCCGTTGAGGTCGCCGATGCCGTCGCCGTCGCTGTCAGCGAAGCTGCGCGGGTAGATCTGGTAGACGACGCTTTCTTTCCACCATGCGTGCTTCATGGGGTGCTCCTGCAAGGGCGGCCGCTGGGCGCGACGGGTGTCGGGCGCAGGCGGCCCTGCGTTCGATGGGGGATCAGGCCGGCAGCTGGACCGTGCGGGCAAAAGCCTCGCCGTTGGCGTCGAACAGATGGCACTGCTCGGGGCGCAGGCGCAGCGTGACGCGGTCACCGGCCGATTGCGAGGCATAACCCTCGATCCGCAGCGTCGCCATCGGCGCATCGGGCGCGACGTCGAGGTAGAGCATCGACGACTCGCCCAGCCGCTCGAGCTGGCGCACCGTGACGTGCAAGGCACAACCCGGTCCTTCGTCGCCGGTCAGCAGGTGTTCGGGGCGGATGCCCAGCGACACCTTGTCGCCGGCCTTGGCGCCGCGCGCATTGACGGCCGCGGTGATCTGCTCGCCGTGCACCTCGACCACCGCATGGTCGGCTTCGACACGCACGATGCGCCCGGGCAGGATGTTCATCTTCGGGCTGCCGATGAACTCGGCCACGAACAGGTTCTGCGGCCGGTGGTAGAGGTCCATCGGCGTGCCGAACTGGGCCACGCTGCCCTTGGTCTGCACGTCGGCGCCGGCGCGCAGCAGCACGATCTTGTCGGCCAGCGTCATCGCCTCGACCTGGTCGTGCGTCACGTAGATCATGCTGGCGGTGCCGATGTCGTGGTGCAGCTTGGCGATCTCGAGGCGGGTCTGCACGCGCAGCGCGGCATCCAGGTTCGACAGCGGCTCGTCGAACAGGAACACGTCGGGCTCCTTGACGATCGCGCGGCCGATCGCCACCCGCTGGCGCTGGCCGCCCGACAACGCCTTGGGCAGGCGGTCCATCAAGGGGCCGAGCTGCAGGATGTCGCCGGCCTTCTTGACCTTGCGGTCGATCTCGGCCTTGTCCGAGCCCATCACGCGCAGGCCGAAGGCCATGTTCTCGGCCACCGTCATGTGCGGGTAGAGCGCGTAGCTCTGGAACACCATCGCCACGCCGCGCTTGGCCGGCGGCAGGTCGTTGACCCGCGTGCCGCCGATCGACATGTCGCCGGACGTGATGTCTTCCAGACCGGCCACCATGCGCAGCAGCGTCGACTTGCCGCAGCCCGACGGCCCGACGAAGACGCAGAACTCGCCCTTGTCGATCGTGATGTTGGCGTTGTTGATCGTCAGCGGCAGACCCGGGCCATAGCGCTTGCAGATTTGTTTGAAGTCGATGCGTGACATGGCGTGCTCAGTGTGGTGGGCAAAAGGGAGGCGGCAGCGAGTCCGCGTGTGGGGTCAGGCCAGGCGGGCGAACAGCACGCCGTAGGGCTCGAAGCTGACGCGCCGGCCTTGCACCGCCGCGCCGCGCGCGCCGCTGTCGTGCAGGACTTCGGCGATGGTCTCGCCCGCGCTCAGGTCGAGCGTGGCCGGGGTGGCGCTGAGGTTGAAGGCGCACAGCAGCCGCTCGCCGCCGTGGCTTCGCACGTAGGCGAGCACCTGGTCGTCGATCGGCAGCAGCGTCAGGTCGCCCTTCATCAGCGCGGCCTGGCCACGCCGCCAGCCCAGCAGGTGGCGGTAGTGGTGCAGCAGCGCCGACGGGTCGGATTCCTGCGCGTTGACGGCCAGCGTGCGGTGGCTCTCCGACACCGGCAGCCACGGCTTGGCGTGATCCGCCACGCCGGCAAAGCCGAGGTCGGGCGCCGACGAATCCCAAGGGAACGGCGTGCGGCAGCCGTCGCGACCCTTGAACTCGGGCCACATCGTGATGCCGTACGGATCCTGCAGGTCCTCGTAGGCGACCTCGGCTTCG
Source organism: Leptothrix cholodnii SP-6 (assembly GCF_000019785.1). NCBI lineage: Bacteria > Pseudomonadati > Pseudomonadota > Betaproteobacteria > Burkholderiales > Sphaerotilaceae > Leptothrix > Leptothrix cholodnii. The sequence goes on from NC_010524.1 coordinate 3,700,953, forward strand.
GGCAGGCCGAGCTCGTCGCCCTGGTAGATGCACGAGGCGCCGCGCAGGCTCAGTTGCAGCGCAGGTGCGAGGCGCAGCAGGTTCGGATGCGGGTTCGGCCCGCCCCAGCGGGTGGCCAGGCGCTTGCAATCGTGGTTGGACAAGGCCCAGCAGGCCCAGCCCTGATCGGCGGTGGCGGCCACGCGCTCGAACTTGTCGACCACGCCGTGCACATAGGGCGCGTCGCAGCGGTCGGCCAGCAGGTCGAAGCAATAGCCCATGTGCAGCTTGTCGCCACCACTGCTGTACTGCGCCACCATCAGCATGCCCGACTCGTCGCCGATCTCGCCGACCATCATGGTGTCGGGGTACTGGTCGGTCAGTGCGCGCAGGCGCTGCAGAAAGCCCAATGCATCGGGCCGGCTGCGGTCGTACAGGTGCTGCTGCCAGGCGTAGGGGTTGCTCGCCGACACCGTCGGGTTGCTGCCGTCGGGCTCGCCGGTGCCGGGGTTGCTGCGCAGCTGCGCGTCGTGGAAGCAGAAGTTGATGGCGTCGAGCCGGTAGCCGTCGACACCGAACTCGAGCCAGGCCTTGACCGAGGCGAGCAGCGCGTCCTGCACCTGCGGGTTGTGGAAGTTGAGATCGGGCTGACTGGCCAGGAAGTTGTGCAGGTAGTACTGCTTGCGCCGCGTGTCCCACTGCCACGAGCTGCCGCCGAAGACGCTCAGCCAGTTGTTGGGCGGGTTGCCGTCGTCGCGGGCGTCGGCCCACACGTACCAGTCGGCCTTCGGGTTGTCGCGACTGCTGCGGCTCTCGACGAACCACGGGTGCTGGTCGCTACTGTGCGAGAGCACCTGGTCGATGATGACCTTCAGGCCCAGCTCGTGCGCACGGTCGACCAGCACGCGGAAGTCGGAAAGCGTGCCGAACATCGGGTCGATGTCGTTGTAGTCGCTGACGTCGTAGCCGAAGTCCTTCATCGGGCTCTTGAAGATTGGCGACAGCCACACCGCATCGGCACCGAGCCGCGCGATGTGGTCGAGCCGGCGCGTGATGCCGGGCAGGTCGCCGATGCCGTCGCCGTTGCTGTCCTGATAGCTGCGCGGGTAGACCTGATAGATCACGCCGCTGCGCCACCAGCCGCTGTTGGGCGCCTTGGGTTGGATTGAACTGCTCATGTGTTGAATCGATGAATCGATGGAGGATCAGACCAGCCGGGCGAACAGCACGCCCCAGGGATCGAAGCGGACCTGGCTGCCTTGCAGCGCCGCGCCCTGCGCGCCGCTGTCGCCGAGCACCGCGCTCACCACGCCGGCCGTCGTGGCGTCCCAGGTCACCGGCTGGTCGCTCAGGTTGAAGGCGCACAGCACGCGCTCGCCTTGATGGCTGCGCAGGTAGGCGAGCACCTGCGGATGCACGCTCAGCAAGGTCATCTCGCCGTGGATCAGCGCCGGCACGCCGCGCCGCCAGCGCAGCAGCTGCTGGTAGTGGCTCAACAGCGATTGCGGATCGGCGCCCTGCACGTCGACCGCGAGCGCGCGATGGCTCTGTGCCACCGGCAGCCACGGCCTGGCGTTGACCGCCGCGCCGCCGAAACCGAGGTCGGCGGCCTTCGAGTCCCACGCCATCGGCGTGCGGCAGCCGTCGCGGCCCTTGTATTCGGGCCACATCGTGATGCCGTACGGGTCCTGCAGATCCTCGAACGCCACGTCGGCTTCGGGCAGGCCGAGCTCGTCGCCCTGGTAGATGCAGGCGGTGCCACGCAGGCTCAGCTGAAGAGCCACTGCGGCGCGCAACAGGCCCATGCTCGGGTTGGCGCCGCCCCAGCGCGTGGCCACGCGCGGGATGTCGTGGTTGGTGATCGCCCAGCACGGCCAGCCGCTGCCCACCACCTGATTGAAGCGCGTGAACACGCCGTGCAGATACGGTGCGCCGTGCGGCTCGCCGAGCAGGTCGAAGCAGTACGCCATGTGCAGCTTGTCACCGCCGCCGGTGTACTCGGCCACACGCGCCAGGCCGTCGTCATCGCCGATCTCGCCGACCATCGTGGTGTCGGGGTACTCGTCGATCAGCGCGCGCAGGCGCTGCAGGAACGGCAGGTTCTCGGGTTGGCTTTTGTCGTGGTGGTGCCACTGCCAGGCATACGGGTTGACCGGGCTCACCGCCGGGTCGCTGCCGTCGGGCATGCCGCGGCCCGGGTTGTTGCGCAGCTGCCGGTCGTGGAAATAGAAGTTGACGACGTCGAGCCGGTAGCCGTCGACCCCGAACTCGCACCAGAACTTGACCGAGGCCAGCACCGCTTCCTGCACCTGCGGGCAATGGAAGTTGAGGTCGGGCTGGCTGGTCAGGAAGTTGTGCAGGTAGTACTGCCTGCGCCGCGTGTCCCATTGCCAGGCGCTGCCGCCGAAGATCGACAGCCAGTTGTTGGGCGGATTGCCGTCGTCGAGCGGATCGGCCCACACGTACCAGTCGGCCTTGTCATTGGTGCGGCTCGAACGGCTTTCGACGAACCACGGGTGCACATCGGCGGTGTGCGAATAGACCTGGTCGATCATGACCTTCAGGCCCAGCGCGTGCGCGCGGTCGACCAGCACCTTGAAGTCGGCCAGCGTGCCGAACATCGGGTCGACATCGTTGTAGTCGCTGATGTCGTAGCCGAAGTCCTTCATCGGGCTCTTGAAGAACGGCGACAGCCAGATGCCGTCGGCGCCGAGAGCCGCGATGTGGTCGAGCCGCCGGGTGATGCCCGGCAGATCGCCGATGCCGTCGCCGTTGCTGTCCTGGTAGCTGCGCGGGTAGATCTGGTAGATCACCCCGCCGCGCCACCAGCCGTTGTTGGGCGCTTTCATGTTCAGCCCTTGATCGCGCCAGCGGTCAGGCCGGAGACGATCTTCTTCTGGAAGATCAGCACCAGCACCACCAGCGGCACGGTGACGATGACCGACGCGGCCATGATGCTGCCCCACGGCACCTCGTACGCGGTGGCGCCGGTGATCAGCGAGATGCCGACCGGCACGGTGCGCTGGGTGTCGTCGGAGACGAAGGTCAGCGCGAACAGGAACTCGTTCCAGGCGCCGATGAAGGCCAGCAGCCCGGTCGAGACCAGCGCCGGCGCGAGCAGCGGCATGAAGACCTCGAAGATGATGCGCAGCGGGCCGCAGCCGTCCATGATGGCGGCCTCTTCGAGCTCCTTGGGCAAGCCGCGCATGAAGGTGGTCAGGATCCAGACCGTGAACGGCAGCGTGAACAGCGTGTAGGGCACCACCAGGCCGATCGAGCGGTTGTACAGGCCGAGCGCCTGCATCAGCTCGAACATGCCCGACAGCACCGCCACCTGCGGGAACATCGACACCGCCAGGATCGCCAGCAGCAGCGCGCCCTTGCCCTTGAACTGGATGCGGCCCAGCGCATAGGCCGCAGTGATCGCCATCAGCATCGAGATCACCACCGTGACGGTGGCGACCAGCACCGAGTTGGCCAACTGTCGGCCGAAGGGCTGGCGGCCCTCGAACAGCTGCACGTAGTTGCGAAACGTCGGCGCGTCCGGAATCAGGTTAGAGCTGAACAGCGCCGTGCCGCTCTTGAGCGACGTGGCCACCGTGTAGATGAAGGGATAGACCGACGCGATGACCACCAGCGCGGCCAGCAGGTAGAGGACAACGCTGCCCCAGAGCGGACGCTGATTCATCAGTTGGACTCCTCGTTGAGCTTGACGCGTGCCGCACGCATGAACAGCAGCGCCGACAGGAAGATGATGATCGTCAGCGAGGTCGACGCCGCCGAGCCGTAACCCAGGTTGCCGTTGTCGACCATCTCGCGGCGCACGAAGCCCGACATGCTGATGGTGCTGCCGCTGTTGGAGGTCAGCACGAAGATCAGGTCGAAGATGCGCAGGGCGTCGAGCAGCCGGAAGATCACCGCCACCATCAGCGGGTGCTTGATCAGCGGCAGCGTCACCTTCCAGAACACGCGCAGCGGATGCACGCCGTCGACACGCGCGGCCTCGTAGCAGTCCTTGGGCAGCGTCTGCAGGCCCGCGAGGATCAGCAGGGCCATGAAGGGCGTGGTCTTCCAGACGTCGACCGCCACCACCGTCCACAGCGCATAGTCCGGGTCCGCGGTGAAGGCGATCTTGGCGGAGATGATTCCCCAGTCGAGCAGGATCTGGTTGATCAGGCCGAACTGGTCATGCAGCATCCAGCCCCACATCTTGGCCGACACGATGGTCGGGATGGCCCAGGGCACCAGCACCGCGGTGCGCACCAACGCGCGACCCTTGAACTCCTGGTTCAGCAGCATCGCCACGCCCAGGCCGCACAGGGTCTCGAGGATCACCGAGACGATCGAGAACTTGTAGGTGTTCAGGATCGAGATGCCCCAGTCGCTGGCCCAGAAGCCCTCGACGTAGTTCGGGTTCGCGAACAGGCCGAATTCGCCGAAGTAGTTGCCAAAGCCCACGAAGGAGCTGGCCGTGATGTCGTTGATGTTGGTTTCAGTGAAGCTGAACCAGATCGAACGCCCGAGCGGCCAACCCGCCACCAGGACCATCAGGATCAGCATCGGCGCCAGGAAGGTCCAGGCAATGCGAGTGCGGTTTTTCATGGGATGCGCCCTGGAAAGCCAAGAAACAGGCGGGGCGCCACCATCGCGGCCGCCCCGCTACGGCCGCCACCCGGGCGGGCGGCCTGCCGTCTTCAGATCACCACTTGGTGCGCTTGATCTGCTTGAGCTTGCCTTCGAGCTTCTTGACCGCGGCCGCGCCGGTGGTCTTCTTCTCGAGCACCTCGTGGGTGGCGTCCCAGAACGCGTTGGAGACTTCCGGGTACTTCAGGCCGGTGGCGGTGGCCGGACGGGCCACGGCGTTGGTGAAGACGTCGAGCAGCTCGACCATGAACGGGTTCGCCTTGGCGATGTCGGCGTCCTTGTAGAGGTCGGGGATGGTCGGGTTGTACGAACCACCGACGGCGCGCTTCTTCTGGATCTCCGGGCTGGTCATGTACATGGCCAGCGCGGCGGCCGCGTCGACGTTCTTGGAGTACTTCGACACCGCCAGCTGCCAGCCGCCCAGCGTGGCCGCCTTCTTGGCACCGGCGCCCGAACCGGCCGGCAGGGCTGCGACGCCGATCTTGCCCTTGATCGGGCTGTCGGCGGCCTGACCCAGCGACCAGGCGTAAGGCCAGTTGCGCATGAAGGCGGCATTGCCGTTCTGCCACACGCCGCGCGAGTCTTCCTCGCCGTAGTTCAGCACGCCGGCCGGGGCGATGGTGCCGATCCACGAAGCCGCGGTGTCGAGCGCCTTGGCCGCACCGGGGTTGTTGATGGTGATGTTGCCGGCCTTGTCGACGATCTCGCCGCCGCCGAAGCTCGCCACCCACTCGAGCGCGTCGCAGGTCAGGCCTTCATAGGCCTTGGCCTGGAAGACGAAACCCTGGAAGTCGGCCTTGCCGGCCGCGCGCTCGCCGTCCTGGATCTTCTTGGCCGCGGTGGCCATCTCTTCCCAGGTGCCCGGCGCCTTCAGGCCGTACTTCTCGACCAGGTCCTTGCGATAGAACAGCAGGCCGGCGTCGGTGAACCAGGGCATGCCCAGCAGCTTGCCGTCGACCGTGTTGTTGGCCACGATGGCCGGGAAGTGCTTGGCCTCGGCGCCCTTGCTGTACTTCTTCAGGTCGACCAGGTGATCCTTGATCACGCCGGGCCAGACCACGTCGATCATGATCACGTCGAGGTCGGACGACTTGGCCGCGAACTGCTGGCGCAGCAGGGCCAGGTTGTCGGTCGTGCTGGCCGGGGACGAATACATCTTGACGGTGTGGCCGTTGGCCTTGCCCCAGTCCTCGGCGTACTTGCCGCAGAACTCGACGTCGGCAGCGTTGGAGCCGCACGAGATGGTGATCGTGGCGGCCTGGGCGCCGGCGATGCCACCGAAAGCCAGGGCGACCCCAGCGGCGATGTGCTTGAAATTGAACGACATGAGTATTTGTCTCCGCATTGGGTGGCGAAACCGGCCACGTCGTGAATGTAATTTTCTTACATGCCTTAAAAAATTAGGGTTAACACTGAATCTTGTTTGCAAGAAAGCACCGCGCTTCTGTAAATTTGTCTTGGACAAATACAAAACGCAATCGATTGCATCTCTTCCAGTGAAAACCCTGAGCACCAAAAGCATGAATGATCACAATCCGGTTACAACGTAATTTCATTACACTTTGATCCCATGATCGCCCCTGAACTGACATCCGCCTACCCCGACGGCCTGCGCCTGCTGGCCGATGTCGGCGCCTCGAACGTGCGCTTTGCGCTCGAATCGGCACCCGATCGCTACTGGGCGAGCGAGGTTCTGCCCTGTTCTGCGCATGAATCGCTCGAGGCCGCGGTGCGCACCTTCCTGCTCGCGCACGGCTCGCCGCCGGTTCGTCACGCGGCGTTTTCGCTGCCCAACCCGATCGCCGGCGACCAGGTGCAGCTGACCAACCATCCGTGGGCGTTTTCGGTCGAGGCCATGCGGCGCGCGCTGGGCCTGCAGACGCTGCTGGTGGTCAACGACTACACCGCGCTGGCGATGGGGCTGACCCGGCTCGACGCCGGCGAGCGCATCAAGGTGGGCGGCGGCGAGCCGGTCACCGGCGGCGTGCAGGGCGTGATCGGGCCGGGCAGCGGGCTGGGGGTGTCGGCCCTGGTGCTGGTGCAGGACCGTTACGTGGCGCTGTCGAGCGAGGGCGGCCACGTCAGCTACCCGCCGCAGGACGACGACGAGGAACAGGTCGTCGCTGCGGCCCGCCAGCGTTACGGCCATGCGTCAGGCGAGCGGCTGATCTCGGGGCCGGGGCTGGAGCTGATCCACGAGGTGATCGCCGCGCAGACCGGCCACCAGCCCGCCCGCCTCGCGGCGCCCGAGATCTCGGCGCGCGCCCTGGCCACGCCGCCGTGCCCGGTGGCGCAGCGCGCGCTGGCGGTGTTCTGCGCCATGCTCGGCACGGTGGCGGGCAACCTGGCGCTGACGCTGGGCAGCGTCGGCGGCCTCTACATCGGCGGGGGCATCGTGCCGCAGATCCTGCCGTTCTTCGAGGCCTCGGCGTTCCGCCGGCGCTTCGAGCAGAAGGGCCGTTTCAGCCAGTGGCTGACGCAGATCCCGACCTGGGTGGTGGTGGCACCGCGTTCGGCGCTGCGCGGCACGTCGGCCTTTCTGGAGGATCACCTCACCGCCGACCACGGCGCCGAGCCGCTGCTCGACGACGTGCGCGCGGCGCTGCCGCGGCTGTCGACCTCCGAGCGCCTGGTGGCGGGCGACCTGCTGTCGGCGCCACGCGCCTGGATGAGCGACTCGATCGCCCGCATCGCCGATCGCTGCGGCGTCAGCACGCCCACGGTGATGCGCTTCTGCCGCACGATGGGGTTCAAGGGGCTGGCGGATTTCAAGCTGCGGCTCGGTGCCGGGCTGTCGGGCAGCACCAAGGTCGCGCACCGCCCGGTGCGCGCCGCCGATCCGACCGCCGAGCGCATGGCCACCATCCTCAACAACTCGATCTCGGCGCTGATCGAGCTGCGCGACCGGCTGCATCCGCAGGCCTTCGAGCAGGCCGTCAAGCTGCTGGCCAACGCGCGCCGGATCGAGGTCTACGGCGTCGGCGCCGCCGCGCTGGCGGCCGAGGAGGCGCAGCACAAGTTCGGCCGGCTGGGCCTGCAGGTGGTGGCGCGCACCGACTCGCAGCTGCAGAACGTGACGGCGGCGTTCCTCGGCCCCGACGACGTGCTGCTGGTGCTGTCGAACTCGGGCGCGGTCGATCCGGTCAACGAGGCCGTGATGCGGGCGCGCCGCAGCGGCACGCGGGTGATCGGGATGTGCCCGCAGCGCAGCGACCTGGCCCGGCTGTCCGACGTGATCCTGCCGGTCGATCACCCGGAGGACCTGCAGGCGCTGGTGCCGATGGTGTCGCGGCTGATGCAGACGGTGATCGTCGACGTGCTGGTCACCGATCTGGCGCTGCAGCGGCGCGACCACATCAACGCCGCGCTGGTGCGCCAGGATGATCAGCGCTACGCCTTCCTGAGCTCGCACGGCAGCTGAGGCCGGCGCCACGCCACGCCGGCGTCCGCCAATAATCGGCCGCTCGCCGCCGCAGACCCACCTCCAGCCCAGCCCCGCCATGACCCACGCCCGAATCGCCACGCCGATCGACTCCGATGCCGACCCGGACGAACCGGAGGCCGCAATCCAGGTGCTGCACTGGCCCGGCGGCTTGCGCGTGAAGCTGTCGCCATGGGGCGCGGCGTGGCTGAGCTGCTGCGTGCCGATGCCCGACGGCGACTGGCGCGAAGCCCTGCTGCAGCCACGCCACGCCCGCATCGGGCCGGCGCAGCCACGCAGTTTCATGGGCAGCACGCTCGGCCGCTACGCCAACCGCATCGCGCACGGGCGCCTCGCGCGGGGCGATCAGGTGGTGTCGCTCGCACGGGGCGACGGCGAACGGCATCACCTGCACGGCGGGCCGGACGGCTGGGACACGCGGCGCTGGGCGCAGCCGGCGGTGGCCGCGACGGACGATGCGCTGGAGGCCGTCTACACGCTAACGTCGGTGGCCGGCGACCAGGGCTACCCCGGCACGGCTCAGGCGCAGGTGCGCTACCGGCTGATCGATGCGCAGACGCTGGAGATCGACTACGAGGTGCGGGTCGACGCACCGTCACCGATCGGGCTCAGCAACCACGCCTACTTCAACCTCGATGCGCGCCAGGCGGGGGACGCCGGCGACGTGCGCGACCACCACCTGCAGATCCACGCCGATCGGGTGCTGCCGGTCGATCCGGACTGCATCCCGCTGGAAGGGCCGGTGCCGGTGGCCGATCTGCCGGGTTTCGATTTCCGCCGCGCGACACGGCTGCGAACGCAGCTGGACGGACATCTGGATGCGAGCGAACAGCTGCGAGCGCAACGCGGCCATGACCATGCCTACGTGCTGGAATCGACCGAGGATGCCGCTGCAGGAGACAGCCCGGACAGGCTGCGCGAGGCGGCGGTGCTGAGCGCAGCCGACGGCCGGCTGCAGATGACGCTGAGCACCACGCTGCCGGCCCTGCAGCTCTACACCGGCCAGCTCCTGGCCGGCTCGCCGGCGCCGGGCGGTCGCACGCACCACGCCCATGCCGGGCTGGCGCTGGAGCCGCAGTACCTGCCCGACAGCCCGAACCGGCGCTGGGCCGCAGCCGGCACGCCGGGCGACTGCTGGCTGCTGCCGGGTCAGGTGTGGCGGCAGCGCATCCGCTACCGCTTCACCACCGCGGGCTGATCGATCTCACTTGGCCGTCGGCATCACGAACTCGGCGCCCTTGGCAATGCTGGCGGGCCAGCGCTGCATGATCGACTTCTGCTTGGTATAGAAGCGCACGCCCTCTTCGCCGTAGGCGTGCATGTCGCCGAACAGGCTCTTCTTCCAGCCGCCGAAGCCGTGCCAGGCCATCGGCACCGGGATCGGCACGTTGATGCCGACCATGCCGACCTGGATGTGGCGGGCGAACTCGCGCGCCACGTTGCCGTCGCTGGTGTAGCAGGCCACGCCGTTGCCGTATTCATGCGCGTTGATCAGATCGACCGCTTCGGCAAAGGTCGCCACGCGCACGCAGGCCAGCACCGGGCCGAAGATCTCTTCCTTGTAGATGCGCATCTGCGGCGTGACGTGGTCGAACAGCGTGCCGCCGGTGAAGAAGCCCGCCTCGTGGCCCGGCACCTTGTGGCCGCGGCCGTCGACCACCAGCTGCGCGCCTTCTTCGACGCCGATGCCGATGTAGCCCTCGATGCGGTCACGCGCCTGGGCGGTCACGATCGGGCCCATCTCGGCGTCGAGCTCCATGCCGTTCTTGATCTTCAGCGCACGGGCGCGCTCGGCCACCAGCGGCACGACCTTGTCGGCGATGTCGCCCACCAGCACCGCCACCGAGATCGCCATGCAGCGCTCGCCGGCCGAGCCGTAGGCGGCGCCGATCAGGGCGTCGACCACCTGGTCGACATCGGCGTCAGGCATCACCACCATGTGGTTCTTGGCGCCGCCGAGCGCCTGCACGCGCTTGCCGTGATGCGCGCCGGTTTCGTAGATGTACTGCGCGATCGGGGTCGAGCCGACGAAGCTCAGCGCCTTGACGTCGGGGTGGCCGAGCAGCGTGTCGACCGCCAGCTTGTCGCCCTGCACGACGTTGAACACGCCGTCGGGCAGGCCGGCCTGCGTGAGCAGATCGGCCATGAAGTTGGCCGCCGACGGGTCGCGCTCGCTGGGCTTGAGCACGAAGGTGTTGCCGCAGGCGATCGCCACCGGGAACATCCAGCACGGCACCATGACCGGGAAGTTGAACGGCGTGATGCCGGCGACCACGCCGAGCGCCTGGCGCATGGTCCAGTTGTCGATGCCGGTCGAGACCTGCTCGGTGTAGTCGCCCTTGAGCAGCTGCGGGATGCCGCAGGCGAACTCGATGATGTCGATGCCGCGCATCACCTCGCCCTGCGCGTCGGTGAAGACCTTGCCGTGTTCGGCGGTGATCATCGCCGCCAGCGTGTCCTTGTGCTGGTTGACCAGCGCCAGGAAGTTGTTCATGACGCGGGCGCGCCGGATCGCCGGGGTCTGCGACCAGGCCGGGAACGCCGCCTGCGCCGCCGCGACCGCCGCGTTCACGTCCTCGACGGTGGCCAGCTGCAGCTGGCGCGCCACTGCGCCGGTGGCCGGGTTGAAGACCGGCTGCGTGCGGCCGTTGCCGGGCACGGCACGGCCGTTGATGTGGTGGCCCACGTCGGTGGTGGCGAGGTATGCGTCGGGTGCGCCCATGGCGGTCTCCTGTGTGGCGGCCGGGCCCTTCGACATCGACCGTGATTGGCCGACTCCGGGCATGGACCGCATTGCGATGGCCGCAGTCTAGGCATCGACGGCCGCTCTGAAAATCCCGGCCGGCTGGATACACTGTTCACGATCACGAACAATGATCCGCACAAACCCGGAACAACGCGATGGAAGCCAGACGCATCGACGGTCTGTGGTCGCACATGCACTGGCTGACGGTGCTGGGCGATCTGGGCAGCTACACCGCCGCCGCGCAGCGCCTGGGCGTCAGCAAGGCGGCGATGAGCCAGCACATCGCCGACCTGGAGCGCGCCGCCGGCGTGCCGCTGGTCAGCCGCACCACCCGCAGCGTGCGCCTGACCGAAGCCGGCCAGCAGCTCGCCGACGCCACCCGCGGCGCCTTCGAGCAGATCGAGCGCGGCCTGGCCGGCGTGAAGGACCTGGCCACCACGCCGCGCGGCCTGCTGCGCGTGACCGCGCCGGTGGCGCTGGGGCGCCAGCAGATCGTGCCGAGGCTGCCGGACTTCCTGCGCGCACATCCGGAGGTGCGCATCGAGCTGGTGCTCAACGACCAGGTGCTGTCGCTGGCACAGGAGGGCTTCGACCTGGCGATCCGGCACACCGCCCGGCCGCCCGAAACCCATGTCGCCTGGACGCTCACCACCACCCGCTCGGTGCTGGTCGCCAGCCCCGACTACCTGCAGCGCCGCGGCCGACCGCAGCATCCCGCCGAGCTCGCCACCGAACGCGGCCAGCACGACTGCCTGCACTACCCGCGCCCCGGCGAGACGCCGACCTGGCAGTTTCAGCCGCGGCAGGCCGCGCTCGCGCCGGTGACGGTGGCCGTGCGCGGCCCGCTCAGCGCCAACAACAGCGAGGTGCTGCGCGAGGCCGCGATCGACGGGCTGGGCATCGCGCTGCTGCCCGATTTCAGCGCCCAGGCGGCGCTGCGCAACGGCGCGCTCGAGGCGGTGCTGCCGCAATGGAAGCCGGTCGGCAGCTTCGGCGAGTTCCTGTTCGCGATCCGGCCCTACAGCCCCTACGTGCCACGCGCCGTGCACGCCCTGGTGGCGTACCTGCGCACCACGCTGCAGGCGGGTTTCGGCACCTGAGCGCGGCCACTCATGCGCTCACTCGCGCACGTCGACCACCACCCGCTCGCCGAAGTCGGTCCGCTCCAGCCAGCGCAGCAGCGCCGCCGCGGCGACCTCGGCCGACCAGAGCCTGCCGCTGCGCTGCAGGTCGACGAAGCGGTCGTGCTCCGGGAACTCGGCCGGATCGCCGGCGCGCAGCTGCACCTGCATGTCGGTGTCGATCACGCCCGGCGCGAGCGACACCACCCGCGCCGGCCAGGGCTGCTGCGCCTCTTCGAGCGCCAGGGCGCGGCTGGCGTTGTCCAGGCCGGCCTTGGCCGCGCAGTAGGCGGCGCTGCCGGCCATGCCGCGCCGGCCCAATCCGGACGACACGTTGAGCAGCTTGACGCCCGCGCGGCGGCGCGCCGACCAGTCGCGCGTGCCACGCAGGAACACCGCGGCCAGCAGCAGCGGCGCCTCCAGCCCGACCCGCAGCGCCTGCACCAGCGCGGCCGGATCGGTGTCGGCGGCGCTGCGCAGCGGCGCCAGCACGCCGGCGTTGTTGATCAGGGTGACGCCGGCATGGCGCTCGCCATCCTGTGCGGCCAGCCAGGCGGCCAGGCGTTGGGATGCCGGCAGCGCGTCGGCCAGGTCCTGCGACCAGGCCTCCAGGACATGGCCGCGCTGCTGCGCCAGTTCGGCCAGGGCCGGATCGGGCTGGCGCTGCAGCGTCAGCAGATGCTGGGACGCCTCGCGGGCGAGGATGGCGTGGGCGATCGCGAGGCCGAGGCCGCGCGAGGCGCCGGTGAGCACGGTGAGCAGGCTGTCTGGCATGAAGCGGATTCTGATACGGGCACAGCCGCCCGGGGTACAGGTCGTCACGATCGGGCCGGATCGCGGTTCCATAAAATCCGCCGGCCCGTCCCTGTTGCCGAGACCGCCATGGATCCCCTCTTCAAGCCCGCCCGACCCGCCTTGCGCGCCTTCGCAGCGCGCCTGCACGACGGCCGACCGAACCGGCGCGACATCGGCCTGCTGTTCGGCAGCGCGGCGGGCTTGCTCGGCGGCTGCGCCAGCCCGGGCGGCGTGCCGCCGACCGGCGACACGGCCGCACCGGCTGCGCGGGCGACCCCGTCGGCATCGCCCGCAGCCCGGCCGCCGCCCAAGCCGGCCCCGATCGACGACGCCGGCGCCCGCGCGCTCGACGCGCAGCAGGCGCCGCAGCAGTTCTCGCTCGACCTGGGCGCGCTGCAGGACGTGGCCATCAACACCTACGTCGGCGAGATCGGCTTCGCCATCCAGGCCCAGGCGCCGCGGCGTGGCCTGCCCTACAGCTACCGCGCGCTCAACGCCCACCACCTGAACGCCTACGCCTTCCCGGCCGGCGGGCTGGGCATCACGCGCGGCCTGCTGATCGAGCTGCAGGACGAGGCCGAGCTCGCCGCGCTGATCGGCCAGCAGCTCGGCCACGTCAACGCCCGCCACGCACTGAGCCGCCAGCGCACCGATTCGGTGGCGCAGGCGGTGGTCACGAACACCGTGGCGGCCAGCCAGGAATCGGCCTGGACGCCGCCGATCGGGCTGGCCGGACAGATCGGCGCCAGCGCGCTGATCCCGACCTACTCGGCCGAACAGATGCGCGAGGCCGACGCGGCGGGGCTGCAGTACCTGGTCGGCGCGGGCTATCCGGGGCTCGGCATGGTGACGCTGCAGCAACGCCTGGCCGAAGCCGGGCAGCAGCGCCCGGCCCTGCTGGCGGCGATGGCGGCGGCGCAGCCGACCAGCCCCGAGCGGCGTGACGCGGTGCGCCGCAACGTCGAGACCCTGCACGCCGGCAGCCGCAACAGCAGCACGCGCCGCGAGCGTTTCATGGACCGCACCGCCAGCCTGCGGCACATGCGCGCGCTGATCGAGGCCTGCAAGAACGGCGAACTGGCGCTGGCCCGCAAGGACCTGACCGAAGCGCACGCGCAGTTCAAGTCGGCGCTCGAGATGGCGTCGCAGGACTACGCCGCCAACCTGCGCATGGCGCAGTGCCTGCAGGCGATGGGGCAGGTGCGCGAGGCGCGTGCATTCGCGATCGCCGCGCGCGACGCCTATCCGCAGGAGGCCCAGGCGCACAAGCTGGCCGCCACGCTGGCACTGGCGCAGCGCGACGCCGCCGCCGCCTGGCAGGACCTCGAGGCGCATGACCGCCTGCTGTCGGGCGACCCCGGCGTGGTGTTCCTGAAAGGCGTCACACTTGAGCTCATGGGACAAAGCAAACGCGCCGCCGAACACTACCGCGCCTACCTCGGCTACACCGAACAGGGCCAGGCCGCCCAATACGCCGCCACCCGCCTGAAGCTGCTCGGTCATGACCGCTGAAACACGCTGGTCGATGCCGCGGCTGATCGGCGCGGTGGTGCTCGGGGTGCTGGCCTTCATCGCGCTGGCGATCGCAGCGCCGCTGCTCTGGCACACCTGGCGCCCCGCGCCGCCGCCGCTGCAGCAGGGCGGCGCGCAGCCGTCCGGGACCGGCACGCCGTGGCAGATCCGGCTCGACGGTGCGGGCGGCAGCGCGGTGTTCGGCCTCGACCTCGGGCGCAGCACGCTGGCCGACGCCGCCAGCCGCTGGCCGGGCGAGGCGCTGCAGGTCGCGCTGGTGCGCAGCCCGGCGGGCGAGCTGAGTCTGGAGGCCTACCTCGAATCGATCCAGGCCAGCGGCGTGAACGGCAAGCTGCTGCTCGGCGTGACGCTGCCCGCCGATGTCGCGCAGCGCTGGGCCGAGCGCGCCACGCGCGACATGCCGCTGGCCAGCGGCGCCCATCGCCTCGGCCTGCATCACGACGATGCCACGCAGGCGCAGGCCCGGATGATCGACAGCCTGCTCTTCCTGCCCGCCGTGCGGCTCGACGAGGCGACGCTCGCCGAGCGCTTCGGCGCACCGGCCGAACGGCTCGCCACCGCCGACGGCCTGGTGCACCTGCTCTATCCCGACCGCGGCCTGGCGATCAGCCTGGCCGATTCGGGCCGGCAGCGCACGGTGCTGCAGTACGTGGCGCCGCGCGACTTCGCCCGCCTGCGCGCGCCGCTGCTGGCCGCCCTGACCCCGCCCGCACCGATCAACCACTGAACCCCAACCGAAAAGGAGTCCGCCGACATGGCCATGGACGTCATCGACTACGAGATCAAAGGTTCCGAGATGCAGTTCGTCGAGGTCGAACTCGACCCCGGCGAGGCCGCCATCGGCGAAGCCGGCAGCATGATGTTCATGGATGCCGGCATCGGCATGGACACCGTCTTCGGCGACGGCCGCGCCCAGCAGGGCGGCCTGTTCGGCAAGCTGCTCGGCGCCGGCAAACGCCTGGTGACGGGCGAATCGCTCTTCACCACCGTCTACACCAACAACGGCAGCGGCAAGCAGCGCATCGCCTTCGCGGCGCCCTACCCCGGCAAGATCCTGCCGATGGATCTGAGCAAGCTCGGCGGCACGCTGATCTGCCAGAAGGACGCCTTCCTGTGCGCCGCGCGCGGCGTGTCGCTGGGCATCGCGATCCAGCAGAAGCTCTCGGTCGGCTTCTTCGGCGGCGAGGGCTTCATCATGCAGAAGCTCGACGGCGACGGCCTCGCCTTCGTGCATGCCGGCGGCACCGTGGTGCGGCGCGAACTGCAGCCGGGTCAGACGCTGCTGGTCGACACCGGCTGCGTGGTGGCCTACACCGCGGGCGTGAGCTTCGAGATCCAGTACGTGGGCAAGATCAAGACCGCGCTGTTCGGCGGCGAGGGCCTGTTCTTCGCCAAGCTGAGCGGCCCGGGCACGATCTGGCTGCAGAGCCTGCCGCTCTCGCGCCTGGCCAGCCGCATCTTCGCGGCGGCGCCGCAGACCGGCGGCGGTGGCAAGGAACAGGGCTCGCTGCTCGGCGGCCTGGCCGCAGGCGGGCTGCTCGGCGGCATGCTGGGTGGCGGCGACGACGACTGAACCACGTCCGACCCTGAAACGGCAGCGGGGCCTTCACAGGCCCCGCTTGCTTTTCGTGCGGTCCGATGACGGCCACCCGCTGCGGGCCAGGACGGCCCGATCGGCTGTCAGCGCACCACCAGCACCTGCGTGTCGCAGTGCGTCAGCACCTTCTGCGTCTCGCTGCCCAGCAGCAGCGCCGCCACACCGCGGCGGCCGTGCGAGGCCATCACGATCAGGTCGCAACCCTGCGCCTTGCCGTACTCGAGGATGGCCTCCCACGGGTGCAGCGCCTCGACCGTCGCGGCAGAGCATTCGACACCGGCCGCGGCACAGGCGTCCTTGACCGCCTGCACGTGCTTGAGGGCGATGCGCTCCTGCGAATCGAAGAACTCCTGCGGCGGGATCGGCTGCATCTCCGAGATCGCGCTGTAGGGGAACGGCTCCTTGACCGCCAGCACGCTGATCGGCGCGCCGACCGTCTTGGCCAGCGTCACGGCGGTGGCGACGGCCTTGGCCGTGATGTCCGAACCATCGGTGGGAACGAGGATGCGCTTGTACATGTGGGGTCTCCGAACGTGCGTGTGATGACCCTCATCATGCCCCCGCACAGGCGCGAGTTCTTGACCAACATCAATACCCCGCCGACACCCTCGATCCCTGCGGCCACACCGGCTTCAGCGTCCGAGGTCCTTGGCCGACTTGCCGGCGATGCCCCAGTTCTCCTTGGGCATGTCGTGGATCCAAACGCGGACGTTTGCCTGAGGCGCGTCGAGCGCTTCGACCAGCGCGGCCGTCACCTTCTCGATCACGGCGCGTTTCTGGTCTTCGGTGCGGCCTTCCAGCAGGTAGATCTGGGCAAAGGGCATGGGGTTCTCCGGGCGGGTTCGGGGGTCGATGAGTGGGCGTGATTCAGGCGGCGGCGCAGCCGGCGCGCTCGCGTGCCATCGTGATCGCGGTGTCCTCGATCATGTCTTCCTGGCCGCCCACCATCTTGCGGCGGCCCATCTCGACCAGGATGTCGCGCGCGCTGACGCCGTACTTCTTCTCGGCCCGCTTGGCGAACAGCAGGAAGCTCGAATACACGCCCGCGTAGCCCAGCGTCAGCGAGTCGCGGTCGACGCGGATGATGTGGTCCATGATCGGCACGACCCGGTCCTCGGCCACGTCCTGGATCTTGAACACGTCGACGCCGGTCTCGATGCCCATGCGATCGCATACCGCGATGAAGACTTCCATCGGCGTGTTGCCCGCACCCGCACCCAGGCCCGCCGCCGCCGCGTCGATGCGGTTGGCGCCGGCCTCGACCGCAGCCACCGAGTTCGCCACGCCCATCGCCAGGTTGTGGTGGCCGTGGAAACCCAGCTCGGTTTCGGGCCGCAGCGCGGCGCGCACGGCTTCGAGGCGCAGCTTCACGTCACCGGGCAGCATGTAGCCGGCCGAGTCGGTCACGTAGATGCAGTTGGCGCCGTAGCCTTCCATCAGCTTGGCCTGCGTGATCAGCTTCTCGGGGCTGGCCATGTGCGCCATCATCAGGAAGCCGACCGTGTCCATGTCGAGCTTGCGCGCGGCGGTGATGTGCTGCTCGCTGACGTCGGCCTCGGTGCAGTGCGTCGCCACGCGGATGGTGTGCACGCCCAGATCCTTGGCCATGTGCAGATGCTCGACCGTGCCGATGCCCGGCAGCAGCAGCGCCGAGATCTTGGCCTGCTTCATCAGCGGGATCACGGCGCCGAGATACTCCTCGTCGCTGTGGGCCGGAAAGCCGTAGTTGACCGAGCTGCCGCCCAGCCCGTCGCCATGCGTGACCTCGATCAGCGGCACGCCCGCTTCGTCCAGGCCGGTGGCGATGTTCTTCATCTGCTCCAGCGTCATCAGATGACGCTTCGGGTGCATGCCATCCCGCAACGTCATGTCGTGGACGGTGATCTTCTTGCCTTGCACAGTCATGATGTGTCTCCCTCTCAGGCCGCAACGGCGGTGGGTTGCAGGACCAGTTCACCCTTGAGGATTTCCTCGGCGAACATCTCGGCGGTGCGGGCGGCGGCGGCCGTCATGATGTCGAGGTTGCCGGCGTACTTGGGCAGGTAGTCGCCCAGGCCTTCGACCTCCAGGAACACGCTCACACGGTTGCCGTCGAACACCGGCCCGTTGACCAGCCGGTAGCCCGGCACGTACTTCTGCACCTCGGCCAGCATGGCGTGCACGCTGGCTGTGATCGCGGCCTGATCGGGCTCGGTTTCGGTCAGGCAATGCACCGTGTCGCGCATCATCAGCGGCGGCTCGGCCGGGTTGATGACGATGATGGCCTTGCCCTTCCTGGCGCCACCGACCTTCTCGACCGCACCGGCCGTGGTGCGAGTGAACTCGTCGATGTTCTTGCGTGTGCCCGGTCCGACCGAGCGGCTCGACACGGTGGCGACGATCTCGCCATACGCCACCGGCTGGACACGCGAAACCGCCGCCACCATCGGGATCGTGGCCTGCCCGCCGCAGGTCACCATGTTGACGTTCATCTCACCCGAGCCGACATGCGCCTTCAGGTTGACGGGCGGCACGCAGAACGGCCCGATCGCCGCGGGTGTCAGGTCGATCATCAGCGCGCCTTGTTCGTTGACCTTGCGCGAGTTCTCGGCGTGCACGTAGGCGCTGGTGGCGTCGAAGACGATCTGCACACCGTCGGCCTTCATGTGCGGAATCAGTCCGTCGACGCCGTCAGACGTGGTCTTGATGCCCATCTCGCGGGCGCGTTTGAGGCCGTCGGATTCGGGGTCGATGCCGACCATCCAGACCGGCTCCAGCACGGCGCTGCGTTGCAGCTTGGCGAGCAGGTCGGTGCCGATGTTGCCGGGCCCGATCAGGGCGCACTTGATCTTCTTCATGGTTGGATTCCTGTGTTCAGACGAAACGCATCGACACCGAGCCGAGGTCCTGGAAGCGCACGTTGACGCTGTCGCCGGCCTGCACCGCGATCGCTTCGGTCACGCCGCCGGTCATGATGAACGTGCCGGCCGGGATCTCCTGGCCGCGTGCGCCCAGGTGGTTGGCCATCATCGCCACCGCCGCGGCTGGATGCCCCAGCACCGCGGCGCCGGCGGCCATCGAGACGATCTGGCCGTTCTTCTCCAGCACCACGCCGAGCGTGCGCAGATCGAGCGCCTCGACATTGCGCGAGCGCCCGCCGATCACGAAGCGCGAGGCCGAGGTGTTGTCGGCGATCACGCTCTTCAAGTCGAACTTGAAGTCGCGGTAGCGGCTGTCGATGATCTCGACCGCCGGCAGCACGAAGTCGATCGCCGCCAGCACCGCGCCAACGTGGCAACCGGGGCCCCGCAATGGCGCTTTCGTGACGATGCAGATCTCGGCCTCCACCTTCGGGTGGATCAGCTCGGAGACCTTGATCTCGCCGCCATCCGGGCGCGCCATGTAGTCGCTGACAAAGCCGAAACACGGCGTGTCCACGCCCATCTGCTTCATCTTGGCGAACGAGGTCAGGCCCGCCTTCAGGCCCACGGTCTTGTGGCCGCGTGCTTCCTTGCGGCGGCGGATCTCGTCCTGGATGTCGTAGGCATCGGCCCAGTCCATCAGCGGAAAATCGTCGGTGATCTTGGTGACGTCGCGCGCCTCCAGCTCGGCCGATTCCAGGTGGGCGGCCAGCGCCTCGATGTCGGTGCGATTCAGTGCCATGGTGTGTCTTTCTTTAGCAAGGTGCAGGCGTGGATCCGGCTCTGCCGGTCCGCTGCCTGAGCCCCCTCGGGGGGCAGCGACCGCCAGGGAGCGTGGGGGCTCAAATAAACCGCACCGACGTGCTGCCCAGCCCGCCCACGCTGCAATGCAGGCTGTCGCCCGGCTTGACCGGCACCAGCGGCGATTGCGATCCCGACAGGATCACATCGCCCGCCTTCAGGCTGATGCCCAGGCGCCCGAGCGTGTTGGCCAGCCACGCCACCGCGTTGACCGGCGAGCCCTGCACCGCGGCGCCGCACGAGGTGCTGACGATCTCGCCGTTCTTCTCGAGCACCATGCCGGCCAGCGCCAGATCGATGTCACGCGGGCTGCGGCGGGTGCCGCCGAGCGTGAGCACGCCGCAGGAGGCGTTGTCCGCCACCGTGTCCTGGATCTTGATCTTCCAGTCGCGGATGCGGCTGTCGACGATCTCGAAACACGGCATCACGCAGTCGGTGGCGCGCAGCACGTCGGCCGCGGTCACGCCCGGGCCGGTCAAGTCACGCGCCAGGATGAAGGCCACCTCGGCCTCGGCCTTGGGTGCGATCAGCTTGGCGGTGTCGACCGGCTCGCCCTCGTTGAACACCATGCCCGACAGCAGGTGGCCGAAGTCGGGCTGGTTCACGCCCAGCATGTCCATCACCACCTTGCTGGTGACGCCGATCTTCTTGCCGATGACGATCTCGCCGGCATCAAGCCGGCGCTGGATCACGCGCAGCTGGATCTGGTACGCGTCGTCGATGGTGATGCCGGGCTCGCGGTTGGTGAGCGGCTCGACGGCCTCGCGGCTGACGAGCGCCTGGTAGAGCTCGTCGCCGTAGCGTTGGATGGTGAGTGCGTCCATGGGGTTCTCGGTTGTCCGTGTCGGGCGATGTCGGGGCGATTTCTGGGTTCAGGCCGGCGTGTCGGCTTCGGCCAGGAAGTTCGACACCAGCTGCGCAAAACGCGCGCTGTGTTCGATCTGCGTCCAGTGGCCGCAATGGCCGAAGACGTGCAGCTGGCTGTTCGGGATCCACTGCGACAGCGTCAGCGAGGTCTGCAGCGGGATCACCTGATCCTCGCGGCCGTGCACGATCAGCGTCTCGTGCGCCAGCGCGCGGATCGCCGCCTCGGGGCTGGCCATCGCGTCGACCCACTGCTGGCGCGGCGCCGGGAACATCGCAGAAAACGATTCCTGGAAACCGGGCCGGATGCTGGCCTGGTAACGCAGCTGCGCCAGCTCGTCGGTGACCAGCTTGCGGCTGAAGGCAAAGGTGTCGAGCAGGTGCCGCATCGCCTCGATCGAGGGCTGGTAGCCCCAGGCGGCGTCCAGCCCCGGCGTCAGCTCGAAGGGCACGCCGACCGAGCCCATCAGCACCAGCCGGCGCACTCGCTGCGGCGCGCGGATCGCCAGCGCCAGCGCCAGCGCGCCGCCGAAGCTGTTGCCGATCAGATCGACCTGCGGCAGGTCGAGCGCGTCGAGCAGGTCGATGGCCTGCTGCACCCAGGTGTCCATCGAATAGGTGATGCCTTCGGGCCGGTCGCTGTAGCCGAAGCCGACCATGTCGGGCGCGATCACACGCCGATCCTGGGCCAACACCGGCATCACCAGCCGCCAGTTGGCCCAGGCGCTGACACCCGGCCCGGAACCGTGGATCAGCAGCACCGGCGGCTGGCCAGGGTGAGCGCGGCCGAGGTCGTGCACGTTGCTGTGAAACGCGCCGGTGCGGATGCGCTGGCCGATTTCGGGGTTGGCGGCGGTGGGGCTCTGCTGCTGGCTCATGCGGTGAGCCTCCTCGTGATCGTTGGGCTACGGAGACCTGGCGATGAGGTCTGACGGTCGCAACGATAGGCAGCGCGAGCCATACTGTCCAATACCGAATATTGCGATCTCGATACCATAAAGGTATCGAGTTAGACCACCCGCCGAAGCCCGCCGATGGACCTCAAGCAGATGCGCTATTTCCTCGCCGTGGCCGAGGAGCGCCACATCGGCCGCGCCGCCGAGCGCCTGCACATGGCGCAGCCGCCGCTGACGCGCCAGATCCACGCGCTCGAAGCCGAGCTGGGCACGGCGCTGTTCATCCGCACCCCCAAGGGCGTGGAGCTGACCGAAGCCGGCCAGACCCTGCTCGACGAGGTGCCCAACCTGCTGACGCTGGCGCAGCGCGCCCGCGAGCGCACCCGCGCCGCCGGCCAGGGCGTAATCGGCCGGCTCGACGTCGGCCTGTTCGGGTCGGGCGTGCTCGACGTCATCCCGCGGCTGCTGGCGCGTTTCCACGCCCAGCGGCCCGAGGTGCGCATCGTGCTGCACACGATGACCAAGGCCGAGCAGCTCGACGCCTTGCGCGAGCGCCGCATCAGCGTCGGCTTCAACCGCCTGGTGCCGCCCGAGCCCGATCTGGTGATCGAGACCGTGCTGCGCGAGCGCATGCGCGTGGCGCTGCCCGACACGCACCGGCTGTGCGCACAGGCCAGCGTGTCCATCCCCGACCTGGCCGGCGAGCCGCTGATCCTCTACCCCAACCTGCCGCTGCCCGGCCTGGCGCAGCAGGTGATGCAGGCGTTTGCGCGCGAGGGCACGCCGCTGCTGGTGGAGCAGGAGGTGGAAGACGTGCTGACCGCCATCGCGCTGGTGGCGGGGGGTTTTGGTGCGTGCATCACCACCGCCAGCAGCGAGAGCCTGCGCCTGCCGGGCGTGGCCTACCGGCCGCTCGAATGTTCGTATCTGAAGGACATCGAGCTGAGCTGCATCCACCGGCGCGGGGATGGGTCGCCGGTGTTGGCGGCGTTTCTGGCGGTGGTGAGGGGGTAGGACGTGGGGACCGGCGCTTGAAGAAACCGTGATGACCTGACGACGTCGATGCGGGTTAACCCGAGCATCGGGCACAATTGCCAGCTTCACCGCAAGGCCGAGGTCACCCGCCGACCGCCTTGCCGGCCACGAGCCCGAGCGGCATCGGGAGAGTCCGCGTGCCACCCGCGCGGCGCCGAAGGAGCAACCGCCCCGGAAACTCTCAGGCAAACGGACCGATGCCGTGGATGAACTCTGCAGAGTTGCCAAACGAGATTTCATGACCACCACCTCATTGCGCCTGGGCTGCATCGCCGCAGCCTGTTTCGCCCTGTCCGCGCACGCAGCGCAGCCCCTCGTCGTCAAG
Organism: Leptothrix cholodnii SP-6; assembly: GCF_000019785.1. Lineage (NCBI taxonomy): Bacteria > Pseudomonadati > Pseudomonadota > Betaproteobacteria > Burkholderiales > Sphaerotilaceae > Leptothrix > Leptothrix cholodnii. The sequence goes on from NC_010524.1 coordinate 3,723,631, forward strand.
ATCGGCCACGTCGCCGCGCTCAGCGGCCCCGCCGCGCACCTCGGGCATGACAACGAGAACGGCGTGCGGATGGCGATCGAGGAACTGAACGCCAAGGGCGTGCAGATCGGCGGCCGTCCGGCCCGCTTCGAGCTGCTCGCCGAGGACGACGCCGGCGACCCGAAGCAGGGTACTGCCGCCGCGCAGAAGCTCGTCGACAACAAGGTCAACGGCGTCGTCGGCCACCTGAACTCGGGCACCGCGATTCCCGCGGCGCGGATCTATGCCGACGCCGGCATCGCGCAGATCGCGCCGTCGGTGACGAACCCGCAGTACACCCGCCAGGGCTTCAAGACGACGTTCCGGATGGTGGCCGACGACGCCCAGCTCGGCGGTGCACTCGGCCGCTACGCGGTGCAGACGCTGAAGGCGAAGACCATCGCGGTCATCGACGACCGCACCGCCTACGGCCAGGGCGTGGCCAGCGAGTTCGAGAAAGCCGCCAAGGCCGCCGGCGCGACGATCGCCAAGCGCGAGTTCACCAGCGACAAGTCGACCGACTTCACCAGCATCCTGACCGGCATCAAGGCGGCCAAGCCCGACGTCATCTTCTACGGTGGCATGGACGGGGTCGCCGGCCCGATGCTGCGGCAGATGAAGCAGCTCGGCATCCGGGCGAAGTTCGTCGGCGGCGACGGCGTCTGCACCGGCGAGCTGCCCAAGCTCGCCTCGGGCCAGATGACCGACGGCCAGGTCGTCTGCGCGATCGCCGGCGGCGTCGACGCGGCGCAGCGGCCGGCGTTCGACAAGTTCAAGGCCGACTTCAAGAAGAAGTTCGGCGCCGAGGTCCAGATCTACTCGCCCTACACCTACGACGCAACCAAGGTGATGGTCGAGGCAATGGTCAAGGCGAAGTCTGCCGACCCGGCCAAGTACCTGCCGGAGCTGCAGAAGATCAGCTACCCCGGCGTCACCGGCACCATCGCGTTCGACGAAAAGGGCGACATCAGGAACGGTGCGCTGACGCTCTACACCTTCAAGGGTGGCCAGCGCGAGGAACTCGGCATCGTTCGCTGACACGGGGCTGCCACAGGTCCGGCTCAGCCGGCCGCTCGAATGGACGGATCTGAACCGTGGGCTTGCACGAGGACCTGCATCGACACTCGCTCGTCACGCAAGGCCGCGGCGGCGTCATGCAGGCTCGACAACAGCGGGCTGCCTGCGGGTTTTCCACAGCGACACCAGCACACCACCGGCGATCAGGCCGAAGGTCACGCCAAGCGAGATCACCGCGGGAATCTTGCCGATGATGCCGACCAGGAAGATCTTCGAGCCGATGAACACCAGCACCAGCGCCAGCGCGTACTTCAGGTACTTGAAGCGGTGGATCATCGCCGCCAGCGCGAAGTACAGCGCGCGCAGACCCAGGATGGCGAAGATGTTGCTCGTGTAGACGATGAACGGGTCGGTCGTGATGGCGAAGATCGCCGGCACCGAGTCGACCGCGAAGATCAGATCGACGAACTCCACCAGCACCAGCGCCAGCAGCAGCGGCGTCGCGAACCTCACCGACTTGCCGCTGGCCGGGTCGGGCTGGCTCACCCAGAAGGCGTTGCCACGCAGCCCGTCGGTGACGCGCATGTGCCTTTTCAGGAACCGCAACAACGGGTTGTTCGCGATGTCGGGCATGTGGTCGGCGACGATCCACATCTTGATGCCCGTGAAGATCAGGAAGGCACCGAACAGGTAAAGGACCCAGCTGAACTGGCTGACCAGCGTGGTGCCGAGGCCGATCATGATGGCGCGCAACACGATCACGCCCAGGATGCCCCAGAACAGCACGCGGTGCTGGTACTGCCGCGGGATTGCAAAGAAGCTGAAGATCAGCGCGATGACGAAGACGTTGTCCATCGACAGCGACTTCTCGATCAGGAAGCCGGTGTAGTAGTCCATGCCGCTTTGCGCGCCCAGGTACCACCAGACCCAGGCACCGAAGAGCAGCGACACGCTGATGTATCCGGCGGAGAGCAGCAGGCTCTCTCGCACGCCGATCGCGTGGTCGTCCTTGTGCAGAACGCCCAGATCGAAAGCCAGGAGCGCGACCACGATGCCGACGAAGGCGAGCCAGACCCAGGCTGGCTTGCCGAGGAAGTCGGATGTCAGGAAGGGGAGCAGGAAGTCCATGGTTCAGCTTGTTCAAGGGATTGCAGCAACATCGCTTCTCGGCGCCCAGGCGCGAGGCGGAGACGGTGACGCCGATGAACCCGCTGAGGGCATGGAACACGGTGGCTTCTCCGTTGGCGATGGACCGATCGACAGTGTGGGGATCCGCCTGCATCGAATAAATCAGATTGAATCGCAACTAGCATTCGGATTTTCCGAACCGGAGGATGCATGTTGAACTACCGCCATCTCCATTACTTCTGGGTCGTCACCAAGGAGGGCGGCTTTGCCCGCGCCGCCGAGCGGCTGGACATGGCCATACAGACGATCAGCGCGCAGGTGCGCGAGCTGGAGAAGTCGCTGGGCCATCAATTGCTAAAGCCCTCGGGGCGTGGCGTGGCCCTTACCGAGGCGGGCCAGGCGGCTTTCGCGCGTGCCGAGGAGATCTTCCAGCTGGGCCAGTGCATCGCCGACGAGGTGCGCGAGGCGGCAAGCGGCAAGGTGGCGAGGCTGGCGGTCGGGCTGTCGGACGGCATTTCCAAGCTCGCCGCCCATGCGCTGCTGGAGCCGGTGCTGGCCACCGACAACCTGCGGCTGGTCTGCCACGAGGGAGAGTTCGAGCAGCTGCTGGCCGAACTGGCACTGCACCACCTCGACCTGGTGCTGGCCGGACAGGCCGCACCGCGCAATCCGAACCTGCGCCTCGTGAGCGAACGGCTCGTCGAATCACCCGTGGAGTGGTACGGCCCGGCCAGGCTGGTCGGCACGACCGAGCGCGACCGTTTTCCGCAGTCGCTGAATGACCTGCCGGTGCTGCTGCCCACAGGGCACTCGGCCCTGCGCTCGACACTGGACCACTGGTTCGACACGCAGGGCCTGCGGCCGCGCATCGTCGGCGAGTTCGAGGACAGCGCGCTGCTGGCGGTGTTTGCTGCGCGCGGGCTGGGCGTGTTCCCGATCAGCAGCCTGGGTGCGAGTGACGTGGGCTTGATGCAGGGCCTGCACCTGCTCGGGCGCTGCGACGACGTGAAGGAGGAAATCCACGCCATCCGCTCGCGCCGCGGGCAGCATCACCCATTGGTGCTGCAGGTGATCGCCGCGGCGCGCGCCTGAGCGCTGCCGTTCAGGCGGACGGAGGGTCGGCCGCGACGAGGCTGCCAGCCTGGGCCTCGTCACCGATGCCCCAATAGCGGCGAGCAGCCGCCAAGACCAGGGCTTCCCCGTCGGCAAGATGCCGGTCGGCGCGTGCGGCAGCGATTGCGAGCCGCAGCACCTTGCGTTGAAGCGCTGGGTCGTCCACCTCGGCCATCAGCGACGCCAACGTGCCGTCATCCACGCAGGCCATCATCGATCCGCCGGCATAGGCATCGAGCAGGAGGTCCTCGCACAGGGACTGGACGATGCGCGGCATGCCGTCGGACGCCAGGCCCAGCTCACGCGGCCCGTCTAGCTGGTTCCATGCATCGAACTCCGAACGGCAGACATAGCCGTCGGCAATGACGACGAGTGCCACGATGCGTGCGGCGGCTTCGGAGCTGTTGCGGGGGTAGGAGCGCATGGCAGTGTCCTTCCTTTCGTGAGTGGAGAAGTGTGAACACGTCCGAATGTGGGCTCCAACAAGGTTCCGAAAAAGCAGAACTTACATGACTTTCATTTCGTAATAACCGAATCTGTGGCGCACAAAATGGCAGGCCTGCTCAGATGGTTTGGCCCGTGTTGCGAAAGTGTCGCGGCCACAGGTACACACCGCGGAGCCTGCGGTGGAAGCCTTGTCTCACGTTCAGGTTTGTTCGATGTTGGCGTTCACTAAATACTGCTTTCACAGAATCGCCTGGCGCTTCAAATTTCCGCTGTCTCCCCAACCGATCGAGATCCGTGATGCAAGTGCTCTTCAAGTCCCGCCATCCGCAAGCCACCGAACTGCGCGATCTGACGGAGCGCCGTGTGCGCTTCGTGTTGCGACGCCTGAGCTGGCTGGTGCCACGCGCCGAGGTGCAGATGTCGGACGTGAACGGTCCGCGCGGCGGCATCGACAAACGCTGCCAGGTGGAACTGCGCACCGATGGCGTCGGGTCGATGGTGGTCGCCTGCGTGGCGAACGACTGGCGCACGGCGCTGGACAACGCGCTGGCACGCGCCGCTCGATTCCTCATGCGCGTGTGGCGACGCGGGAGCGACACCCGCCGCATGCGCCAACGCTTCGTCAGTCACGAACGCTGAGCGGCGTCGACGACATGCAAGTCATCTCGACGAACTGCTTGCACGAATCCGTGCCTTGCAGGCCGAGTTCAAGCGCTCCAACTCAACCACCCCCACACCAGCCCCAACGTCCCGAGCGTGACCGGAATCCCCGTGACCGCATGCTGCCTCCAGTCAATCTCGATCCCACTCTTGCGCGCCAGATCCACCACGATCAGGTTCGCGATCGAGCCCACCAGCAGCAGGTTGCCGGCGAAGGTGCTGACCAGCGCCAGCGTCACGCCGGCCGCCTCGCCCTTCAGGTGCGGCAGCATCAGCATCACCGCCGGCACGTTGGAGACCACATTCGACAGCGCCACGCCCACCACCAGCAGCGGGCCGGGGTCGGCCAGGTGCACGCCGTGGCCGGCCAGCCAGGCGACGGCCTGCGAGGCCAGGCCGGTGCGCTCGAACGCATGGTTGACGACGAACAGGCCGATGAACAGCAGCAGCAGTTGCCAGTCGACAAAACCCATCACGTGCGATGAATGCAGCCGCCGGCTCAGCAGCAGCACGGCCGCGCCGACCAGCGCCGCCACGTCGCGCGGCCAGTCGGTGAACAAAAAAATCAGCATCAGCGCGCCGGCCACCAGCAGGCCCTTGGCGGTCTGGAAGGGGTCGAGCGGGGCGGCGTCGTCGGGGTCGAGTTCGGTCGGCCGCAGCGCCTCGGGCGCCTGCACGTGCGACGCGCCCGGCCCGTAGGCCAGCCACAGCCACAGCAGCGCCAGGCTCAGCGCCACCGGCGGCAAGGCCTGGCGCACGTAGCCGCCGAAGGGCAGCTGCATGACCGAGCCGATCAGCATGTTCTGCGGGTTGCCGATCAGCGTGGCGGCCGAGCCGATGTTGGCCGCGCAGGCCAGGCCGATCAGGAACGGCACCGGATCGAGCCGGCGCTGCAGGCACAGCTGCGCCACCACCGGCGTCATCGCCAGGCAGACGATGTCGTTGGAGAACACCGCCGACATCGCGCCGGCCACCGCGATCAGCGCCGCCAGCAGGCCGCGGCGCGACAACGGCATGGCGCCCACCCGGCGCGTCACCGCGGTGTAGAAGCCGCCCAGGCGCATCTGCGCCGACACCACCATGAAGGCGAACAGCAGCACGATGGTCGGCAGGTCGACCGCGCGGGCGGCGTCCTCGACCGGCTGGCCGGTGATGGCGATCACGGCGATGGCACCGAGCAGCGCCACGCCCGAGCGGTCGAGTTTCAGGCGCGGCAGGCCGCCGAGGAACATGCCGAGGTAGACCACGGCGAACACGGCCACGATGCCCAGGTCGAGGGCGTCATGGCCGAGCAGGTTGACGGTCGGCAGGTCGGGCAGCAGGTTCATGGTCGGGGCGGCAGCGGCGCCGGTGGTATCGGTGATATCGGACGGGCGAGAGTGTGCCGCCGAACCGAGCCGCCCTCGCGGCCGATGCCCGAGGCCTTGGCGCAGCCGTGAGCAGCCCGACGATGGATCTGAACGGCTGGCGGGCAATGAGGGTTCTGCGGAGGAACGACCTGATAAATTGGTGCCTCCCCAGGCTCCATCGGTCGTTGGCCACGACCACCCGCCCACCATGTCCGACATCGCCTTCGATTTGCGATCCCTCGTGGAGGTCATCGAACGGCTGGACGAGGGACTGATCCGCTACCGCAAGGACATCAGCGACACGCAGATCCGCGACGGTCTGATCCAGCGTTTCGAGTTCACCTACGAGTTGAGCCACAAGATGCTCAAGCGCTACCTGGAGATGGCCTCGGCCAGCGCGGCGCAGTTCGACGGCATGCCCTTCTCCGACCTGATCCGCACGGGCAACGAGCAGGCACTGCTGCTCAGCGACTGGCCGCGCTGGCGGCTGTTTCGCGAGATGCGGGGCAAGACCAGCCACACCTATGACGAAGCCGTGGCACGGGTCGTGGTGGCCGAGATTCCTGCGTTCCTGGAAGAAGCGCGCCACCTGTGCACGCAACTGCAGGCGAGGGTGGCGTGAGCCGGTCTTCCGAGCCGGTGAGCGCGGTGCCGGACGTGGACATCCAGCCCGCGCAATGGGCCATCGTGCGGGCGATCCTGCAGCAGCAGGTGCCGGGCCGGGAGGTCTGGGCCTTCGGTTCGCGCGCCCGCCGCAGTGCCAAGCCCTATTCAGACCTCGATCTGGCGGTACTGGGCGATGCGCCCCTGAGCCTCGATGAGCAGGCCGCGCTGTCCGAGGCGTTTGCCGAATCCGACCTGCCGTGGAAGGTGGATGTCGTGGACTGGGCCACGACCAGCGAAGGCTTCCGGCGGATCATCGAGCGGGATCGGGTGGTGCTGCAGGCGCATGTGTAAGGGGGCCGAAGCCCCCTGGTACTGGCCGTGCGGGATCCCGCTCACAGCTTGATCATCACGTTCCTCAGCTCCGTGTAGAACTCCAGCGAATGCACCCCGCCCTCGCGGCCGATGCCCGAGGCCTTGGCGCCGCCGAACGCCGTCCGCAAATCGCGCAGGAACCAGCTGTTGATCCAGCACAGCCCCACTTCGATCGCGCTGGCCATGCGGTGCGCGGTGCCGAGGTTCTGCGTCCACACCGTGGTGGCCAGGCCGTAGTCGGTGGCGTTGGCCAGCGCAATGGCTTCGTCCTCGGTGTCGAAGGGCGCGATGTGGCAGCAGGGTCCGAAGATCTCCTCGCGGATCACGCTGGCGCTCTCGGGCAGGCCGGTCCAGATCGTCGGCTGCACCCAATGGCCTTCGGCCAATGCGCCGGGCATCTGCGGCGCGCCGCCACCGGTCACGATCGTCGCGCCTTCGGCCTTGGCTTTGGCGTAATAGCCGAGCACCTTCTGCTTGTGTTCGGCCGAGATCAGCGGACCCAGGCCGACGCCGGGCTGCTCGGACGGGCCGATCTGGAGCGCCTCGGCCTTGTCCTTCAATGCGGCCACGAAGCGGTCGAAGATCGGCCGCTGCACGTAGACACGCTCGGTGCCGAGACACACCTGGCCGCAGTTCTCGAACGCGCTGCGCGTGATGCCGGCCACCGCCTTGTCGAAGTCGGCGTCCGCGAACACGATGCCGGCGTTCTTGCCGCCCAGCTCGAACGACACCGGCCGCACGCCTTTGGCCGCGGCCGCCATGATGGCCTCGCCGGTGCGCGTCTCGCCGGTGAAGGTGATGGCGTTGACGCCCGGATGCTTCGTCAGGAACTCGCCGGCCGAACCGGGGCCGAAGCCGTGCACCACGTTGTAGACGCCGTCGGGCACGCCGACCGCCTTCATCACCTCGCCCAGCAGCGTGGCGGTGGCGGGTGTTTCTTCGCTCGGCTTGACGATCACGGTGTTGCCGCAGGCCAGCGCCGGGCCGACCTTCCAGGTCATCAGCAACAGCGGCAGGTTCCACGGGCAGACCACCGCGACCACGCCCACCGGCGTGCGCAGGCCGTAGCTGACGGCGGTGCCACCGTCGGGGGTGGTCATCTCGAAGCTCTCGGTCGGCACGTTCTTGACGATGTCGGCGAAGACCTTGAAGTTGGCCGCGCCGCGCGGGATGTCGATGTGCGAGGCCAGGCTCAGCGGCTTGCCGGTGTCGGCGATCTCGGCGGCCAGGAAGTCGTCGAAGCGGCGGTTGATCTCGTCGGCCACCGCGTGCAGCAGCTCGACCCGCTTGACCACGCTCATGCGGCCCCACGGGCCCTTCAGCGCGGCGCGCGCCGCCGCCACCGCCGCGTCGACCTCGCGCTGACCGGCCTCGTGCACGAGGCCCAGCACGCGGTTGTCGACCGGCGCGCGGTTCTCGAAGGTCTTGCCGGTGGCGACGAATTCGCCGTTGATGAAGTTGAGGAACTGCTGCACGGTGGGGTCCACGGAGTGATTGAAATAGGCTGACGGCACGCGGCCGTCAGGATGTAAGGCCGATCGCCCGCAGGCCCGCGAGAGCACAGGCTTCGTCCTGCTCGGCCGAGGCGCCCGAGACGCCGATGCCGCCGATCAGCGCGCTGCCATCGGGGCCTTTGAGATGGATCGGCAAACCCCCGCCGATCACGACCAGGCGCGGGCGCTGCGACAGGCCGATGCGCAGCAGCTCGTCGCTGCCGAACACCGCCGGCCACTGCGCCGTCGGGAAGCCGAAACTCGCCGCGGTGTAGGCCTTGTCGATCGCGATCTCGACCGAATGCAGAAAGGCACCCGGCATGCGCAGGAAGGCGGCCAGCGTGCCGCCACCGTCGACCACCGCGGCGTTGATGCGCACGCCCAGCGTGCCGGCGTGCGCCACCGCGGCGGCCACCGCCTGCGCGGCTGCCTCGGCGCTGATCACATGTTGCGGCACGCTGCTGCGCTCGAGGCGATCGCTCATGGCTTGCGGCTCCGTGTGCTCAGGTGTAGACCTCGGTGAACGAGGCCACCAGTTCACCCGTGTGATAGAAGATCCCGCTGCCGAGCTGGTCTTCGGTCCAGGTCGTCACCGGCCGGTCGCGCTGCGCCAGGTAGCCCAGGCCGGCGAAGGTTTCGTTGCGGTTGCCGCTCGGGTCGAAAAAGTAGATCGTCTCGCCGCGCGTGATGCCGTGGCGGGTGGGCGCCACGTCGATCTTGGTCTTGTTCTTGGCCATCACGTCGGCGGCCTTCAGCACGTCGTGCCACGAGTCGAGGAAATAGGCGATGTGGTGCAGCCCGCTCTTCGGGCCGCCGACAAAGGCGATGTCGTGCGGCGTGGTGGTGCGGCTCAGCCAGGTGGCCGCCTGCATGTCGCCGTTCGGGCCGACCAGCACCTGCTCGGTCAGGAAGAAGTCGAGCGCCTCGGTCATGAAGCGGGTGTTGTCGGCCACGGTGTTGATGCCCTCGGGCGGGTTCATCTCGCACATCAGCAACAGGTGGTCGAGCCAGTGCGCGCCGGCGCCCTTCAGGCCATCGGGCCAGGGGTCGGGGTTGGTGGTGCCGACCTCGGTGCCCACGTATTCCTTCATCGCATACAGCCGCATCTCGTGGCCGCTGGGCAGATTGAACTGCAGCATGCGGCCGGTCGACGGCAGCGTGCCTTCGGGCAGCAGCGTGGTCTTGACGCCCCAGGCCTCGACCTTGGTTTTCAGCTCGTCGAGATCGGCATCCTTCTCGACCTTGTAGGCGACGTGATTGAGCCCCGCCTGGTCCGACGGGGTCAGGATCAGCGAGTACTTGTCCCACTCGTCCCAGCACTTGAGATAGACGTTGCCGGCCTTGTCGACCATCGTCGTCTTCAGGCCCAGCACGTTTTCGTAATGTTTCACGGCAGCCGCCATGTCCATCACCCGCAGGCTCGCATGGCCAATACGCATTACACCCATCACATGTCTCCTTGTTGCTGCGTCATCTGCAGCGTTGCTCTGTGGTCCGCCGCTGGGGCGGGCCGTTTGGAAAAAGGTTTCTCGAGCTTGCCGATCACCTCCAGCCGCACCGCGGTGGCGGGGGCCACGCGGCAGGCCAGCGTGATGCCGCAGCCCTCTTCTTCGGCACTCACATGGGCCCGGCTGACCGGCCCGAGCACGGTCACGCTGCCCTCGACGATGCGCACCTTGCACACCCCGCAGCCGCCGTTCACGCAACCCGCAGGGATGCCCTTGCGGCCGAGTTTGAGCATGCCCTTGAGCAGGCTCTCGTTGGTGGCGCAGGGGTAGCTCTCGCCGGTCTGCGCCACGCAGACATTCACCTTGGGTCGGCTGTCGAATGAGAACGCCATGACTGCTTCACACCCGCTTGAAGAGAGGGCTGCGCGCGTTCTGCGCATCGGCCGCCGAGAGGAACTTCTCGGTGTAGATGTCGCGCTCGAACAGCCGGCCCTGCATCAGCGTGCCGATGCAGGCCTCGACCATCGGCGGCGGCCCGCACAGATAGGCCTGCTGGCCCTGGAAGCTGCCGCCGAAATGCGCCTTCGCCGCGTCGTGCACGTAGCCGCGTGCGCCGGTCCAGCCAGAGCCTTCGGCCTCGTTCGACAAGGCCGGCACGTAGCTGAAGTTCGGGTGCTGCTCGGCCAGCGCGCGGAACTCGGCGTCGTAATAAAGCTCGTCTCGCGATCGCTGACCGTAGACCAGCGTGATCGGCAGCGTGCAGCCGCCTTCGAGCAGGTCGACGATCATCGAACGCGGGCTCGACAGGCCCGAGCCGCCGGCCATGAACAGCATCGGCTTGCCTGCCGACCGGCGCACGAAGAAGCGCCCGTACGGCCCGGCCAGCCGCAGCCGGTCGCCCACCTGCAACTGCTGATGCAGGTAGCCGGTGCCCGCGCCACCGGCGACGATGCGCACGTTCAACTCGATCTCGCCGCTCTTCTCGACTGCCGCCGGCGAGTTGGCGATCGAGAAGGCCCGGCTCTGCCCGAGGCCCGGGATCTCGATCTGCACGTATTGACCGGCCTGAAACCCGATCGGCTTGTCGAGCGCCAGGTGCAGCGCCTTGATGGTGGGCGTGAGGTCGACGATGCGCGTCACGCTGGCGGCGAAGTCGCGCACCGGGATGACCTCGGCGTCGGGCTCTTCCTCGATGTCGGCCTCGATCGTGACGTCGCTCTGCAGCGTGCAGCAGCACGCCAGCGCCTTGCCTTCGTCACGCTCGAAATCCATCAGCGCAAACGGATTGGCCGCGCCGAGATCGACCTCGCCGTCGCTCACCTGCACCTTGCAGGTTCCGCACAGCCCGTGGCAGCAGGCATGCGGGATGTAGATGCCCTGGCGCAGCGCGGCGTCGAGCACGGTCTGGCCTTCTTCGACCTCGATGGTCGCGCCCAGCGGTTCAATGGTGAGTCGATAACTCATGGCTCTGGCCTGGCGGTTTCAGCTGAACGAGCCCTTGATGCCGGTCAGGCCGGGCGCACGGAAGCGGATCGCGTCCTTGTGCTTCAGCCCGTTCTCGGCCAATGACCTGGCCGGATCGGGCGACCACGGCTGGCCGCTCTTGAACCACTGCACGGTCGACCAGTCGATCTTGGCAAAGTCCGGGTGATAGCCGTAGATGCCCGGCAGCACTGCGGCGGCTATGGCGCCGAACGGCATGTCGGGTGGCAGCGGCAGGCAGAAGGGCGCGCAGAACAGCAGGTGGTCTTCCCAGCCGATGTAGAGCAGCGGCGCGGGGAAGTTCTCGCGCACATCCTTGGCCGGAAACGAATAAGGTTCGAGGGCGACGACGCTCATTTCTGCACTCCTTCTGCAGGGCTGGCCTCGGCTGCGCCGGGCAGGGTTTCACCGCGCCAGGCGGCAAAGTTCTTCTGGTCTTCGGAGCCTTCGAAATCGAAGTTGTCGCGGCCGATTTCCATCTCGTACCACTGCAGCACCGCGATCAGCGGATCGAAGCCTTCGGCGGTCGGATCGGTGTCCGGCTTGAAGCAGTGGCCCTGGTAGATCTGGTGCACCGGCAGCCAGCTCTGCACGTACTTCTGTGGCTCGAAATCGAAGATGCCTTTGCAGTGGTCCGAGCAGAAGTGGTACTTGTCGCCCAGGTAATCGCTCTCGCGGTAGCAGATCTTGCTGGCGTCACCGGGCTCGGTGAACAGCATCGGGATCTGGCAGGTGGTGCACAGCATCGGCAGCGTCTTGTTGTAGAAGCGGTTGCCTTTCTCGGCCTCGGCCTGCCAGTGCTCAAGGCGCGGGCGGTAGTACTTGTCGAAGGTGTCGGGGTACTTTTCCGACAGCCAGGCCAGCTCGTCTTCCTTGGGAATCCAGGTGTGGAAGGGCGCGGCAGCGTTGTAGTTGTAGAAGGTGGCCCAGGCCTGGTGGCTGATGTGGTCCTTGCCTTCACAGGCGTCCTTCCAGCCCTTGGGCTCGCGGATGCCGTAACGCGCCAGATCCTTGAACAGCGCGCCGCCGTTCTGCTCGGCGTACATCTCCCAGGCTTCCTTCCAGCTCATCACGCGCTTGGGCAGCATGTAGTCCTGCATCATCGCCACCAGCGTGAGCAGGCGATAGCCGCGCCAGAACCACTTATCGATCCAGCCCTGCACGATCGGCACATTGGCCGGATCCTGTTCGAGCAGGAACTTGATGCACTCGATGCCGAGTGTCATGTGGCGCGATTCGTCCGATTGCGCCGAGAAGCCGAAGGTCACGGTCGACATGTCGCCGTTGTGCGCCGCGCCGCTCATGAAGGGCACGAACAGCAGGTTCGTCAGCACGTATTCGAACGAGAAGCTCACCGCCACCAGAAACTCGAACGGCCCGCCGGTGATCGCATCCTCGAAGAAGGACTTCGGCACCGACAGATACCAGACCCGGTCGAACCAGTGGTTCGAGTGATGCATGCCGTTGAAGTACTTGTTGTAGTGCGAGATCGCGTGCGTCTCGGTCTGGTAATGGCGCAGTTCGTCGATCGACTGCATCTGCGCGGCCACCCGTGCGCCCTCGCCGGTGAACTGGCGGCCCACGTGTGCGAAGCCGCGGTGTGCGTAGTATTCGAGCGGCGTCACGCCTTGAATGAAGAGCTTGAGCGCATTGACGTAACGCGCGTCGCTCACGCCCAGCTGGCCGTTGTTCTGCGCAAAGGCGTCGATCACCGCGTAGAGCTTCTTCTCCTTCTCACCCTGGTATTTCCAGTAGGCGTCCATCGTCAGGCGGAACGGGTCTTCCCACTTGTTCCAGTCGTGGATCTTGATGCCCTCGTACTTGTCGTACGGAAAGACCTTCTCCATCGGCTGGTAGGTGGTCTCCCAGCCCAGGCCGCGGGTCATGGCGGCGTAGCGGTCCTTCAGACCGAGTTTCTTCTTCACGACACGGGTGTCCATCTCTGTCTCCTCGGTGGGCTTGATTCAGTGCTGCCAGCTGAGCGTCAGCTGATCGTCGTCTTCGTCGATGTGGCCGGACAGCGTCACCAGATTGACGTGGATGGCCTGCAGGTCATAGGGGCGGCCGGTCTGGGCCTCGATCGTTTCGCGGCGGATCGTCAGGCGGTCGGGCGCGTCGATCTTGACCAGGCCGGGCGAGTGCACCACCACCGCGGCGGGGTTGTCGGCCACGATCGCGTCGATCACCGGGCGCGAGTCTTCGTTGTGCTGGAAGGCGATGAATACGTTGGACATGCGGGTTCCTTGACGGGTGAAGAGCGCAGCGTTCAGGCGCCGACGCCGGCCTTGCGGCAGCGCTCGGTGACTCGGGCGCGGGCCTCGCCGAGGGCCTCGTTGCCGGCCTCGCCCAGCGCCAGCTGCGCCACCGGGGCGAGTGCCGCCTCGGCCCGTTCGCTCCACTGCGCCACCCACTGCTGCAGCAGGCCGCGGTTGGTTTCGCTCGCTGCCGCCGCGGTCTTGATCACCGCATCGACCCAGCGTGCGCTTTCGTCGTGCCACTCGGGCATGAAGGCGGTCAGCATCGCCACCGCGGTGCCGCCCTGCAAGGCGATGTGCTCGTCGACGAAACTGCCGTAGATCAGCGGGTACAGCAGGCCGTCGAGCGCCAGGTTCTGCGCCACGAACAGCTCGAACGGATCCTTCACCACCAGCGTGTCTTCGACGTAGCGGCGCAGGCCCTGCCAGCGCGGATCGTCGAGCCAGGCCTGCTTGCCTTCGTCGAGCACCGACGGGTCGTCGAGCGCCAGGCCCAGACGGGTCAGGTACTGCGCCACCGCGAGGTTGTCCATCGCGTGGAACATCGCCGGCGCGGTGAAGGCGGTACCCCAGCCGTAGGCGCAGACCGAGGCGTTGTTCATGTTGGCGCCCCAGGCGGCGTGGCGCAGCGGCATCAGCACTGCCAGGGCCTGGTGGCGCACGGCGTCGGGGATCTTGTCGACCATGCCGCGCGAGTCGACGAACTGGAAGTTCGATTCCATCGCGTCCTGCTGGCGCGCCCGGGTCATGGTCCAGTTGGCGTAATAGAACTGGCGCGGATCCTTGAGCACGTACCAGTCGGCCAGCACGATGGCGCTGCGGCTGGCGTCGAACAGCTCGTGTGTCGGATCCCAGGTCGGCCGGTAATGGAAGTTCACCATCGGCTGCGCGCCGAAGGTGGCCTCCTGGTAACGCGACGCCACCTTGTCGCCGCCGATGTATTGGGCAACGTGGGCGTAGGTGTTGCGCAAGGGCTGGATCTCGCGCGCCTGCAGGTCGATGTTCATCGGGACTTGTCTCCTCGGGGGTGGGACGGGGCTCTGTGTGGCCCGGATCAGAGGTCCAGCCGGATGACCCGGTTGGTGCTGCAGAACTCGGTGAATGCGGCCTCGGGCAGCAGCAGCTCGACCGCCAGCTCGGGCCAGCCGATCGAGAACTCGAAGGCCACCAGGCCGTCGGCACGCCGCTCGGTGAGCCGCACGTAGCGGCGCGAGGGGTCGCAGACAACGGGTTCCTGTTCGGGTGTGGGTTGGGGGTTCATGCGCTGGATCGAGGCGGCTTGCATGTCGATCACAACGCACGGGCTGTGCCAGTCGAGCCGTCGACATCCCAATAATCTCGATAATTCAGGGAAAACCCCGAACGACGAGCCCCCGCTGAAACCGGTCAGCCAGGCGGCTTCTGGCGTCTCGACACCTCGTTACAGTGATTTGTGCACAGCAGCATGATGATTTCATCAGGATGATGAAGTGCGATCTGCTGAAATGATCAAATCATTCATCGACCCCGGGACAACGCTGTGGCGCGCCAGATGCCTGTTTATCGATAATCTGCCGATGGAACCCCATTCGATGCCGCCCCTGCCGCCGGACGCCGACCTGCGCCGGCTGGTCAACTTCTCGGCCTCGGACGGCCGTATCTGGCTGGCCGGCCACCGCATGCTGCTGGTCCACGCCGAGGCGCTGGGCAGCCTGCGGCGCGAGCTGATGCAGAGCATCGGCCGCGAGCAGACGCGCCGGGTGCTGATGCGCGCCGGCTACGCCGCGGGCCAGCGCGACGCGGCGCTGGCGCGGCAGGTGCGCCCGGGCGCGTCGATGTTCGACCTGTTCGCGGTCGGGCCACAGCTGCACATGCTCGAAGGCGCGGTGCAGGTCACGCCCGAACGTTTCGAGCTCGACATGGCCAGCGGCCACCACGTCGGCGTGTTCCGCTGGGATCACTCGTGGGAGGTCGAGACCCATCTGCGCGACTTCGGCCCGCAGGACGAGCCGGTGTGCTGGATGCTGATCGGCTACGCCTCGGGTTACGTCAGCGCCTTCATGGGCCAGCGGGTGATCTACCGCGAACTTCAATGCAGCGGCTGCGGCCATGCGCATTGCCGCATCGAGGGCCGGCCGCAGTCGGCCTGGCCGGACGGCGATCTGCTGGCGCGCGACTACGACCCCGATTCGCTGCTGGTGCGCATCGAGGATCTGCAGTCCGAGGTCGAGACGCTGCGCTCCACCCTCGCGCCGCGTGACGACTTGGGCGAGCTGATCGGCCAGTCACGCGCCTTCCAGCGTGCCGCCGAGCTGCTGCGCAAGGCCGCGGCCACGCAGGTGACGGTGCTGCTGACCGGCGAGACCGGGGTCGGCAAGGAGCGTTTTGCACGCGCCCTGCACGCGATGAGCACGCGCGCCGATCGGCCGTTCGTCGCGATCAACTGCGCCGCGCTGCCGGCCGATCTGATCGAGAGCGAGCTGTTCGGCGCCGAAAAAGGCGCCTACACCGGCGCCGGTGCGGCGCGCGCCGGGCGCTTCGAGCGCGCCGACGGCGGCACGCTGTTTCTCGACGAGCTGGGTGAGCTGCCGCTGCCGGCGCAGGCCAAGCTGCTGCGCGTGCTGCAGCACGGCGAGATCGAGCGCCTGGGCAGCACGCAGGCGCGCCGCGTCGACGTTCGGGTGGTGGCGGCGACCAACGTCGACCTGGAGGCGGCGGTGGCGGCCGGGCGCTTCCGGCGCGACCTGATGTACCGGCTCAACGTCTACCCGATCCGCATCCCGCCGCTGCGCGAGCGGGTCGAGGACATCGAGCCGCTGGCGCTGCACCTGCTGCAGCACTTCGCCACGCTGCATCAGAAACGCGTGCAGGGCCTGACCGACCGCGCGCTGGAGGCCATGCGCCACTACGCCTGGCCGGGCAATGTGCGCGAACTCGAGAACCTGATCGAGCGCGGCATCATCGTCGCCGGCGCCGGCCAGCCGGTCGACATCGACGACCTGTTCCCGACCCCGCCGGGCCAGACCACCGTGACGGTCAACGCCGCCGGTGCGTTGGAGCGCGGCGCGCCGGCCCAGATCGACACGCTCTACGACGAGGTGCTGCGCCACGGCCTGAGCCTGGATGCACTCGAAGACGGCCTGATCCAGGAGGCCGTGCAGCGCAACGGTGGCAACCTGGCCGCCGCCGCCCGGGCGCTCGGCCTGACCCGCCCGCAGCTGAGCTACCGGCTCAGCCGCGTGCGCGAACGCTCGCGCGATTGAGGGCCGAGAGATGGCAAAACGATCTTTTCTGAGCGATCCGGCAAGCGACGGCGTGACCGTGAACGGCGGCAGCAATGGCAACGTCAGCGGCTCGCGCACGCTGATCGAACGCGCTTATGCGCAGCTGCGCGACGACATCGTCGAAGGCCGGCTGACACCGGGCGACAAGCTGCGGGTCGAGCACCTGAAAGACCGTTACGCGGTCAGCGCCGGCACGCTGCGCGAGGCGATCACGCGGCTGGTGAGCGACGCGCTGGTGCTGGCCGAAGGGCAGCGCGGCTTCCGCGTGGCGCCGATCACGATCGAGGATCTGGAAGACCTGACGCGGCTGCGCGTGCACATCGAGATCGACGCGTTGCGGCTGTCGATCCGCCACGGCGATGCGGCCTGGCGCGCGCGGCTGCAGGCGGTGTTCGACGAGCTGTCGGCCGTCGAGCAGCCGATCGAGCCCGCACATCGTCGGCACTGGGAGTCGCTCAACAACCGCTTCCACGAGACGCTGGTCAGCGGCTGCAACTCGGCCTGGACGAACAAGGTGCTGCGCCAGCTGGCCCAGCACGGCGAACGCTACCGGCGCTACGCGATCAGCCTGCCCGACACCGGCCGCGACGTGCACGCCGAACACCGGCAGATCTTCGAGCTGGCGATGTCGGGCCAGGAGGCGCGTGCGGCGCTGGCGCTGGAGGCGCACATCCGCGCCACGCCGGACCTGCTGCGGCGCCGGCATCGGGAAGGGCTGGTCACCGGCTTCTAGGGGTGTGACGTGGTGCGGTGCGAGCCGTCGGATCGCCGATGCGATCTCGTCACGGGCCAAGCCACTTGAGCAGGGTGTCATAGAGCTTGTCGGGGTCAACAGGCTTCAACAGGAAGTCATTCATGCCCGATGCCAGGCACCGCTGCACATCGTCATTGAATGCATTCGCCGTCATGGCCACGATGGGAATGTCCTTGCCACCTTCCAGCTGCCGAATGGCTTGGGTGGCCGTCACGCCGTCCATTCTGGGCATCTGCATGTCCATCAGTGCCAGTGCGTAGGTGCCCGGTCGGGCCTTGCCGATCATCGCGACGGCCTCTTCGCCGTTTTCTGCCAGGTCGCAGACCAGACCGACCTCTTCCAGGATCGCCCGCGCCACCTGCTGGTTGATCTCGTTGTCCTCGACCAGCAAGATTCGTGTCCCGGCCCACCTGTGCTGCAATTGCACGGCCGCCGCGTTCTCGGTTGGCATGGTCGAGTCAAGGTTTTCAACGTCCGTCTTCTTCAGGCGCACCGTGAACCAGAAGGTGCTGCCTTCACCCAGAACACTGGCTGCCCCCGCATCCCCACCCATCAACTGAGCCAGCCGCCGGGTGATCACCAATCCAAGACCGGTTCCACCAAAGTTGCGAACCGTCGAGGCATCGGCCTGCTCGAATGGGGAAAACAATCGGCTCATGGCCTGCGCAGAGATTCCGATCCCCGTGTCGATGACCTCGAAACGGAGCAGGATCGAATCCTGATCCTCTTCTTCCCTGACGGCGCGCACGGTCACAGATCCCGTCCTGGTGAACTTGATCGCGTTGCTGACGAGGTTGAGCAGCGCTTGCGTGATGCGAGTCAGATCGCCCAGCAGTCGCGGAGGCAGGAAATCCAGTTCGGTCTTGAGCTTGATGCCCTTGGCATGGGCTGCCTCGGCCACCATGGAGCACACGTTGACCGGCAGTACGCGAACATCCAGCCGTTCTTGCGACAGGTGGAACTTGCCCGCCTCGATCTTCGACAGGTCGAGGATGTCGTTGATGATGCCGAGCAGATGTTTGCCGGAGGCCTCGATCAAACCGAGCTTGTCTGCGGTATCCGGTTCCTGTGGTTTTCTGAGCAAGAGAGCGGATAGACCGATGATGGCGTTCATCGGCGTGCGGATTTCATGGCTCATGTTGGCCAGGAAACTGCCCTTGGCGAGATTGGCGGCTTCTGCTGCCAGCTTGGCATCGGACAAGGCGGCGGTCCGCTCCTCGACCATCGCCTCCAGGTGGTTTCGATGGCGCTCCAGCTCGGCTTCCGCCAGCTTGAGTTTGGTGATGTCGACCGCCACCCCGACCCAGACCGTCTCGCCGTTCAAGCGCCGTATCGGCCCCGAGCGAACGTGCAACCAGACTTTTCGTCCATCGCTCGGATTGAACAGCAGCACGCCGGCATATTCGGTCAGCTCGCGCAGGCAGCGTGCTTCGTCCTGCAGGTATTGCGCACGAGAATCCGGCGCCATCAAGGCGAACAGCGGCTGCGCATCGACCCTCAATGCAGCGGGACTGAGGCCGAGCATCTTCTCGACACCCGCGCTGATGTAGCTGAAGGCCCGCTTGCCATCGCCCATCTCGAACTGATAGACGAAACCATCGGGCAGGTTGTCGCCGATGGAGCGCAACTGCGCCTCACTGTCTCGCAGGCGTGATTCGCTGATCGCGTATTCATGTTCGATGCGCTGGGAATTCATGCTGACCAGCGTCAATGTCATCAATTGCACGGTCAGTATCTGCGCCATGGCATAAAGACTGCCAAAGCCTTTCAAGGCTTCGAACGCGGTGTTGACATCCGGATGGCTGAGCTGATGGGCGATGCGCACGAAGGACAGGACGGCAAACACCAGCATCCAGAGTGCCAGCATGACATCGTTCGAACCGAAGTACGGCGGTCGGTCACGCAGGGTGACGATGGCTGTCGTGATGCTCAGGATGCCGGCCAAGACGCAATAGATGACGATGCGCGCATCGATCTGGGCGGGGTCGAGGCTGTAGTAGCCGAACACGACGAAGAAAATGACTGCCAACAGCCCTTCCCAGCGATGGCTGACCTGATAGCCGCGGAAAACCAGCATGCCGCGCAGCAGCAGCAGCAGGCCGCCCAGCAGCGTGGCATTGCGCAACACCCGCACGATCCAGGCTTGCGGCATGGCCCCGGGCACGAGCATCGCCGCTCCCAGCGCAAGACACGCGACACCGGCGGTCCAGAAACCGAATCCGGGATAGGTCTTGCGTGTGCGCAAGACCACGAACATGACGAGTGCCGCGGCGGACGAAAGCAGCGCGTTGGTGCTCAGCAGCGTGGCGGTATCCATGGCGACTCACCCCGACCCAGGGCGACGCCGTCAGCCGCGCGCCACCGGCCGCGCCGGGTCGCTGCACCACTCGCTCCACGAGCCCGGGTAGAGCTGCGAGCCGGCCAGGCCGGCCACGTCCATCGCCAGCAGGTTGTGGCAGGCGGTGACGCCCGAGCCGCACTGGTGCACCACCTCGGCGGCCGGGCGGCCTGACAGCAGCGGCGCAAAGCCCGCGCGCAAGGCGTCGGCCGGCAGGAAACGGCCGTCCGCGCCGAGGTTCTGCGTGAACGGCCGGTTCAATGCGCCGGGGATGTGGCCGGCCACCGGGTCGAGCGGCTCGACGTCACCGCGGTAACGCTCGGCGCCGCGGGCGTCGATCAGCACCGGGCGGCCGAGCGTGGCCTGCAGCGTGGCAGCGTCGATCGTGGGCATGGCCAGGTCGGCCGGCAGCGGGTAGTCGGCCACCGGCGCAGGCGCCGGCACGACACCGCTTTCGAGCGCGCCGCCGGCCTGCTGCCAGGCCTTCAGGCCGCCGTCGAGCACCGCCACCTCGCGGTGGCCGAGCCAGCGCAGCATCCACCAGGCGCGCGCGGCGAACATGCCGCCCTGGGTGTCGTAGATCACCACGGCTTGCGCGGGGGTGACGCCGAGCTGGCCGAGCGTGTGCGCGAAGGCCGGCGCCGTCGGCAAGGGGTGGCGGCCGCCGCACAGCGCAGCGGCGCTGTCCTTCGTGCTCAGGTGGCGATCCAGATCGAGGTAGGCGGCGCCGGGCAGGTGGCCTTCGGCGTAGGCCGCCGCGCCGGCCAGCGGCTGGGAGAGCTCGAAGCGGGCATCGAACAGCAGCACGCCGCTCAGGCGAGAGGCGAGCTCGGCAGCGCTGATCAGGGGTGCGGGCAAGGAGGGGGTGTGGGCGCTGGACATGGTCTGCGGTTGAACGTCGGGATTGCAAAAGGAACCGGTCGCGAACGCGTGCAACCGGCGGCTCATTCGATCTCGGGCGAGAGCGTGTCCGGCCCGCCGGTCTGATCATGGCGACGCTGGCGCAGGCGTGCCGCGGCGATGCCGGCCACCACCACCATCAGCATGCCGGCCACCGACATCCAGTGCACCGGATCGTCGAACAGCAGCACGCTGTAGACGAAGGCGAAGGCGATGCCGAGGTAGTTCAGGCTGGCGTTCACCAGCGGGCGGCCGATGGCGTAGGCGCGGGTCATCAGCCACTGCGCGCCGGTGGCGGACAGGCCGGCCGCCAGCAGCATCAGCGCGCCCTCGACCGTGTGATCGTGGAAGCTGCCGAGCAGCACCGTCAGCAGCGCGCCGGCCAGCATGCCGCCGCACGAGAAATAGAACACCACCCGCCCCTCGGGCTCGCCGATGCGCCCGAGCGCGGTGATCTGCAGGTAGGCCATCGCCGACAGCACGCCCGACAGCAGCCCGATCAGCCCGTACCAGAGCTGCGAGCCGTCGATGGTGGGCCGCAGGATCAGCGCCACGCCGACGAAGCCGGCCAGCACGGTGGCCACCAGCCGGCCGTCGACCCGTGAGCCGCCCACCATCACGGCGCCGCCGATCAGGAACAGCGCCATCCAGACCGAGGACATGTAGTTGAGCGTCATGCCGGTGGCCAGCGGCAGGCCGGAGATCGAATAGAACCACAGGCACAGCGCCGTGACGCCGCTGATGCTGCGCCAGAAGTGCATGCCCGGCACCGTGGTGCGCAGGCTGACGCCCTGCCAGCGGGTCAGCGCGCCCATCAGCAGCAGGCCGATCAGGCCGCGGTACATCACGATCTCGCCGGTGCCGTACCAGGCCGAGGCGAGCTTGACGCACACGCCCATGCTGGCGAACAGGAAGGTGGCGCAGACCATCATCAGGGGAGCAGACATGGGATGCGATCGTAGCCGCGGCAACCAGCGGTGCCTGTCATCGCGTCGACACGCGCTCTCACCAAGATGCGCTCTCGCGTCGTACCTCCCTCTCAGCAACGAGCCGTCAACGGCCCATCGACATGCGCATCAAGCCCATCATCGCGATCTCGGCACTGGCCGTCCTGCAAGCCTGCGGCGGCGGCGACGACAGCTCGCCCGCCCTCCAGTTCAAGACCTTGTCGGGCGCTGCCCCGCTGGTGATCGGCCATCGTGGCGCCAGCGGCGAGTTGCCCGAGCACACGCTGGAGTCGTACGAGCGCGCGATCGCGCGCGGTGCCGACTTCATCGAGCCCGATCTGGTGCTGACCTCCGATGGCGTCATGATCGCCCGCCACGAGCCGATGCTCGACGGCACCACCGACGTGGCCGTCAAGTTCCCCGGCCGCCAGACCACCAAGGTGCTCGATGGCGTGTCGACCACGGCCTACTTCGCCAGCGACTTCACGCTCGCCGAGATCAAGACGCTGCGCGCCATCCAGGCCCGGGCCGGCCGCTCGACCGCGTTCGACGGCCTCTACGGCATCCCGACGCTGGCCGAGGTGATCACCCTCGCGCAGACCAAGGGCGCCGCTGCCGGCCGCACCGTGGGCATCTACCCGGAGATCAAGCACTCGACCTTCCACGCCGGCCTGTTCGGGGCCAACGTGTTCGAGGACAAGCTGGTCGCGACGCTGCACCCGATCTACGGCAATTCGGGCACCGCGCCGGTGTTCATCCAGTCGTTCGAGGTGTCCAACCTGCAGTACCTCAACACCCAGACCGACATCCGCCTGGTGCAGCTGATCGACGCCGACGATGTCAACGCCGACGGCTCGATGTCGCTGGTCGCGCCGTTCCGCCAGCCCTACGACTTCGTGGTGGCGGGTGATGCGCGCCTGTTCTCCGACCTGCTGAGCGACGCCGGCCTGACCTTCGTGAAGACCTATGCCGATGCGGTCGGCCCGTGGAAGCCCTATCTCGTCAAGACGGTCAACGACGGCGTGGAACGCACCGGCGACAGCACGCTGACGATCAACGACCGACGCGTCGACGGCAGCACCGGCGTGATCGAAGCCGCACACGCCAAGGGCCTGCTGGTGCACACCTGGACCTTCCGCGACGACGCCAGCGGCTACGGCTTCAAGGATCCGAAGGCCGAGATGCAGTACTACATGAAGCTCGGCATCGACGGCGTGTTCACCGACTTCCCGGCCACCGGCGTCGCGGCGCTGAAGGAACTGCGCTGACAGAACCCGACCGGCGCTGACGCCGCGCCAAAAGGAAAGGCCCGCTCGTGCGGGCCTTTCATCTTTCACAGGGACCGGACGGCCCGCGGATCAGTCGATCGCCGCGTCGCCCATCTGGCGGCGATACCACTCGTGGAAGTGCTGCATGCCGTCTTCCATCGGGCTCTGGTAGGGGCCGAACTCGTTGTCGCCGCGCTTCAGCAGCGCCAGGCGTCCGGCGTCCATGCGCTCGCCGATCTCGTCGTCCTCGATGCAGGTTTCCATGTACGCGGCCTGCTGGGCCTCGACATAGTCACGCTCGAAGGCGGCGATCTCCTCGGGGTAGTAGAACTCCACCGTGTTGAGCGTCTTGGTCGGGCTGATCGGCTGCAGCGTCGACACCGTCAGCACGTTGGGATACCACTCCACCATGATGTGCGGGTAGTAGGTCAGCCAGATCGCGCCGTGCTTGGGCGTGACGCCGTTCTGGAAACGCAGCACCTGTTCGTGCCAGCGCTCGTAGACCGGCGAACCCGAGCGCCCCAGCGCCTTGCCCGCGCCCTGCGCCACGCCGACGGTCTGCACCGAGTACTCGCGGCCCATCTCCCAGCGCAGGTCTTCGCAGGTGACGAAGTTGCCCAGGCCGGGGTGGAACGGGCCGACGTGGTAGTCCTCGAGGTAGACCTCGATGAAGGTCTTCCAGTTGTAGTTGCACTCGTGCTGGATGACCTTGTCGAAGACATAACCCTCGAAGTCGAGCTCGGCACGCGGCCCCAGGCCCGCCAGGTCGGCAGCGACGTCACGGCCCTGACCGTCCACGTTCGCCTCGAAGACCAGCCCGTTCCAGATCTGCACCGGGTAGTTGCGCAGGTTCAGGCACGGGTCTTCCTTGAAGTGCGGCGCGCCGATCAGCTGGCCGTCGAGGCCGTAGGTCCAGCGGTGCAGCGGGCACACCACGTTGGAGCCGGTGTTGCCACGGCCCTTGAGCATCACCGCCTGGCGGTGCCGGCAGACGTTGGACACCAGCTCGACGCCTTGGGCCGTGCGCACCAGCGCGCGGCCCTCGCCTTCGTTGGCCAGGGCCTGGTAATCGCCGACCTCGGGCACCATGCGCTCGTGCCCGAGGTAGCGTGGTCCGGAGGGGAAGATCTGGCGCATCTCCTTGTCGAAGAGTGCCTGGTCGAAATAGCTGCTGACCGGCAGTTGCGTGCGGCTTCTCTGTAGAGCTTCGAGTGTGATGCTCAGGTCGGACATGATCCCCAGGATCTCCAAGTGCATGTCGAACCACCACCCCTGACGGCCCGGCTTGGGCAGACAGAAAAAGGATGCGTGTCGACCGTTGGATCGGGCGATCAGGCTGGCGGAAGGTTCGAATGCCAGACTGCGCTCGCGGCGGAACACGCGGGCCGGGGTGGGCGGACGCCCAAGACGGGCACGGGATTGTAGCCACCGTGCACTGATCGGCCGCCTACAATCCAAGGCTTTCTCGAACATCTCATGCCCACCAAGAGCGCCCCTGCATCCGTCCCTGCCGAACCCGCCAGCTACGAGCAGGCACTGCAGGAACTGGAGCGGCTGGTGGTCAGCATGGAAAACGCCCAACTGCCGCTCGACCAGCTGCTCGACAGCTACAAGCGCGGCGCCCAGCTGCTGAGCCACTGCCGCGCCCGGCTCGAAGCCGTCGAACAGCAGGTGCAGGTGCTCGAGGCCGGACAACTCAAGCCCTGGAACGACGCCCCATGAGTGCCTCCCCGTTCGACGACTGGATGCGCACCGCGCTCGATCAGGTCGAGATCGAACTCGATCGCCAGGTGCCCGCCGACGCCCCCGCCGAACTCGGCCTGGCGATGCGCTACGGCGTGCTCGACGGCGGCAAGCGCCTGCGCCCGCTGCTGGTGCTGGCGGCGGCCGGCTGTGTCGACGGCCACCCCGAGGCGGCCCTGCGCGCGGCCTGCGCGGTCGAGCTGATCCACGCCTATTCGCTGATCCACGACGACATGCCGTGCATGGACAACGACGTGCTGCGGCGCGGCAAGCCCACCGTGCACGTGCAGTACGGCGAGGCCCGCGCGATGCTGGCCGGCGACGCGATGCAGGCGCTGGCCTTCGAGGTGCTGACGCCCGAAGACACCGACGATGGCGTGCCGCCGGCGCTGCAGGCGCGCCTGTGCAGCCTGCTGGCGCGCGCCTCGGGCGTGCTCGGCATGGCCGGTGGCCAGGCCATCGACCTGGCCCACGTGGGCAAGCAGATGGACGAGGCCGCCCTGCAGGACATGCACGGCCGCAAGACCGGCGCCCTGCTGCAGGCCAGCGTGCTGATGGGCGCGGCCTGCGGCCGGACCACCCCGGCGCAATGGCAGGCACTGGCCGACTACGGCTGGGCGATCGGTCTGGCGTTCCAGGTGGTCGACGACATCCTCGACGTCACGCAGTGCGCCGAAACCCTGGGCAAGACCGCCGGCAAGGACGCCGACCAGAACAAGCCGACCTATGTCTCGCTGCTCGGACTCGAAGGCGCCCGCGAGCGCGCCCAGTCCTTGCATGCCCAAGCCCACGCCGCGCTCGAACGCGGCGCATTCGCCGACGCGCGCTGGCTGGCCACCCTGGCCGACCGCGTGGTCGAGCGAGATTCCTGATACCGGCCTCGGCCTGCAGCCCCACGGAAGCCCCGATGAACGCCCAACCGCTGCTCCCCCGCATCCAGTCGCCGGCCGACGTGCGCCGGCTGTCCCGCGCCGAACTCAAGCAGCTGGCTGACGAACTGCGCGAGTTCGTGCTGCAAAGCGTCTCGCGCACCGGCGGCCACCTGTCGTCCAACCTCGGCACGGTCGAGCTGACCGTCGCGCTGCACCATGTCTTCGACACGCCCGAAGACCGGCTGGTGTGGGACGTGGGCCACCAGACCTATCCGCACAAGATCCTCACCGGCCGGCGCGACCGCATGAGCACGCTGCGCCAGCTCGGCGGCCTGAGCGGCTTTCCGCGCCGCGACGAGAGCGAGTACGACACCTTCGGCACGGCGCACTCCAGCACCTCGATCTCGGCCGCGCTCGGCATGGCACTGGCCGCCCAGCAGAAGGGCGAGAAGCGCCACGCGGTGGCCATCATCGGCGACGGCTCGATGACCGCCGGCATGGCCTTCGAGGCGCTCAACAACGGCGGCATGCCGCACGCCGGTCGCGTGCCCAACCTGCTGGTGATCCTCAACGACAACGACATGTCGATCAGCCCGCCGGTGGGCGCGCTCAACAAGTACCTGGCCCGGCTGCTGAGCGGGCGTTTCTATGCCGCCGCGCGCGAGGGCGCCAAGAGCGTGCTCAAGTCGGCGCCGACGCTGTTCGAGCTGGCGCGCCGCTTCGAGGAACACGCCAAGGGCATGGTCGTGCCGGGCACGATCTTCGAGGAGTTCGGCTTCAACTACGTCGGCCCGATCGACGGCCATGACCTCGACGCGCTGATCCCCACGCTCGAGAACCTGCGCGACAAGCCCGGCGCGCAGTTCCTGCACGTCGTCACCAAGAAGGGCTACGGCTACAAGCTGGCCGAGGCCGACCCGATCGCCTATCACGGCCCCGGCAAGTTCGACCCGCAGATCGGCCTGGTCAAGCCGGCCACGCCGCCCAAGACCACCTTCACCCAGGTGTTCGGGCAATGGCTGTGCGACATGGCCGCCGCCGACCCCAAGCTGGTGGCGATCACGCCGGCCATGCGCGAGGGCTCGGGCATGGTCGAGTTCCACAAGCGTTTCCCCGAGCGCTATCACGACGTCGGCATCGCCGAGCAGCATGCCGTCACCTTCGCCGCCGGCCTGGCCTGCGAAGGACTGCGGCCGGTGGTGGCGATCTACTCCACCTTCCTGCAGCGGGCCTACGACCAGCTGATCCACGACGTGGCGCTGCAGAACCTGCCCATGGTGTTTGCGCTCGACCGCGCCGGGCTGGTCGGGGCCGACGGCGCCACCCATGCCGGCGCCTACGACATCGCCTTCGTGCGCTGCATCCCGAACATGTCGCTGCTGGCGCCGGCCGACGAGGCCGAGACACGCCGCGCGCTGAGCACCGCCTTCGCCCATGACGGCCCGGTGGCCGTGCGTTATCCGCGTGGCAGCGGTGCCGGCACCGCCGTCGAAACCGGCTTCGAGACGCTGCCCTGGGGCCGCGGTGAAGTGCGCCGCCAGGCCGGCGGTCACGTGCGCGGCCCGCGCATCGCCATCCTCGCCTTCGGCACCCTGCTCTACCCGGCGCTGGCCGCGGCCGAGAAGCTCGATGCCACGGTCGCCAACATGCGCTTCATCAAGCCGCTCGACGCCGCGCTGGTCGAACAGCTGGCACGCACGCACGACGCGCTGGTGACGGTCGAAGAAGGCTGCCTGATGGGCGGCGCCGGCTCGGCGGTGCTGGAAGCCCTGCAGGCCGCCGGCCTGCAGACGCCGGTGCTGACGCTCGGCCTGCCCGACCAGTTCATCGAACACGGCGACCCGGCCCTGCTGCTGGCCGCCTGCGGGCTCGACAGCGCCGGCATCGAGGCGGCGATCCAGAAGCGCTTCTGCGCCAGCGCGCCCAGCCACCTGCGCCCAGTCGCCAACGGCTGAGGAGCGGGCTTCCTCAGGCCGCGCGGTCGCTGTCTTCGGCCGGCGCGGCGCGGCGTTCGGCCTCGGCACGCGCCACCTTGCGGGCGTCGAAATCGCTCAGCTCGGCGGCCATCTGCTCGTAAAGCTTGCGCGCCCGCGGATCGAAGGCGCTCGGCAGCAGCACCTTCAGCACCAGGTCGAGGTCGCCGGCCGGTGCCGCGGCCGATGCCGCCGGCAGCCCGCGCCCGCGCACGGTCAGCTGGGCACCGCTCTGCGCGCCGCTGGGCACCCGCACCTTCAGGCTCGATCCGTCGGGCAGCTCGACCGGCACCACCGCACCGAGCGCGGCCTCCCAGGGCGCCAGCGGCAGGTCGGCGATCAGGTTGGCGCCGTCGACCGTGAACAGCGGGTGGGCGCGGAAATGCACCTCCAGGAACAGGTCGCCCGGCTGCGCGCCGCTGACGCCCTCGCCGCCCTGCCCGGCCAGGCGGATCTGCTGGCCGGGGCGGATGCCGGCGGGGATGCGCACGTCGAGCGTGCGCGGCGCGAGCGAGACGCGGCCGTGTTCGTCGCTGCGCGGGCTGCGCAGCGTGACCTGGCGGGTGGCACCTGAAAACGCATCGGCCAGGTCGAGCACGATCTTGGCGTGGTGGTCGGCGCCACGCACCTTGAAGCCGCCCGCGCCCCGCCCCGCCGCACGCCCGGGCCGACGCGCACCCCCGGCCATGCGGCCGAACAGCTGGTCGAAGAAGTCGCTGTGCCCGCCGGCCTCGTCGCCGCGGCCCCTGCCGTCGAAACCGCGGCCCGAAAACTCGAAACCGGCGTCCCAGTCGGGCGGCGGCGTGAAGCGCTCGCCCTGGCGGCGGCCCTGCGCGATGGCGTCGTAGGCGGCGCGCCGCTCGGTATCGGACAGCACCGCGTGCGCCTCGTTGACCTCGCTCATGCGCGCGGCGGCGTCGGGCTCCTTGCTGACGTCGGGGTGGAACTTGCGCGCCATGCGCCGGTAGGCCTTCTTGATGTCGTCGGCGCCGGCATCGCGCGAGACGCCGAGCAGCTGGTAGTAGTCCTTGAACTCCATGGCGATCTGATCCGTTTCACTGGGGTATTGAAAGCCAGCCGGCGCGACCCGAATTGAGGGAACGCAGCGGTTCGAAAGGACGCACGGGGCATCCTGACGAACCCTTTGTTTGGAGGAACCATCATGCTGTATCGAAGCTTGTTCCCGCGCGATGTTTTTGCCGAACTCGAGCGACTCCAGCAGGACATGCAAGGCACGTTCGACTACTCGCCAAGCATCCGCGGGCTCGGTCGCGGCGGTTATCCGGCGCTCAACGTGGGCAGCACGCCGACCTCGGTCGAGGTCTACGCCTTCGCGCCCGGCCTCGACCCGGCGGCCATCGAGGTCGATCTCGACCGCGGCGTGCTGACCCTGGCCGGCGAGCGCAAGAGCGCCCTGCCGGCCCGGGACGAAAAGACCGCGCTGCACATCAACGAACGTTTTGCCGGGCGTTTCCGGCGCGTCGTCAGCCTGCCCGACGACATCGACCCGAACGCGGTCAGCGCCGACTACCGCGACGGCGTGCTGCACGTGAGCATCCAGCGCAAGGCGTCGGCCCAGCCGCGCCGCATCGCGGTGCAGTGACCGGCGCGAACGCTCACCCTTGCAGACTCAGGAGAACGACGATGAATGCCGTGACCCAAACCCGGGACAAGACCCTGGAATCCACCCCCCCGGCCCGCCAGGAGCCCGCGCTGCTGACACCGGTCGACGTGATCGAAGACGCCACCGGCATCACGCTGTATGCCGACCTGCCCGGCGTGGCGCGCGACAAGCTGAACCTGAAGGTCGAAGGCGACCAGCTCGGCATCGACGCCGAGCTGGCGCTGCCGATGCCGCAAGGCCTGGAGGTCAGCCACGCCGAGGTGACGCTGCAGCGCTGGCGCCGCACCTTCACGCTCAGCAAGGAGCTCGACGCCGACCAGGTCAGCGCCGAGCTCAGCCAGGGCGTGCTGCGCGTGCACATCCCGAAGGCAGCGCACGCGCAGCCGCGCAAGATCAGCGTGCAGGTGAGCTGATCGCGCGCCGGATCGCCGGGTCGGGCCGCTGCGTCAGGGCGGCGGCCTGACCTCGATCTGCAGCGAGGCGAACCAGGCCGAGAGCTGCTCGATGTCGGCATCGCTCAGCGGCTTGGCGATCACGTTCATCACCGCGTGCTTGCGCTCGCCGCTGCGGAAGGCCCGCAGCTGCTGGCTCAGGTAGGTGGCGGGCTGGGCGGCGAGGTGTGGCGCATCGGGCGCCGTGCCCATGCCCAGCGGCCCGTGACACACCGCGCAGGCGCGGGACTTGGCCCGCCCCTGGGCGATGTCGTCGGCCGTGGCCACGCCGCATGAGGCGGCGAGTGCCACGGCCAGGGCCGCGCGAGAGAACATCGATTTCACCGACGCGGCCCCCACTTACGGCGCGCTGTAGCTGATGCGGTAGAGCGCGCCGGCGAAGTCGTCGCTGACGAGCATCGAGCCGTCCTTCATCATCGCCACGTCGACCGGGCGGCCGCGGTAGAGGCCGGTGTCGGCGTCGAGCCAGCCGTCGGCGAACACCTCGGTCTTGTCGGCCGTGCCGTCGGCTTTCAGGCTGGTGAACATGATGCGCGCGCCGATCGGTGTGGTGCGGTTCCACGAGCCGTGCTGGGCCGAGAACAGGCCGCCCTGGTACTTGGCCGGGAAGGTCTTGCCGGTGTAGAACGCCAGGCCCAGATCGGCCGCATGCGCGTCCATGTAGACCTGCGGGTCGGTGATGTTGGCGGGCAGCGGATCCTTGTCGTAGCCGAAGTCGGTCATGCGCGTCTTGCCCTGCTTCCACGGGTAGCCGAAGAACTGGCCGGCCCGGGTGGCGCGGTTGATCTCGCCGTTGGGGATGTCGTCGCCCATGCCGTCGGTCTGGTTGTCGGTGAACCAGACGGTCTTGTCCTTGGGGTTGAACTCGATGCCCACCGAGTTGCGGATGCCGGTGGCGTAGACCTCGCGCTTGGAGCCGTCAAAGGCGTTCATGCGCACGATGCCGCCGATGCCGACCTTGTTGAACAGGTCGATCTTGTTGCGCGGCTGCACGTTGTAGGGCTGGCCGAGGGTGATGTAGAGCATGCCGTCCGGGCCGATGCGGCAGGTGCGCGCGTGGTGGTTGTACGACTCCTCCTCGGGCGGGATCAGCTTGCCTTGCGCCACGGTCTCGATCACCGCCACGTCGCCGCCTTCGTAGAAGAACTCGGCGGCCGGGAAGTTGAGCACCCGGTTGTGCTCGACCACGATCAGGAAGCCGTCCTTGGTCCAGCACACGCCGTTGGGCACGTGGAACTTGGCCGACGGCGCGAACGGCTTGACCTCGTCGGCCACGCCGTCGCTGTTGCGGTCGGTGACGGCCCAGACGGTGCTCTTGCGGGTGCCGACGAACAGCATGTTGGTGCTCGGCGCCACCGCCATGTGGCGCGCATCGGGCACCACCGCGTAGAGCTCGATCTTGAAGCCCGGCGGCAGCTTGACGCGCTTGAGGTTCTCGCGCAGCGCGGCGGCGTTCTTGCCCTCCTGCGGCACCGGCGGCATCGACGGGTCGACGCCCGACACCTTCATCTGCTTGAGGTTCTCGATGTTCGGCGCCTGCGCCTGTACCGCGCCCGCCACCAGCAAGGCCACCGCGGTGGCCAGTGCGCCCAAAGTGAATGTCTTCATGCCTGTGTCTCCAGACGGAATCGATGTTGTGGAACCCGCGCCGCTGCCGGCGCCAAGCTCTGCGTACGCAATGGCTGTACCAATTCGGGAACACCCTCGACCCGTGCGAGCGTGCCCGGGCAGCACGACAGCCGCGCTGTCCAGACCTGCAACCCGAGCCTGCTCAACTGTCCAGAATCTGTGCAGTTGCGCGGCCCGGGTCGCACTGCTACTGTCAATTCCACCAAGCCGACGCTGATTGGCCCGAGGAGACAGACATGATCGAACCCCACCAGCGCCAGATGGCGCATGCGCATGCCGTGATGGCACGCGGCAGCGCGATGCCACCCGACGGCATGCCATCCGCCGACATCCTCGACAGCTGGGTGCGCTGCATGCAGACCGGACTCGACGCCCGCGCCACCACCTCGATCGAGGTGGTCGAAGCCGCCGACCTGGCCGAACGGCGCGAGCGTGCCGGCGTGACGCGCCGGCTGGCACGGGCCGAGCTCGAGACGCTGGCGCAGCAGATCGCCGGCTCGAACTTCCTGCTCGCCTTTGCCGACCAGGAGGGCGTGATCCTCGACCTCTACGCCGACAACCGCTTCACGATGAACGGCCGCGGCGCCGGCATCGTGGCGGGCAGCTGCTGGACCGAGGCGCTGTGCGGCACCAACGGCCTGGGCACCGCGCTGGCCACCGGCCGCTCGGTGGCGGTGACGGGGCTGGAGCACTACCTGCTGCAGCTCGGCGAGATCTCCTGCACCGCCGCGCCGGTGCGCGACGCGCTGGGCGACATCGTCGGCGTGCTCGACGCCTCGTCCTACTTCGAATCACGCCAGCGCCACACCCAGGCGCTGGTGCAGATGGCCGCCACCCACATCGAGAACGGCCTGCTGGTGCATCAGATGCGCGCGCGGCTGGTGCTGGCCGTGCACCCGCGGCCGGAGTTCATCGGCACGCTCAGCGCCGGCCTGCTGGCCTTCGACACCGAGGGCCGTGTGTGCGCCTTCAACAGCCGTGCAGCGAGTCTGCTGACGGGGCTCGAACTCGCGCGAGGCAGCGCCTTCGACCTGCTGTTCGACGAACCCTTCGAGCGTTTCGTCGCCAAGCTGCGCCACTCCGGCCAGCTGCGCCTGCGCGATGCGCTGGGCAGCATCGTCTATGCCGCACCGGTGCACCTGCCAGCCAGCCATCCGGTGCCTCGTGTGCCCGGCCTGGTCGTCCATCCGACACGAGCGCGCGGTGCACCGGCACACGAGCGACCGGCGCGGACCAGCCATGCCACGGCGGACAGCGTCGACCCGCCACCCGCTTTCGTGGCCAACTTCGTGGCCGGTTTCGTGGCCGACGACCCCGCGGTGCGCGCCGCCATGCGCACGGTGGCGTCGGCGGTGCGGCTGCGGGTGCCGATCCTGATCCACGGCGAGACCGGCACCGGCAAGGAACTGCTGGCGCACCACGCCCATGCCGTGAGCGGCCGACAGGGCGAGTTCGTGGCGGTCAACTGCGGCGCACTCCCGGCCGAGCTGTTCGAGGCCGAGCTGTTCGGCTACGCCGGCGGCTCGTTCACCGGCGCGCGACGCGAAGGCAGCGCCGGCCTGATCGCCCGCGCCGACGGCGGCACGCTGCTGCTCGACGAACTCGGCGAGCTGCCGCTGGCGCTGCAGGCGGCGCTGCTGCGTTTTCTGGACGACCAGCGCGTGCGCCCGGTCGGCAGCACCACCACGCGCCAGGTCGACGTGCAGCTGCTCGCCGCCACCCACGTCGACCTGGAGGCCGAGGTGCAGGCGCGGCGCTTCCGGGCCGACCTGCTGTACCGGCTCGACACCGTGCGGGTCGACCTGCCACCGCTGCGCCGGCGCAGCGACTTCGGTGCCATCGCGCACACCGTGCTGCAGGCCATCGACCGCAGCGCCCGCATCGGCGACGACGCGATCGCGGCGCTCTCGCAGCACGCCTGGAGCGGCAACATGCGCGAGCTGCGCTCGGTGCTGACGCGGGCGTTGCTGGCGTGCGAGAGCAGCCGCATCGAACGCGCCGACATCGAACAGGTGCTGCCGGCGCTGGCGCCATCGGCCGCGCCGATCTCGGTGCTGCAGCAAGGCGCGCTGGCGCAGGTGCTGCGCGAGTTCGAGCGCACCGGCCACAGCGTCAGCCAGACCTCGCGCAACCTGGGCGTGTCGCGCACCACGGTCTATCGCTACCTGCGCGAAGGCAGCGCGGCGCGCTGATTCAGGGCCGCGCCAGCGCGGCCGTTCGCTCGGCGGCGGGCAAGGCGGCCAGGCGCTGCACCTCGGCGTAGAAACGTGGCCAGTCGCGGCCCTGGCGCTCGAACAGGCGCTCGAAATCGCCGACCTGCGCGTTGTAGGCCGCCAGCACGCCGATGCGGGCGTTGTTGATGCCGGCAAACCAGCCGTCGTAGCCGGCAAAACCGCCCCACGCGCCGGCCTTCAGCGCGGCATGTTCGGCGCGCGCGCGCTCGATCAGCTCGGCCTTGCGGCGGCGCTTCTCGTCGTCGCCGATCGGGCTGCGGTACATCGCGTCGAGGTCCTGGCGCAGCGCCATCGTGAGGCGCCGGAAGTCGTCGCGCCGCGCGTCCGCCTGCGCGCTCTGGGTGCGGATGCGCTCCTGCTGCGCCGCCGGCTGTTCGGCCAGCCAGCGGGCGCTGCCGATGCGCTCGACCGCGGTGGCGAACGACTCGTTGAAGGTGGTGTCGCCCGACGCATACGCCACCTGGTGCGACAGCTCGTGGAAGATCAGCCGCGCCAGCTCGATCTCGCTGTAGCTGGTGACAAAGGTGTTGAGCAGCGGATCGGCAAAGAAACGGCCCGGGATCTTGCCGAGCGTCGAATACGCGGGCACGCCGTAGACCATCGTTTCAAGGCCCTGCGCCTTCAACTCATCAGCCTCGACCTGCGCATCAGCCTGGGCGTAATAACCGCGGTAGCCGACGCAGCCCACCACCGGGAAACACCAGGTCTTGAGCTGCAGGCTCAGCTCGGGCGCGGCCACCACGTTCCAGACCGCGGCGCTGCGGCCGAGATCGGCGTAGCGGCGGTAGCTGGCGTTGTCGGGCAGGTGCAGCGCGGTGACGGCGTAATCGCGCAGGCGCTGGCTGAGTTCGAGCCGCTCGCGCAGGGCCGGCGCCAGGCCGGGCTCGGCCAGCACCTCGTCGACCGGCTTGGCGGCGTTCAGCAGCTTGAGGTGGCCGCCGGTCGACTGCCACAGATAGCCGATCTGCGCGCAGCCGCTCAAAGCCACGGCGGCAACTACGACCAATGCGACCCGGGCGGCACGCGCACTCATGCCGCCTCGACCTCCACCAGCACGTCGTAGAAACACGGCGCCGCGCCGATGTCGGTCAGGCGCTGGTGCGTCAGCTCGTTGACGTTGGTGCCGCGTGGCCCGAGCTTGCGCCACCACACGCCCAGGCCGTTGACCACGCCCGGCCGCGCCCGGTTGCTGATGCGCGCGGCGCAGTGGTAGCTGCCGCGGTCGTTGAACACCCGCACCAACGCGCCGTCGACCAGGCGGCGTGCGACCGCGTCATCGGGATGGATCTCGACGATCGGCTCGCCCTCGATGTCGCGCAGGCTCTTGACGTTGACGAAGCTGGAGTTGAGGAAGTTGCGCGCCGGCGGCGAGATCATCGCCAGCGGGAAACGCTGCGCCAGCTCCGGCGCCGAGGCCGCGCTTTCGTAGGGCGGCAGATGTGTCGGCAGGCCGAGGCCGGGCACGCTGACCTGGACGCGGCCGTCGGCGGTCGGGAAACCGCCGTCGGCAAACGGCGCCAGCGCGATCGGCAGGCGCTGCCAGCCGTGGCGGCGCAGCGCGTCGAAGTCGATGCTGTCGACGAAAGCCTGGCGGGCGAGCTGCTCGTCGCTGTCGGTGAAACACGCGTCATCGAAACCCATCGCGGCGGCCAGGCGGCGGAAGATCTCGGTGTTGGGCAGCGCCTCGCCGAGCGGCGCGATCGCCCGCTCGTTGATCAGCACGTCGGTGTGGCCGTAGCTGGTGTGCACGTCGAGGTGTTCGAGCTGCGTGGTGGCGGGCAGCACGTAGTCGGCGTGGTCGGCGGTGTCGGTCAGGAAGTGTTCGAGCACGACGGTGAACAGGTCCTCGCGCGCAAAGCCCGCCACCACCTCGCGCGACTGCGGCGCCACCGCCACCGGGTTGCTGTTGTAGACGATCAGCGCCTCGATCTGCGGGCCGAAATCCGGCGACGACGGGCGCTGCAGATCGGCGCCGATGGTGCTCATGTTGATGGTGCGCGGGCGGCGGCCGGCGAGCAGGTCGGGGCGCTGCAGCGCGGCGTCGTTGCGCACGTTGCGATACCAGCCCGAGCTCGACAACAGCAGGCCGCCGGCCGGCTCGCGCCACGCGCCGGTCAGGCACGGCAGCAGCGCGATCAGCCGCACCGCGTTGCCGCCTCCGCGCACGCGCTGCATGCCGTAGTTGAGACGGATCGCGGCCGGGCGCGTCTGGCCGTAATCGGCGGCGAGCTGGCGGATCTGTTCGACCGGCAGGCCGCAGACCTGCGCCGCACGCTCGGGCGGCCATTGCAGCGCCTGCGCGCGCAGCGCCTCCCAGCCGTCGGGGCCGGCCTGCACGTGGCGGGCGATGTAGTCGGCGTCGAGCCAGTCGTTGACGATCAGCTCGTGCATCAGCGCCAGCGCGAGTGCGGCGTCGGTGCCGGGCAAGAGCGCGAGGTGCTCGTGGCAGCGGTCGGCGGTGTCGGTGCGGCGCGGATCGATGCAGACCAGCCGGGCGCCGGCCCGTTTGGCGCGCTGGGCGTAGGTCCAGAAATGCAGGTTCGACGCGATCGAGTTGCTGCCCCAGATCACGATCAGCCGGGCGTGCTCGAACTGCTGCACGTGCATGCCGACCTTGGCGCCGTAGGTGGCGGCGAGTGCGGCGCCACCGGCCGAGGCGCAGATGGTGCGGTCGAGCAGCGAGGCGCCCAGCTTGTGGAAGAACCGCGCCGCCATGCTCTCGCCCTGCAGCAGGCCCATCGTGCCGGCGTAGCTGTAGGGCACGATGGCCTGCGGGTCTCGCGCGGCGATCTCGCGCAGGCGGTTGGCGATGTCGGCCAGCGCCTCGTCCCAGCCCACGCGCACGAACTGGCCGCTGCCTTTGGGGCCGACACGCTTGAGCGGATGCAGCACCCGCTCGGCGTGATGCGTGCGCTCGGCGTAACGAGAGACCTTGGTGCACAGCGCGCCGTGGGTGGTCTCGTGTTCGTGCCAGCCCTGCACGTGGATGACACGCTCGGCGCCCGGCTCGCCCTGCACCGTGACCTTGAGGGCGCAGGTGTCGGGGCAGTCGTGCGGGCAGGCGCCATGCACGATGCGGGTCGGCTGGCCCGTGGTGATCGGGGTGGGATCGGCGGCGGGGCCGAGGGTCGAAACGGTGGCTGTGGCGCTCATGCCGTCATCATGGCATGGGCGTCGCATGCCCCGATGGGCTCAGGCTGAACGCCCGGCTAAGATGATTCGACTGCCTTTTGGTGCGCGCCCACGGAGTCTCCGCATGTCCCCGACCGAACCCCGCCTGATCGCCTCGCTGGTCGAGCAAGCCCCCGGCCTCGCCCGCATCCGGCGCGACATCCACGCCCATCCCGAGCTGTGTTTCGAGGAGGTGCGCACCGCCGACGTGGTGGCGCGCCAGCTCACCGAATGGGGCATCCCGATCCACCGCGGGCTGGGCAAGACCGGCGTGGTCGGCATCATCAAGAGTGGCACGTCGGACCGCGCCATCGGCCTGCGCGCCGACATGGACGCGCTGCCGATGACCGAGCACAACCGCTTCGAACACGCCAGCCGCCACCCCGGCAAGATGCACGCCTGCGGCCACGACGGCCACACCGCGATGCTGCTGGCCGCGGCCCAGCACCTGGCGAAACACCGCGATTTCGACGGCACCGTCTACCTCGTCTTCCAGCCCGCCGAAGAAGGCGGCGGCGGCGCGCGCGAGATGATGCGCGACGGCCTGTTCGAGCGTTTTCCGATGCAGGCGATCTTCGGCATGCACAACTGGCCGGGCATGGCGGCGGGGCAGTTCGCGGTCTGCAAGGGGCCGACGATGGCGTCGAGCAACGAGTTCCACATCACCATCACCGGAAAGGGCTCGCACGCCGCGCTGCCGCACAACGGCGTCGACCCGGTGCCGATCGCCTGCCAGATGGTGATGGCCTTCCAGACCATCGTGACGCGCAACAAGCGCCCGACCGACGCGGCGGTGATCTCGGTGACGATGATCCACACCGGCGAGGCCACCAACGTGGTGCCCGACAGCTGCGTGATCCAGGGCACGGTGCGCACCTTCACGCTCGACGTGCTGGACATGATCGAGCAGCGCATGCGCACGGTGGCCGAGCACACCTGCACGGCGTTCGGGGCGAGCTGCGAGTTCGACTTCAAGCGCAACTACCCGCCCACCGTGAACCATCCCGACGAGGCCGAGTTCGTGCGCGGCGTGATGCAGCAGGTGGTGGGCAAGGCCGACACGCTGGAGTTCCAGCCGACCATGGGCGCGGAGGATTTCAGCTTCTTCCTGCTCGAAAAACCGGGCGCCTATTTTGTGATCGGCAATGGCGATGGCGATCACCGCGAGCAGGGCCACGGCCTGGGCCCGTGCAACCTGCACAACCCGAACTACGACTTCAACGACACGCTGATCCCGCTCGGCGCCACCTTGTGGGTGCGGCTGGCCGAGCGCTGGCTGGCGGTGCAGAAATGAACCCGACCCCGACCCGCCTCATCGGCCTGCTGATCTACGACGGCGTCGAGCTGCTCGACCACGCCGGGCCCTACGAGGTCTTCACCACCGCCAGCCGCATGCACGCGCGGTTGCACGGCGCGGGCCTGCCGCCACCGTTCGAGGTGCTGTCGATCGCCGCCAGCCAGGCGCCGATACGCGCCCGCGCCGGCCTGCAACTGCTGCCCGACCAGACCATCGACGCGCATCCGCCGCTGGACCTGCTGATGATCCCCGGCGGCGTGGTCGATGCACCGCTGGCCGACGCGCGCACGCTGGCCTGGGTGGCCGATCAGGCGACGCAGGTGGAAACGGTGGCGTCGGTCTGCACCGGCGTGTTCGTGCTCGCCGCCGCAGGCGTGCTGCCCGAGGGCTGCAGCTGCACGACGCACTGGGAGGACATCGACGACCTGCAGCGGGCGCACCCGACGCTGAAGATCCACAGCAGCATGCGCTGGGTCAACGCGCAGCTGCCCGCCACCGACGAGGCGCCGCCGCGGCCGCTCTACACCTCGGCGGGCATCTCGGCCGGCATCGACCTGGCGCTGCACCTGGTGGCGGTGTTCGCCGGTCAGGCGCTGGCCGAACGGACCGCGCGGCAGATGGATTACCGCTGGATCAGCACCCCGCACGACGGCACGCCGCACGTGCTGTGAGGCGGACGGCTCAGGCCAGCACGCCCATCTCGCGCAGCTCGGCCTCGGCCTGGGCCGCGTCGCTGAACAGCACGGCGTCGATGCCGAGCGCGCGCGCCGCCTCGACATTGGCCGGGTGGTCGTCGAGAAAGATGCAGTCGCCCGCGGGCACGCCGAACCTTTCGAGCGCGTGCACAAAGATCGCCGGCTCGGGTTTGCTCAGCTGCACGCGGCCGGAGAACACGCCGTCGTCGAACCAGCTCAGGAAGTGATGCGACTGCTCCAGATGCGTTGCCAACGGGCGAGGCATGTTGGAGAGGTAGAACAGCCGGTGGCCGGCATCGCGCAAGCGGCCCAGCAGCTCGACGGTGGGCCCGATCGGCGCCAGCTCGGCCGGCACCGCGTCGACCACCGCCGCCACCTCGTCGGCGTGCAGACCGGTCTGCGCCACCAGCCCCTCGATGAGCTCGGGGCGTTCGATGGTGCCTCGGTCGTAGCGGCCCCAGGCGCCGCCGTAACCCTGGAAAAAATCGCGTTGCAGCGCCTGCGTGCTGGCCTCGTCATGCGCGCGTTGCGGCAGCACACGCGCCAGCAAGGCGGCCGGCTGCCACTGGAACACCACGGCGCCGAAATCGAAGATCAGGTGTTTCACATCAAGACCGGTTAACAGCTAACCGCACGGGCTGCGCTCAAGCGAGCCCGTGCCTTCATCGCGTCAGCCGCGCAGACGCGCCAGCAGGCCGGCGGTCGACGCATCGAGCCCGGCCGATTCACCGCTCGCGAAACGCGGCAGCAGCTGGTTGCACAGCGCCTTGCCCAGCTCCACGCCCCACTGGTCGAAGCTGTTGATGCCCCATAGCGCGCCGCTGGTGTAGACGCGGTGTTCGTAGAGCGCGATCAGCGCGCCCAGCGACGCCGGGCTCAACCGGTCCAGCACCAGCGTGCTGCTCGGCCGGTTGCCGGGGAAGGTGCGGTGGCGCGCCACGGTCAGCGCGTCGAGTGCGGTCGAGGCGGTGGGCGCCTTGTCGGTCAGCGCGTCGTCGGTGGTCTTGCCCAGCATCAGCGCCTGGCTCTGTGCCAGGCAGTTGGCGAGCAGCTTGACGTGCTGGTCGGCCAGGCCGGCCTTCAACTCGTCGGCGACGTCGGGGCCGTGGTTGGGCGTCTTGACGGCGATGAACTCGACCGGGATCACGTCGGTGCCCTGGTGCAGCATCTGGAAGTAGGCGTGCTGGCCGTTGGTGCCGGCCTCGCCCCAGACCACCGGGCAGGTGCCGTAGGGCAGCGAGGCGCCGTCGAGGTCGACGCACTTGCCGTTGCTCTCCATCTCCAGCTGCTGCAGGTAGGCCGGCAGGCGGCGCAGACCCTGGTGATAGGGCGCGATGCTGCGGCTGGTGTAGCCGAGGAAGTTG
This sequence comes from Leptothrix cholodnii SP-6, assembly GCF_000019785.1. NCBI lineage: Bacteria > Pseudomonadati > Pseudomonadota > Betaproteobacteria > Burkholderiales > Sphaerotilaceae > Leptothrix > Leptothrix cholodnii. The sequence goes on from NC_010524.1 coordinate 3,763,543, forward strand.
CGGTACCAGACGTCGAGCAGACCGAGCTGGATCGGCAGGTTCGATTCGAGCGGCGCGGTGGCGAAATGGCGGTCCATCGCGTGCGCACCGGCCAGCAGGGCGCGGAAGTTCTCGGCGCCCACGGCCAGCGCGATCGGCAGGCCGATGGCGCTCCACAGCGAATAGCGCCCGCCGACCCAGTCCCAGAAACCGAAGGTGGTGGTGATGCCGAACTTGGCGGCCGCCGCCACGTTGGTGGTGCTGGCCGCGAAGTGCTTGGCGATCGCCGCCTCGCCACCCTCGCCGTAACCGGCCAGGAACCAGGTGCGCGCGACTTGCGCGTTGGCCATCGTTTCCTGGGTGGTGAAGGTCTTGGAGGCGACGATCACCAGCGTCTCGCGCGGGTTCAGGTCGCGCAGCACCGGGGCGATGTCGTGGCCGTCGACGTTGGAGACGAAGTGCAGCTGCAGGCCGCGCTGCGCGTAGGCGTCGAGCGCGGGCACGACCATCTGCGGGCCCAGATCCGAGCCGCCGATGCCGATGTTGACCACGTGCTTGATGCCGCTGGTGGCGGTGTCGCGCACCTGCTCGACGTAGGCCAGCATCGCGTCGAGCACGCCGTGGACGTCGTCCGAAAAAGGTGCGGCGCCACGCGGCGCGCGCAAGGCGGTGTGCAGCACCGCGCGGCCTTCGGTGTGGTTGATCGGCTCGCCGGCCAGCATGGCATCGCGGCGCGATTCGATCTGGCACTGGCGCGCCAGGCCGAGCAGCAGGCCGCGGGTGGTGGCGTCCCAGTGGTTCTTCGACAGGTCGGCGAACACCTCGGGCGCCTGCAGGCTGAAGGCGTCGAAGCGGCCGGCGTCGGCGCCGAAGGCGGTGCGCAGGTCGAACTGGCGGCCGGCGCCCTGGTGGTGCGCGGCAAGCGCGGCCCAGGCCGCGGTCTGGTCACAGCGGGGTGTGTTCATCGGTATCTCCTGCGGTGGGGCGGCGCGGGCTCAGAGCGCCAGGATCATCTTGTCGAGCTTGGCGGCATCGGCCGCGAAGGCGCGGATGCCTTCGGCAAGCTTCTCGGTGGCCATCGCGTCTTCGTTGAGCGCGAAACGGAAACCGGGCTCGTCGTAGCGGACCGCGTCGATCGCGGCGTCGCGGGCCGCGGCGGCGTCGAGGGCGGCGCTGATCGGCTCCTCGCTGGCCTGCAATTGCGCCAGCAGGTCGGGGCTGATGGTCAGCAGGTCGCAGCCGGCCAGCGCGGTGATCTGGCCGACGTTGCGGAAGCTCGCGCCCATCACCTCGGTGGCGATGCCGAACTTCTTGTAGTAGCTGTAGATCTGCGCCACCGACTTCACGCCGGGGTCGTTGGCACCGGCCATCGCGGCCTCGTCCCAGTTGGCGCCGGCCGACTTCTTGTACCAGTCGTAGATCCGGCCCACGAACGGCGAGATCAGCTGCACGCCCGCTGCGCCGCAGGCCACCGCCTGCGCGAAGGCGAACAGCAGCGTCAGGTTGCAGTGGATGCCCTCGCGCTCCAGCTCGGCGGCGGCCTGGATGCCTTCCCAGGTGGAGGCGATCTTGATCAGCACCCGCTCGCGGCCGATGCCGGCGTCGTCGTACAGATTGATGATGCGGTGCGCGCGCGCCACGGTGGCGGCGGTGTCGAAGCTCAGGCGGGCGTCGACTTCGGTCGAGACGCGGCCGGGCACGATCTTCAGGATCTCGAGGCCGAAGCGCACCAGCACCTGGTCGACCACCTGGTCGAGCGGCAGGCCGCGGTGGCGGGCGACGGTTTCGGTCAGCAGCGGCGCGTACTCGGCCTGCTGCACCGCCTTGAGGATCAGCGACGGGTTGGTGGTGGCATCTTGCGGCGCGAACTGCGCCAACTGCAGGAAGTTGCCGGTGTCGGCGACCACGGTGGTGAGGCGCTTGAGTTGGTCGAGCTGGTTCATGGCGAGGCGGTTGGCAGGTGGCTACTCGGCGATTAGAACGCAACCACGCGGGCCTGGAGTTCAAGCGAGTTACGGCCGCGAGCAGCGGGCCGGCGAAGGCCGCAAACCCTGTCGATACCAGGGAAAAGCCGCCAAAACGCCAACCGGTATCGATTGCGCTGAAGCCCGGATTGACCCGAAAAAGAAACTCATGCATCATCAATGCTGAAACTCAGTTACAGCCCTGTCGTACAACCGAAAGGCCTTCACCCATGTCCTTCGACCTCGTCTTCTTTGGTGGCACCGGCGACCTCACGTGGCGCAAGCTGATGCCCGCGCTGTTCCAGGCCTTCCGCCACGGCAAGCTGCCTGCGGGCGGGCGCATCCTGGCCGTGGCGCGCGACGAGCGCAGCGACGACGACTACCGGGCCTTCATCAAGGAGCGTTTCCACGAGGTCGAAAGCTCGAAGCGCCCGAGCGACGACGAGTTCGCGCGTTTCGCCGAGCTGCTGCACTACCGCCGCATGGACCTGTCGCAGCCCGACGACTACGCCGGCCTGAAGGCCTGGCTGGACGAACGCGGCGCCGACACCGTGGTGCTCTACCTGGCGACCAGCCCGCACCTGTTCACCGCCATCTGCCAGCAGCTCGGCAACGCCGGCCTGAACGCGCCGCACGTGCGCGTGGTGCTGGAGAAGCCGCTGGGCCACGACCTGAGCAGCGCGCGGGAGATCAACCAGGTGGTCAAGGCGGTGTTCAACGAGCGCCAGGCGTTCCGCATCGACCACTACCTCGGCAAGCCGGCGGTGCAGAACCTGATGGCGCTGCGCTTCGGCAATGCGCTGTTCGAGCCGCTGTGGCGCCGCGAGTCGATCTCCAACATCCAGATCACGCTGGCCGAAGGCCTGGGCGTGGGCACCCGCGGCGACTACTACGACAACACCGGCGCGCTGCGCGACATGATCCAGAACCATGCGCTGCAGCTGCTGACGATGATCGCGATGGAGCCGCCCAGCACCAACGACGCCGACGCGATCCGCGACGAGAAGCTCAAGGTGCTGAAGTCGCTCAAGCCGTTCACGGCCGAGAGCGTGGTGCGCGACGTGGTGCGCGGCCAGTACCGCGCCGGCAACGTCGACGGCAAGAAGGTGCCGGCCTACCTCGACGAGGTCAAGGTGCCGACGGGCAGCCACTGCGAGACCTTCGTCGCCATCCGCACCGAGGTGCAGAACTGGCGCTGGGCCGGCGTGCCGTTCTACCTGCGCACCGGCAAGCGGCTGGCCGCGCGCGACGCGCAGATCGTCGTCAACTTCCGGCCGGTGCCGCACCCGATCTTCCCGGGCACCAACCGCGCCAACAAGCTGGTGATCAAGCTGCAGCCCGAAGACGGCCTGGAACTGCACCTGTCGGCGGCCAAGGGCAGCGGCGTCAGCGACACGCTGGCGCCGGTGTCGCTGGACCTCGATTTCGACAAGGCCTTCCCGACCGAGCGGGTGGGCGCCTACGAGCGCCTGCTGCTCGACGCGATCGCCGGGCGGCTGAACCTGTTCGTGCGCAGCGACGAGCAGGAAGAAGCCTGGCGCTGGGTCGAACCGGTGCTCGAGGCCTGGGATCGCGAGCGCAAGAGCGGCGGCGAAGGCCCGCGCGGTTACGCTGCCGGCAGCTGGGGCCCGGCCGCGGCCAGCGCGCTGGTCGCACGCGACGGCTTCGCTTGGAGCGAAGAGCAGTGAGCTGGCCCGATCCGATCGGGCGTGGCAACCCCTGGCGTGTCGCCCCGGGCACGTCGTCATTGACGCCCGGCCCTGAAACGGCCGGTGTCACACGGAACGCACCCAACATGCTCGATCGAATCCGCGCCTCGCTGCCCGCACTCTCGCCTGCCGAACAGCGGGTGGCCAAACTGGTGCTCGCCGATGCCCGCAGCTTTTCAAGCCTGCCGGTGGCCGAACTGGCCGACCGGGCGCACGTCAGCAAGCCGACGGTGGTGCGCTTCTGCCGCAGCGTCGGCTATGACGGTCTGGCGGACTTCAAGCTGAAGCTGGCCGGCACCGTCAACGAGGGCGTGCCCTTCGTGCACCGCGCGGTCGACGAGGACGACAAGCCCAACGACCTGATCGTCAAGGTGATCGACAACACGGTCAGCGCGCTGCTGAAGTTCCGCAACGACCTCGCCACGCACGCGATGGAGCGCGCGATCGAGGCGCTCACCGCCACCGCGCGTGCCGGCAAGCGCATCCAGTTCTACGGGGTCGGCAATTCGGGCATCGTGGCGCAGGACGCGCAGCACAAGTTCTTTCGCCTGGGCGTGCATGCCGTCGCCTTCAGCGACGGCCACGTGCAGGTGATGGCCGCGACGATGCTGGAGCCCGGCGATTGCGCCGTGATGATCTCCAACTCGGGCCGCACCCGCGATCTGCTCGATGCCGCCGAGATCGCCCGACGCAAGGGCGCGAACACCATCGTGATCGGCGCCAGCGGTTCACCCCTGGCGCACCAGGCGCAGATCCTGCTGGCGGTCGATCACCCGGAAGACTACGACCGCTACAGCCCGATGGTCAGCCGCCTGCTGCACCTGACGGTGATCGACATCCTGACCACCGCCGTGTCGCTGCGACTCGGGCCGGAGCTGCGCCCGATGCTGCAGGAGATCAAGAAGAACCTGCGCGCCAAGCGCTACGCATCGCCGGAATGAGCGCCGCCGCAGCGACGCGCAAGCGGCAGGCTCAGATGCAGCCGGACAGGCCGTAGAGCGAGGCCAGGCGCACCAGGCGCTGCGGCAGGGCCTGGGTCGAAAACCCGCGTCCGTGCGTCTGGGCGTGGCGGCGACACGACAGCAGCAGGCCCAGGGCACTCGAATCGAAGCGCCCCAGCTGATGGCCATCGATGACGACCGACGTGCCCGCGGGCAAGGCGTCCATCTCGGCAAAAAGACTGCGCAACGTCGGTGGCGTTTCGACGTGGGTCAGGCGTTCAGGCAGGCTCAGCATGGATGCACTTTTCTGTCGGACCGTTATCAGCTCTTGGCGGCCGGTGCCTTGTTGCGCTCGGCCAATTTGCTGATGAGGCCATCGATTCCTGACGCGGAAATTTCTTGTGCGAAGCTGGAGCGGTAGGTTTCGACCAACCACACGCCGAGCACGTTGACGTCGTAGATCTTCCAGGTGTCACCGGATTTTTCGAGGCGGTAGTCGAGCTGGATCGGATCGCCCTTGCCCTTGACCTCGGTACGCACCAGCACTTCGGTGTCGGCAGGCTGGGCACGCAGGGGCTTCATCACCACCGACTGGTCGCGCACCTGGCTGAGCGCGCCCGAATAGGTGCGCACCAGCAGCACCTTGAACTCGTCCTGCAGCCGGCTCTTCTGCTCCGGCGTGGCCTGGCGCCAGTAGCGGCCGACCGCCATCGAGGTCATGCGCTGGAAGTTCACGTGCGGCAGCACCTTGGAGTCGACCAGCGCGATGACCTTGCGCACGTCGCCGGCCTGGATCTCCTTGTCGGCCTTGACGGTGTCGATCACCTCGGTCGAGAGCTGCTTGACCAGCGCATCGGGCGCCGTTTCGGCGTGCGCGGCAGAGCCCAGGAGCAGGAAGACAGTGGCCACGAGGGCCGTCCAATAACGCATCAGCATTGTGTTGTTCCTAGTGACAGGCCGGATGGCTGCGCTGCTTCAACGGCCCATGACGGGCTGAGGAGGACAGGCGGCTGGATCGGGCCCGGTTGGCAGGTCGCTTCAGCGCGGAGCCGAGGCGGGATTCGCAACCGCGGAGGCGGCGCCTTCGGCAGGCACCACGGCACCCTGGGGCGCGGGCGGAGACGGCAGATCGCCGTCGTCGGAAGGATCGAGATACGGTTCCTCGTCGTCCGATTCGGGCGGGTTGCCGTTGTAGACCAGATTGAGGCGGCGTTGCAGATGGGCATCTCGCACGAAGGTGTACTTGTCGAGCGCGATCTGGTCGATCAGGTCGGTGGCCTTGATCAGGTCGGCGCGCAGGTTGATGACGCGCACGCCCGTGAGCGCATAGGCCGCGGATTCGGGCGAGACGAAACCGGACGGACTCAGGACGGTATCGAACGGGATGTCGAGCGAATCGCGCAGGGTCGACGGCCCGAACACGGGCCAGACGATGTAGGCGCCCGCCGGCACGCCCCAGTGGCCGAGGGTCTGGCCGAGGTCCTCGCCGTGGCGCTCGAGACCGATTTCGCTGGCCACGTCGAACAGGCCCAGCGCCCCGAACACGGTGTTGGTGCCGAAGCGCGCCACATCCGAAAACCCGTCGCGCACCCGGCCCTGCATGAACAGGTTGGTGGCCGACCAGATGTCGTGGATGTTGCTGAAGAAGTTGGTGACACCGCGGCGCACCGGCGCCGGCAGCACGTCGCGATAGACCGTGGCCACCGGCTTGATCACGGCGGCATCGACCGCCTCGTTGAAGGCGAAGACACCGCGGTTCCAGGGCTCGATCGGATCGGGCTTGTGCGCCGTGGCACACCCGGCGAACAGGGTCGACGCCAGCAGGGCGGATGTCAGGAGCCGTCTCACTTGGCGGCTCCGTCACCGCTTCCTGCGTCGGCCGCCTTGTTGTAGAGGAACTGGCTGAGCAGAGTCTCGAGCACCACGGCCGACTGGGTCTGGCTGATGACGTCGCCGGCGGCCAGGTTGTTCTCGGCCGGGCCGGGCTCGAGGCCGATGTACTGCTCGCCCAGCAGGCCGGCGGTCAGGATCTTGGCCGAGCTGTCCTTCGGGAAGGCGAAGCGCCGTTCGAGATCGAGGTGCACGCTGGCCTGGTAGCTCTTGTCGTCGAAGGTGATGCTGGCCACCCGCCCCACCACCACGCCGGCGCTCTTGACCGCCGCACGCGGTTTCAGGCCGCCGATGTTGTCGAAGCGGGCGACGACCTGGTAGGTGGGCTCGAACGAGATCGCCAGCAGATTGCCGGCCTTCAGCGCGAGGAACAGCAGGGCGGCCGCGCCGATGGCGACGAACAGGCCGACCCAGAGGTCATGACGGGATTTTTGCAAGGGTTCCTCCGTGCATCTTCAAATCGAGAACATCAGCGCGGTGAGCACGAAGTCGAACGCCAGCACCGCCAGCGACGACACCACCACGGTGCGGGTGGTCGCTCGCGCGACCCCTTCGGGCGTGGGCTGGCATTCGTAGCCCTGCAACAGGGCGATGAACGTGACGATGAGCGCGAACACCACGCTCTTGATGACGCCGTTGCCGATGTCCTTGAAGACATCGACGCCGCCTTGCATCTGCGACCAGAACGAGCCGGCGTCGACACCGATCATCACGACGCCGACCAGCCAGCCGCCGATGATGCCGACCGCGCTGAACACCGCGGCCAGCAAGGGCATCGCCACCATGCCGCCGATGAAACGCGGCGCCAGCACGCGCTGGATCGGGTCGACGGCCATCATCTCCATCGCGGCGAGCTGTTCGCCCGACTTCATCAGGCCGATCTCGGCCGTCAACGCGGTGCCGGCCCGACCGGCAAACAGCAGCGCCGTCACCACCGGCCCGAGTTCACGCACCAGCGACAGCGCCACCAGCAGGCCGAGCGCCTCGGACGAGCCGTAGCGCTGCAGCGTGTAATACCCCTGCAGCCCGAGCACGAAACCGACGAACAGCCCCGACACGCCGATGATCGCCAGCGAATGGTTGCCGAGGAAATGGATCTGGTCGAACACCAGCCGCCAGCGCCGCAGGGCCACCGGCGTGAGCACCAGCAGGCGCAGCAGCAGGCGCGTCGCCAGGCCGATGTCGGCCAGCTTGCAGCGCACCGAATAACCCAGATCCGACAGTCCCCAGCTCATCGCGGCACCCCCAGTCGGTAATCGTCGAGTGCAGGCACCGCGGGGTAATGGAAGCGCACCGGGCCATCGGCCGCGGCGCTGACGAACTGCCGGACCAGCGGATCGTCGCTGGCGCGCATCTCGTCGGGCGTGCCCTGCGCGGCGATGCTGCCGTTGGCGATGAAGACGATGTGGTCGGCGATCAGGAAGGTCTCGTCGACATCGTGGGAGACGACGATGCTGGTCACACCCAGCGCATCGTTGAGCTCGCGGATCAGGCGCGCGGCCACGCCCATCGAGATCGGGTCGAGGCCGGCGAAAGGCTCGTCGTACATGATCAGTTCGGGGTCGAGCGCGATCGCGCGGGCCAGCGCCACGCGCCGGCTCATGCCGCCCGAGATCTGGCTGGGCATCAGGTCACGGGCGCCGCGCAGGCCGACCGCATCGAGCTTCATCAGCACCAGGTCGCGGATCATTTCCTCGCCGAGCCGGGTGTGCTCGCGCAACGGAAAGGCGACGTTGTCGAACACCGACAGGTCGGTGAACAGCGCGCCGAACTGGAACAGCATGCCCATGCGCCGACGCGCCTCGTGCAGGCCCTGGCGATCGAGCCTGGCGATGTCCACGCCATCGAACAGCACCTGGCCCGACATCGCGCCGAGCTGTCGCCCGATCAGGCGCAGCACCGTCGTCTTGCCGCCACCCGAAGTGCCCATCAGGCCGACCACCGAACCGCGCGGCACCGTCAGGTTCACGTCGCGCAGGATGACCCGATCGCCGTATCCGCAAGTGACCGAACGCAGTTCGACCAGCGGGGCGACCGAAGGGGCATCGAGTGAAGCAGTGGCGTGCAATTCGGGTTCCGATCCGGGCCGGGACGGGGGATCCGTCACGGCAAAAACGGGCAAATGATAGGGGAAAGCACCAGGGCGCGTTTTTCCGGGTTGCAAAGTCGGCAAGCAAAAAGCCGCCCGCAGGCGGCTTCGGACCGAGCGCAGGGGCTCAGCGCGGCAGCGTCGTCGCCCCCATCAGGAACTCGTCGACCGCGCGCGCGGCCTGGCGGCCTTCGCGGATCGCCCACACCACCAGCGACTGGCCGCGGCGCATGTCACCGGCGACGAACACCTTGGCGACATTGGTCTTGTAGCCGCCGACCTCGTCGACGCCGGCCTTGGCATTGCCGCGGCCATCCTTCTCGACGCCGAAGGCATCGAGCACGGTCGCCACCGGATTGACGAAGCCCATCGCCAGCAGCACCAGGTCGGCCTTGTATTCCTTCTCGGTGCCGGGGATGTCGACCAGCTTGCCGTCCTTGAACTCGACATGCACGGTCTTCAGGCCGGTGACGCGGCCCTTTTCGCCGATGAACTCCTTGGTGGAGATCGCGAACTCGCGGCTGCAGCCTTCTTCGTGGCTCGACGAGGTGCGCAGCTTGAGCGGCCAGTACGGCCAGGTCAGCGGGCGGTTCTCTTCGACCGGCGGCTGCGGCATGACCTCGAACTGCGTCACGCTGACCGCACCGTGGCGGTTGCTGGTGCCCACGCAATCGCTGCCGGTGTCGCCGCCACCGATCACGATCACGTTCTTGCCATCGGCACGCAGCTGGCCCTTGAGCTTGTCGCCCGCGTTGAGCTTGTTCTGCTGCGGCAGGAATTCCATCGCGAAATGGATGCCGTCCAGATCACGGCCCGGCACCGGCAGGTCGCGGCTCTGCTCGGAGCCACCGGTCAGCAGCACGGCATCGAACTCGGCCTTGAGCTGGTCGGCGCTGATGCTTTCCTTGGCCCAGTTGGTGACCTTGCTGGCGGGTCCGTCTTTCGGCCACTCGCCCACCAGCACGCCGGTGCGGAAGACCACACCCTCGGCCTCCATCTGCTTGACGCGGCGGTCGATGTGGGTCTTCTCCATCTTGAAGTCGGGGATGCCGTAACGCAGCAGGCCGCCGACGCGGTCGTTCTTCTCGAACAGCGTCACGGCATGACCGGCACGCGCGAGCTGCTGCGCCGCCGCCATGCCCGCGGGGCCGGAGCCGACCACGGCGATCTTCTTGCCGGTCTTGACCTTGGGCGGCTGCGGCACGACCCAGCCCTCTTCCCAGGCGCGGTCGATGATCGCGTGCTCGATCGACTTGATGCCCACCGCGTCGTCGTTGACGTTGAGCGTGCAAGCCGCTTCGCAGGGTGCCGGGCAGATGCGGCCGGTGAACTCGGGGAAGTTGTTGGTGCTGTGCAGGATGGTGATGGCGTTTTGCCAGTCGCCGCGATACACCAGATCGTTGAAGTCCGGGATGATGTTGTTGACCGGGCAGCCGTTGTTGCAGAACGGCGTGCCGCAGTCCATGCAGCGCGCAGCCTGCACCTTGGAATCGTCAGCCTTCAGGCCGATGACGAATTCCTTGTAGTTCTTGACGCGTTTCTCGACCGGCTCGTAGCCCTCTTCGAGCCGCTCGTATTCGAGAAAACCAGTGACCTTGCCCATGGTGAATCTTCAATCTTTAGGTTGATCGGCGTTCGCCGCGCGCCCGGCGCGCGGCGGGGGCTCGCTTTACTTGGCCGGGACGACCTTGGTCGTGCCCTTCTTGTCGCCCTTGTCACCGCCCTTGGCCTTGGCGATCGTGGCATCGGCCGCCTGCGTGGCACCCATCTCGCCCAGCGCGCGCTTGTACTCGTGCGGGAACACCTTCACGAAGCGGCCACGCGCCTCGGTCCAGTTGTCGAGGATGTCGCGGGCGCGCAGCGAGCCGGTCCAGCGGTGATGGTCCTCGATCAGCTTCTTGAGCAAGGCCTCGTCGGTCTGGCCCTTGTGCCAAGTGGCGAGATCGACCGTCTTCTCCTGCTCGGCGGCCGACAGCACCTTGTCGAGCGCCACCATCGCGGTGTTGCAGCGGCTGGCGAAGCTGCCGTCCTCGTCGTAGACGTAGGCGATGCCACCCGACATGCCGGCGGCGAAGTTGCGCCCGGTCCTGCCCAGCACGACCGCCGTGCCGCCGGTCATGTACTCGCAGCCGTGGTCGCCGGTGCCTTCGACCACCGTGGTCGCGCCCGACAGACGCACCGCGAAGCGCTCGCCGCCCACGCCGCGGAAGAAGGCCTCGCCGCTGGTGGCGCCGAACAGCGCGGTGTTGCCGATGATGATGTTCTTCGACGCATCGCCGCGGAACTCGATCGACGGACGCACCACGATGCGGCCACCCGACAGGCCCTTGCCGGTGTAGTCGTTGGCCTCGCCGATCAGGTAAAAGGTGATGCCGTTGGCCAGGAAGGCGCCGTAGCTCTGGCCGCCGGTGCCTTCCATCTGCACGAAGATCGACTGGTCGGGCAGGCCGTCCGGATGGTGCTTGATCAGCTCGCCCGACAGCATCGCGCCGACCGAGCGGTTGACGTTGCGCGCGTCCTCCATGAACTGGACCTTCTCGCCCTTCTCGATCGCGGCTTTCGCCTTCGTGATGAGCTTGTTGTCGAGCGCCTTCTCGAGCCCGTGATCCTGGTTCGACACATGCAGGCGCGGCACATCGGCCGGCACCGCCGGCAGGTGGAAGACTCGGCTGAAGTCCAGGCCGCGGGCCTTCCAGTGCTGGATCGCCTTCTTGGTGTCGAGCAGGTCGGCGCGGCCGATCAGCTGGTCGAACTTGCGGATGCCCAGCTGCGCCATGATCTGGCGCGCTTCTTCGGCGATGAAGAAGAAGAAGTTGACGACGTGCTCGGGCTTGCCGGTGAACTTGGCGCGCAGCACCGGGTCCTGCGTGGCCACGCCCACCGGGCAGGTGTTGAGGTGGCACTTGCGCATCATGATGCAGCCCTCGACCACCAGCGGCGCGGTCGCGAAGCCGAATTCGTCGGCGCCCAGCAGCGCGCCGATGACGACGTCGCGGCCGGTCTTCATCTGGCCGTCGGCCTGCACACGCACACGGCCGCGCAGGCGGTTCAGCACCAGGGTCTGCTGGGTTTCGGCCAGACCCAGTTCCCACGGCGTGCCCGCGTGCTTGATCGACGACCAGGGCGAGGCGCCCGTGCCGCCGTCATGGCCGGCGATCACGATGTGGTCGGCCTTGCACTTGGTCACGCCCGCGGCGATGGTGCCCACGCCCACTTCCGACACCAGCTTGACGCTGATCGACGAGGCCGGATTGACGTTCTTCAGGTCGTGGATCAGCTGCGCCAGATCCTCGATCGAGTAGATGTCGTGGTGCGGCGGCGGGCTGATGAGGCCCACGCCCGGCACCGAGTGACGCAGACGGCCGATGTACTCGGACACCTTGCCGCCCGGCAGCTGGCCGCCCTCGCCCGGCTTGGCGCCCTGGGCCATCTTGATCTGGATCTGGTCGGCCGACACCAGGTACTCGGTCGTGACGCCGAAACGGCCCGACGCCACCTGCTTGATCTTCGAGCGCAGGCTGTCGCCGTCCTTCATCGTGTAGTCGGCTTCGATCACCTTGGCGCCGATCACGTCCGACACCTTGGTGCCGTCGGTGATCTTGATGCCCTTGAGCTCGTTGCGATAACGCGCCGGATCCTCGCCGCCTTCGCCGGTGTTGGACTTGCCGCCGATGCGGTTCATCGCGATCGCCAGCGTCGAGTGCGCCTCGGAGCTGATCGAGCCCAGCGACATCGCGCCGGTGGCGAAACGCTTGACGATCTCGGCCGCCGATTCGACTTCTTCCAGCGGGATCGCCTTGCTCGGGTCGAGCTTGAACTCGAACAGGCCGCGCAGCGTCAGGTGACGCTTGTTCTGATCGTTGACGATCTGCGCGTATTCCTTGTAGGTGTCGAACTTGTTGGCGCGCGTGCTGTGCTGCAGCTTGGCGATCGCGTCGGGCGTCCACATGTGCTCTTCACCGCGGCTGCGCCAGGCGTATTCGCCGCCAGCGTCGAGCATGTTGGCCAGCACCGGGTCGTCGCCGAACGCGGCGCGGTGGTTGCGGATCGCCTCTTCGGCGACCTGGAACACGCCGATGCCCTCGACCTGCGTGGGCGTGCCGCGGAAGTACTTGGCGATCAGGTCCTTGTTGAGGCCGATCGCCTCGAACAGCTGCGCACCGCAGTACGACATGTAGGTCGACACGCCCATCTTGGACATGATCTTCGACAGACCCTTGCCGACCGCCTTGACGTAGTTGTAGATCGCCTTGTCGGCGCTCAGGTTGCCCGGCAGTTCCTTGTGCAGGTCGGCCAGGGTCTCGAGCGCCAGGTAGGGGTGCACGGCTTCGGCACCGTAGCCGGCCAGCACCGCGAAGTGATGCACCTCGCGCGCCGAGCCGGTCTCGACCACCAGGCCGGCGGTCGTGCGCAGGCCTTCACGCACCAGGTGATGGTGGACAGCCGACAGCGCCAGCAGCGCGGGGATCGCCACCAGCTCGCGGTCCATCCAGCGGTCGGTGATGATCAGGATGTTGTGGCCGCTCTTGATCGCGTCCACGGCTTCGGCGCACAGCGACGCCAGCTTGGCCTCGACGCCTTCGGCGCCCCAGGCCAGCGGATAGACGATGTTGAGCTCGTACGACTTGAACTTGCCGCCGGTGTGGCGCTCGATGCCGCGCAGGCGCGCCATGTCGGCGAAGTCGAGCACCGGCTGGCTGACCTCGAGCCGCATCGGCGGGTTCACCGCGTTGATGTCGAGCAGGTTCGGCTTGGGGCCGATGAAGCTGTCGAGCGACATCACGATCGCTTCGCGGATCGGGTCGATCGGCGGGTTGGTGACCTGCGCGAACAGCTGCTTGAAGTAGTTGAACAGCGGCTTGTTCTTGTCCGACAGCACCGCCAGCGGCGAGTCGTTGCCCATCGAGCCGATGCCTTCTTCGCCGTTGGCGGCCATCGGCGCGAGCAGGAACTTGATGTCCTCCTGCGTGTAGCCGAAGGCCTGCTGGCGGTCGAGCAGCGACTCGGCAAACACCGGCGCCTGCGTCTCGCCGGCCGGGATGGTGCCGAGCTTGATGCGCACGTTCTCGATCCACTGCCGATACGGCTTGGCCGACGCGAACTGGTTCTTCAGCTCCTCGTCGTCGACGATGCGGCCCTGCTCGAAGTCGATCAGGAACATCTTGCCCGGCTGCAGGCGCCACTTGCGCACGATCTTGTTCTCGGGGATCGGCAGCACGCCGGCCTCGGAGGCCATCACGACCAGGTCGTCGTCGGTGACGATGTAGCGCGCCGGGCGCAGGCCGTTGCGGTCCAGCGTGGCGCCGATCTGCTTGCCGTCGGTGAAGACCATTGCGGCCGGGCCGTCCCACGGTTCGATCATCGCGGCGTGGTACTCGTAGAACGCGCGACGCCGCTCGTCCATCGTGGTGTGCTGTTCCCAGGCCTCCGGGATCATCATCATCGCGGCGTGCGCCAGCGAGTAGCCCGACATCGTCAGCAGCTCGAGCGCGTTGTCGAAGGTGGCGGTGTCGGACTGGCCCTCGAAGCTGATCGGGTAGAGCTTCTTCAGGTCGTCACCCAGCACCGGCGACTTCATGACGCCTTCGCGGGCGCGCATCCAGTTGAAGTTGCCCTTGACGGTGTTGATCTCGCCGTTGTGCGCCACCATCCGGTACGGGTGGGCCAGCGGCCACTCGGGGAAGGTGTTGGTCGAGAAACGCTGGTGCACCAGCGCCAGCGCCGAGGTGCAGGCCGGGTTCTGCAGGTCGAGGTAGTACTTGCCGACCTGGTCGGCCAGCAGCAGGCCCTTGTAGATGATCGTGCGGCACGACATGCTGGGCACGTAGTACTCGCGGCTGTGCGTCAGCTTGAGCGCCTGGATCGCGGCCGAGGCGGTCTTGCGGATGACGTAGAGCTTGCGCTCGAGCGCATCGGGCACGATCACGTCGGCGCCACGGCCGATGAAGATCTGGCGGATCACCGGCTCGGTGGTGCGCACGGTGGGCGACATCGGCATCGCCGCGTCGACCGGCACGTCGCGCCAGCCCAGCAGCACCTGGCCCTCGGCCTTGACGGCGCGCTCGAGCTCCTGCTCGCAGGCCAGGCGGGAGGCGTGTTCCTTGGGCAGGAAGATCATGCCGACGCCGTATTCGCCCAGCGGCGGCAGCTCGACGCCCTGCGCGGCCATCTCGGCGCGAAACAGTTCATCGGGCACCTGGAGCAGGATGCCCGCACCGTCGCCCATCAGCGCATCGGCGCCGACGGCGCCGCGATGGTCGAGGTTCTCGAGGATCTTCAGGCCCTGCTCGACGATCGAGTGCGCCTTGGTGCCCTTGATGTGCGCGACGAAACCGACGCCGCAGGCGTCTTTCTCGTGGGCCGGGTCGTACAGACCGTGGGCAGCAAGGGATTGGATTTCAGCTTGGGACGCGGGTCCCGAGGCAGCCTGACTCATGGCGCACTCCTGGCAATTTCATGAAAACGCACGCAATTTACTGCAGTGCAGCGTGAAGTCAACCTCAATTAAATGGGGTCAGACTCCATTTAAAGATCCGAACTCAAATCAGCACAATTAAATAGGGACATATCAACAAGCCCTTCCACGCACCAACAGTGTTCACGCAGCCGGCAACTTGTCCCGCTTCGGTGCGCCGGGCGGGCGGCCCCGAGGCCTGGGGGCCAAGGGACGCGCGGTCGAATGGGCCATCGAGGCAAGAAATGCACCCGATCCGATCGCCCAGCCCTGATTGACGGCGTGGACGATCTGTTGCCGCGATGCCGCGGGCAGCGGCTCGTCGAGCAGGCGCTGCCAGGCGAGTTCGCGCTCGAAAGGGGTATTGCCGAGCGCCCAGTAGCGCCGATGCACCGTCAGCAGCGGATCACGCCGGCTGCCGACATGGTGGGCGGCGCTCGACCACGGCCAGTCGATCGCCCGGCCCACCCGGCCGGCGACTTGCGGGCTCTGCTCGATCGCCCGCGCGCAAGCCAGCAGGTGACTCTGCTCGTCGAGCACCGCGGCCCGGAACCGGCCGTCCCACAAGGTGCCGGCGCGCTGGTGGCGGCGGTTGTAGGCACTCACGTAGCGCCGGCCGACCGCCTGCATCAGGCGGCTCAGCGCCTGCGCACTCGGCGGCGTCAGCAGCAGCTGCACCTGATCGTCGAGCAGCACGTAGGCGTGCACGGCCACGCGCAGGTTGGCAGCCGCCTCCTGCAAGGCCTGCAGATAGGCGCGGCGGTCGTCGTCGTCGACAAAGACCGGCTGGTGGTGATGGCCGCGCTGCAGCACGTGGTGCGGCATGCCGGCGAGAGCGAGGCGGGGCAGGCGAGCCATGGCAAGGCGTCAGTGAAACGGCGATTGTCAGCCGCGGCGCATCCTGCGTCGATGCGACAGAATCTGCAACACCCCACAACGGAGACCCCCACCCATGAGAGCCGCAGACGTCCTCGCCACCATCGGCAACACCCCGCACATCCGCGTCAATCGCCTGTACGGCGCGGCGGCGGAAGTCTGGATCAAGTCCGAGCGCAGCAACCCCGGCGGCTCGATCAAGGACCGCATCGCCCTGTCGATGATCGAAGCCGCCGAAGCCGGCGGCGCGCTCAAGCCGGGCAGCACGATCATCGAGCCGACCTCCGGCAACACCGGCGTCGGCCTGGCGATGGTGGCCGCGGTCAAGGGTTATCAGCTGGTGCTGGTGATGCCCGACAGCATGAGCGTCGAGCGCCGCCGCCTGATGCTGGCCTACGGTGCGAAGTTCGTGCTGACACCGCGCGCCGAAGGCATGAAGGGCGCGATCGCCAAGGCGCAGGAGCTGGTCGAGACCACGCCCGGCGGCTGGATGCCGCAGCAGTTCGAGAACGAGGCCAACATCGCCGTGCACGTGCGCACCACGGCGCAGGAAATCCTGGCCGATTTTCCCGAAGGGCTCGACGCGCTGATCACCGGCGTGGGCACCGGCGGCCACATCACCGGCTGCGCGCAGGTGCTCAAGGCCGCCTGGCCGAACCTGAAGGTCTACGCCGTCGAGCCCACCGCGTCGCCGGTGATCAGCGGCGGCAAGCCGGCGCCGCACCCGATCCAGGGCATCGGCGCGGGTTTCATCCCGAAGAACCTGCACACCGCGCTGCTCGACGGCGTGATCCAGGTCGAAGCCGAGGCGGCGCGCGAGATGGCACGCCGCTGCGCCCGCGAAGAAGGCCTGCTGGTGGGCATCTCCAGCGGCGCCACGCTGGCCGCCATCGCCCAGAAACTGCCCGAACTGCCGGCCGGCGCACGCGTGCTGGGCTTCAACTACGACACCGGTGAGCGTTACCTGTCGATCGAAGGTTTCCTGCCGACCGAAGCCTGAGCCACCGCGCTCAGCCCGGCACGCGCTCGAACAGGCGCGCGCCGGTCAGCCGCTCGTGTTCGCGGATCGCGAAACGGTCGGTCATGCCAGCGATGTAGTCAGACACCGAGCGGTGCAGCAGCGGGGCACCGGCGTAGTCGGCCGGCATTTCGCTCGGCCGGGCCACGTAGGCGTCGAACAGTTCCGCCACGATGCGCTTTGCCGGCTCGGTGCTGGCCATGACCTGCGGGTGGCGGTACAGCGAGCGGTACAGCCAGCGTTTCAGATCGGTGCTGGCCGCGCGCATGGCGGGGCTGAACTGCACCAGCGGCGGCAGCTGCCGAACCTCGTCGGCGCTGCGCGGGGCGTGACGGCGCAGCGCCGCGGCGGTGGCGTCGATGACGTCGTAGACCTGCGCCGACAGCATGCGCCGCAGCGTCTCGAACAGCAGCCGGCGCTGCTTGCCCTGCGCCAGCGACGGGTGCTCGCGCAGTGCCGCGTCGCGATGACGGGCCAGCAGCGGCAGGCTGCAGGCCTGATCGAGCGTGATCAGGCCCGAGCGCACGCCGTCGTCGACGTCGTGGGCGTTGTAGGCGATCTCGTCGGCCAGGTTGGCCAGTTGCGCCTCCAGGCTCGGCTGGCTGCGCTCGATGAAGCGCCGGCCGATGCCACCGGGTTCGTGCTGGTCGATCCAGCGCGCCACCCGCAGCGGGCAGTGCTTGAGGATGCCTTCGCGGGTCTCGAAGCTCAGGTTCAGGCCGTCGAAGGCGGGGTAACGCTCCTCGAGCACGTCGACCACCCGCAGGCTCTGCAGGTTGTGCTCGAAGCCGCCGTGGCCGCGCATGCGCTCGTGCAAGGCATCCTGGCCGGCATGGCCGAAGGGCGTGTGGCCGAGATCGTGGGCGAGCGCGATCGCCTCGATCAGATCCTCGTGCAGACCGAGCGCGCGCCCGATCGAGCGGCCGAGTTGCGCCACCTCGAGCGTGTGCGTCAGGCGGGTGCGGAACAGGTCGCCCTCGTGGTTGAGGAACACCTGCGTCTTGTAGACCAGCCGCCGGAACGCCGTGCTGTGCACGATGCGATCGCGGTCGCGCTGAAACGGGTTGCGTGTCGGCGCCGGCTCTTCGGCGTGACGCCGGCCGCGGCTGATGGCCGGATCGCTGGCGTAGACCGCCATCGCCGTGGCCGGCCGCGTCAGCAGATGCGGGCCTGCCGCGCCTGCGGGCCGATCGTGCCCGATCGGGCGAGTGCGGTGCCTGGCGAGCGGCTTCGGATCGTTCGGCACGGCCTCAGGCGCAAGCCGCCTCGATGACCTGGCGCACCAGTGCCTCGGGTGCCGCCTGCATGCGTGCGCTGCCCATGGCGTCGATCACGACGAAGCGGATCTGGCCGTCCTCGGCCTTCTTGTCGACCTGCATCAGCTCCAGGTAACGCTCGACGTTGTGCGTGGCATCGAGCCGCGGTGCCCGCACCGGCAGGCCGGCCCGCTCGCAGATGTGACGCAGGCGCGACACGAACGCCGCGGGCATCAGGCCCAGCCGCGCCGACAGATCGGCCGCCATCACCATGCCGCAACCGACCGCCTCGCCGTGCAGCCAGGCGCCATACCCCATGCCCGCCTCGATCGCGTGGCCGAAGGTGTGGCCGAAATTGAGGATGGCACGCCGGCCACTCTCGCGCTCGTCGCCACCCACCACCTCGGCCTTGATCTCGCAGGAGCGCCGCACGGCGTGTGCGAGCGCAGCCTTGTCACGGGCCAGCAGCGCATCGAGATTCACCTCGATCCAGTCGAGAAAACCGCCGTCCGCAATCGGCCCGTACTTGATCACCTCGGCCAGTCCGGCAGCGAGTTCGCGCGGCGGCAGGGTGTCGAGCGTGTCGAGGTCGCAGATCACGCGCACCGGCTGGTAGAACGCGCCGATCATGTTCTTGCCCAGCGGATGGTTGACGGCGGTCTTGCCGCCCACCGACGAATCGACCTGCGCCAGCAGCGTGGTCGGCACCTGCACGAAGGGCACGCCGCGCATGTAGCAGGCGGCGGCGAAGCCGGTCATGTCGCCGATCACACCGCCGCCCAGCGCCACCAGCACGGTCTTGCGGTCGCAGGCGTTGGCCAGCAGGTGATCGAAGATCAGGTTGAGCGTCTGCCAGTCCTTGTGGACCTCGCCGTCGGGCAACTCGACGCACAGCACGCGCCGGTAATGCGACTGCAGCGCCTCGCGCACCCGCGCGGCATGGAGCGGCGCCACGGTGGTGTTGCTCACGATCACCGCCGTGCTCGCGGCCGGCAGGCCGGCCCAGCTGGCCTGCCAGGCGATCAGCCCGCTGCCGATCAGGATGTCGTAACTGCGGTCGGCCAGCGCGACCGGGACCAGGGCAAAGGGCAAGGAGGTTGGCGTTGCAGCATTCATGCAGCCAGTGTACCGGCGGGGTCGGCCCGCACGACCCGCCGGCTGGCGCGCTCAGGTCGGCGTGCGCGGCTGGCGCGGCAGCACGCTCGACGGCACCTGGTTCGGATCGACCAGCCCGGCCAGTTCGAGCTGCATCAGCACCATGTTGACCAGCGAGGCCACCGACGGACGACCGGTGTCGATGACGAACTGGGCGGTTTCGCGGTACAGCGGATCGCGGTCGCGGTAGAGGTCCCGCAGCTTGCGCAGCGGATCGGCCACCTGCAGCAGCGGCCGGTGGGTGTCGTGGCGCAGGCGGCGAAACAGTTCTTCGGGCGTGGCGCGCAGATAGAGCACCGTGCTGCCCTCGCGCAAGGCCCGGCGATTGGCTTCGCGCAGCACCGTGCCACCGCCGGTGGCGATGACATGGGGCTCGCGCTGCACGAGTTCGCACACCACTTCCTGCTCGAGATCGCGAAAGGCCGCTTCGCCCTCGCGCTCGAAGAAAGAGCGGATGGAACAGCCGATCCGACGCTCGATCTCGTGATCGGTGTCGATGAAGGGCACATCCAAGGCGTGTGCAAGATGACGGCCGGCGGTGGATTTGCCGGCGCCTGGCATGGCGACCAGGCTGATCGAGCGTGTCAGCGCCTCTGCAGGCGCCTCTGCGGGTGATCGCCCACTAGTTGATGGTTCCAATCTCGAACGTGTATTTCTGACCAGCCGGCATTGTGACCGTCAAATCGAGCAATCTGGCCACGTTCAGAAAAAGCGCCACCTTGCGCACCAAGGGACTCCACATGAAGTGCCAGAACAGGGACTCAATTTGCTACCGTACATTCCTCAACAGCCGTACGACTTGGATCACCAGCACCATATGGACTGACTACAAATGAGGGGGGCGTCTCCGCTGTGAATTCAGACGCTGCGGCCCCGAGCGTGTCGCTCCACGTGGCACGTCCTTCAGTGCCCGATACACCAGCGGTGACCAGAATCTTGTAGTCGACCCACGTTGCAACGTTCTTCGGATAGAGGATCTGCAAAGTCGCGACCCCGCTGCTATCGGTGATGCCTGTACCGATCATGCTGATGGCAACATCTGACTTACGAGGATCCAGTTGCAAATTGCCGTTGACATCCTCACCTGTTTCGAGCACACCATTGCGATTGACGTCCTCATTGATACATGAAGCCGACAAATAACCCCCGGCACCCGTCGAGCGTGTCCATGCCCCAGGATTGACATAAAAGCCTTTGGCATAGGAAACCAAGTCGATCGATGGGGTAATCTGCACACCGGCCTTTGCTTGGCCGGCTGAATCAACGACCAATACAACGTATTTCTTGATGTAGGCGAGACCACCCGCCCCGTCGGAAATGGTGTTATCAGTGCCAATGGAAATCGCAAGCGGTTCCGAATTGACCGTCAATTGCGTGATGGCCGACGCCGCGCAAGCACCCGCCGACGCGTCGCTGTCGTTGACGTAGTAGCAAGCTCGTATTGTCACGCCGTCAGTCGGACTCTGTCGCGCACCGGGGATGTAGGACGTCGTAGCCAAGCCGTTCACGTCGGAATAGACCACATTGCTACCTGAGGACAGCGTTCCGCCAATGCTGTTCACGTCACCGTTCAGGTCGAACCGCACTCTGACGTTGGCAAGCGGGGCATTGCCTGCGCCGAGGAACTGCGCCCTGACCTCGGAGCGGTTGTTGGACGACGTACTGTTGACCGACACGACACTGGGATTGGCCTTGACGTCAGCTGACAAGATCGGCGTCGAAACAGCCGGAATCGTGCCAACTCCGGATTGGACAATCACGGTCTGCACCGACGTCACCCCGCCCGCATTGGCCGTGATGGTCAGATTGCCTGCCGTTGTCGGTGCCACATAGTTGAAGGCATAGGAACCGTTGGCATCTGTCGTTGCCGAGGCCGACGTGATGCCGGGGCCCGTCACAACGATAGGTAGCCCGACCATCGGATTGCTGTTGACATCGGTTAGCCGGTATTGGATCTGTCCACTTGCACCCGGTGCCAACACGGCCTGCAAAACACTCGCGTCGATCTTGGAGCCGATAATGAAAAACGACGCAGACTTGCTAATGCTGCCGCTCGTAGCCGTAACCGTGACGATGCGGTTCGATCGATCCGTGCCGGTCTGAACCGTCGCAGTGAGTTTTCCATCCGCACCAGTGGCGCTGCCACCGACAACTGCCACGGCATTGTTATCAACCGAAATGGTCACAGGCACATTGGCCACGGCTACCCGTGAGGCATTGACTGCCGTCACTGTTACAGAGACCGTGTTTGTGCCTGAATTACTCAAACTGGTGTTGCTCAGCGACACCAGTAAATCTGCTGCGGTCGCACTCGCGGTCGCATCCGTTCCTCCGGACGTCGGTGGAGTGAACGGAGTACTGCCGGCATCCCCACCGCCACCGCCACACGCGATCAGCAGCACAGAAGCCAGAACGCAGCCACACATCTTCACCAAATTTTTCAGGCGCATCGCCACCCTCCCAAACTTATTGTTCATGCTCAATCCAGCAAATCTGGACTTCACCGCCCCAGCGCCGTATTCCGATCCGTGATCACCTTCGGCGTCAGGAACACCAGCAACTCGGTCTTGTTCGCCACCCGCGTCTTGTTGCGGAACAGCACGCCGAGGAACGGGATGTCACCCAGCACCGGCACCTTGTTGACCGATTCGGTCTCGGTGGTCTCGAAGATGCCGCCGATCACGACCGTGCCGCCGTTTTCGACCAGCACCTGCGTCTTGACATGCTTGGTGTTGATCGCGAAACCCGCCAGGGTCTGCTGGCCGACGCTGTCCTTGTTGACGTCGACGTCCATGATGATGTTGCCCTCGGGCGTGATCTGGGGCGTGACTTCGAGTTTCAGCGTGGCCTTGCGGAAGGCGATCGACGGTGCGGTCTGCTGGTTGCCGCCGGTCTGATAGGGCAGTTCGGTGCCCTGCTCGATCAGCG
The DNA here is from genome assembly GCF_000019785.1 of Leptothrix cholodnii SP-6. Classification (NCBI taxonomy): domain Bacteria; kingdom Pseudomonadati; phylum Pseudomonadota; class Betaproteobacteria; order Burkholderiales; family Sphaerotilaceae; genus Leptothrix; species Leptothrix cholodnii. The sequence goes on from NC_010524.1 coordinate 3,785,802, forward strand.
CCTTGACCTGGTCGGCGGTGACCACTCGCGGGCTCGAGACCAGCTTGCCCTTGCCTTCGGCCTCGAGCGCCGACAGTTCGAGGTTCAGGAAACGGTTGGACGACGCGCCGAACAGCGACAGCGCAAAGGTCGCCGCCGTGGCCCCGCCGAGCGAACTGGTGTTGGCCGGCAGGTTGACGAACTGCGAGTTGGCGTAGATCGAGCCGGTGGCTTGCTGCAGCGTGGTGTCGCCGATCGACGAATAGTTGCCACCCAGCGCGATGCGGGTGTTGTTGCCACCCCAGCCCGGCACGCCGCCGTTGATGCCGCGCAGGTCGGTCGCGCCGAGCTTGACGCCCAGCGTGCGGCCGAAGCTGTCTTCGGCCTCGACGATGCGGGCCTCGATCATCACCTGGCGCACCGGCACGTCGATCTTGGCGATCATCTGCGCCACTTCTTCGAGCTTGGACGGGAGGTCCGAGACGAAGAGCTGGTTGGTGCGCGACTCGTACGCGGCGCTGCCGCGCTGCGACAGGATGCGCGTGACGTTGCCACCCTGGCCGGTGCCGGCGCTGCCTTGCTGCTGGCCGGTCAGGCTCTTCACCACTTCCTCGGCCTTGGTGTAGTTGAGCTGGAACGACTGCGTGCGCAGCGGTTCGAGGTCGGCGATCTGCTTGCGCGCCTCGAGTTCCTGCTTTTCCTTGGCCGCCAGCTCATCCTTGGGCGCGATCCACAGCACGTTGCCGGCCTTCTTCACGCCCAGGCTCTTGGCCTGCATGATGATGTCGAGCGCCTGGTCCCACGGCACGTCCTTCAGGCGCAGCGTGACGTTGCCGGTGACGCTGTCGCTGGTGACGATGTTGAAGTTGGTGAAGTCGGCGATCACCTGCAGCAGCGAGCGCACCTCGATGCTCTGGAAGTTCAGCGACAGCTTGTCGCCCGTGAAACCCGGGCCTTGCGTCAGCTTCTGCGGATCGACCTTCTGCGGCCGCACTTCCAGCACGAACTGGTTGTCGGTCTGGTAGGCGCTGTGCTCCCAGCTGCCACGCGGCTCGACCACCATGCGCACGCGGTCGCCGTTCTGGGTGGTCGAGATCGAATGCACCGGCGTACCGAAATCGGTGACGTCGAGGCGGCGCACCAGCGATTCAGGCACGTTCGAGCGCAGGAACTCGATCACCAGGTTCTGGCCCTGCTGCTTGATGTCCACGCCGACCTGGGTGCTGGGCAGATCGACCACCACCCGACCGGCGCCGTCACGGCCGCGGCGGAAATCGATGTCGCGGATGCGCTCGGGCTGGTTGTTCTGGCTCTCGGAAAAATGCACCGGCTCGCTCGGCGCCGTGGCCAGCGCGGCGGCCACCGGCACCGGCTCGAGGATCACCAGCAGCACCTTGCCCTGCTGCTCGGTGCGGTACTGGGTGGCCTGGCGCAGGTTCAGCACCAGCCGCGTGCGGTCGCCGGCCTGCGCCAGCGCGAGCGATCGCAGGTTGCCGAGATTGACCTCCTGCGAAGGCCGCACCGTGCCGCTGACGACGCCCAGCAGATCGAGCGCGATGCGCGCCGGCGTCTGCAGCACGAAACCGCGCGGCGCGTTGATCAGGGGCTCGTTGAGCTCGATGCGGATCGTCTCGCTGCCAGCTTGCTGGCTGCTCGTGATCGACTGGATGACGGTCTGCGCCCAGGCCACCGACGGCAGGACCGTGGCGACGAAGAGCGCCACCAACGGCGCACGCCATCTGTTCATGGATGCAATCTCCTGGGCGTACTTCATCGACTCTTCTCCTGGGCACCACGCTCCTGGAGCGTGAGCGTGCTCATGCGCTCGACCCACTCTCCGATGGCGTCTTGCACGATTTCTCGCAACGAAATTTCGGTTTCGGTGATGCGGGTGATGCGGCCGTAGTTCTGGCCGATGTAGTCACCCACCTTGATCTGGTAGAGCAGGTTGTCCGCGCTCAGCAGCGCATAGGGGCGGCCGCTGCGCACCACGCTGCCCACCATCGTCAGCGCGTCGAGCGGGTAGGCTTCGAGCGGTTCGCGGCGGCGGTTCAGCTCGGCCGCCAGCAGCGAGTTGGGCTGACGGGTCTCCTGCTTGATCGCCACCTGCAGCTTCTGACCGCTGAAGGGCTCGACCACGCTGATGGCGGTGTAGGGCTGGGGATCGAACTTGCGTGGCGGCAGCAGCGGCGGCACACGCGGCTTGGCCTCGCGGCGCTGCTGGTCCATCCAAGACTGCAGTTCTTCATGCGGGTTGCCGCAGCCGCTCAACAGCGTGCTGGCGGCCAGCCCGGTGGCCAGCGCCGCCAGCGTCAGGCGTCGGGGGAGCATCACTTCGCGCCTCCGTTGGTTTTCTTGGCATCGGCCGCCGACTGGCGCCGCATCTCCATTTCGGCCGGATCGAGATACCGGTAGGTGCGCGCGGTGGCCTCCATCGCCAGCTGGCCGGTGGCCGCGGCCGAGCTGGCCGTGTTGGGCGGATTCAGTCCCGAGATGACCAGGTTGTGCAGCGTGACGATGCGAGACAGGTTGGCCACGTCGGAGGCGAAAGCGCCGATGTCGTGATAGCGACCGGTCACGCGCACCGCGATCGGCAGCTCGGCGTAATAGTCCTTGACGATCACCTGGCCGGGCCGGAACAGCTCGAACTGCAGGCCACGCCCGAGTCCGGCCTGGTTGATGTCCGACAGCAGGGCATCCATCTCGGCCTTGCCCGGCAGCTGGCGTTCGAGCTGGGTGACGTACTCCTGGACCTGCAGCTTCTGCTTGCGCAACTCGTCGAGGTTGATGGCCTGGGCCAGCTTGGAACGGTACTCGTCCTTGAGCGTCTGCTCGCGCATGCTTTCGGCGTTGAGCTCGTCCATGACGCCCGACAGCAGGCCGAACCAGGCCAGCACGACCACGAAGACCGCCGTGACCAGCCCGGCGACCAGCTTGGGCAGCAGCGGCCACTGACCGGGCTCGTTGAAATTGAGATCACGAAACTGCGCGGCGACCTGCGCCATCACGCTTTCGAGATCGATGTTGATGGAACGGGACGTGGCCATGGTCTTTACCTCAAGACGCCGACGCGGCGCGCGCAGGCACCAGGGCACCGGCCGGCCCTGACGCGGCCGCAGCGGCAGCCTCCAGGTCCTGCGGTCGCTTGAGCGTCAGGCGCACCGAAAAATCGAACAGGCGCTTCTGGTCGCGGGCGTTGGGCGTCGCGGCAGTCACCTTGATCTCGACCAGCTCGGGCCGCTCCAGCCAGGCCGAGTTGTAGGCGGTGTTGCGCAGGAACTCGGAGACCCGCTCGTTGGTCTGGGCGATGCCGCTGACCAGCACGGCCTGGCCTTCCTGCTTGACCAGCGTCAGGTACACGCCTTCAGGCGTGCGTGCGGCCAGCTCGTTGAGCATGTGCACGGGCATGTTGCGGTCGATCTGGAAATCCTCGACCACCTTCTGGCGCGCCTTGAGCGCCTCGATCTCGCCCTTGAGCGAGGCGATGTCCTTGATCTGCATCTCGAGGCGCCGGATCTCGGTCTGCAGGAACTCGTTGCGCGACTGCTGGGTGCCCATCATTTCCATCAGCGCCAGATAACCGACGCCCGCCAGCGCGGCGCCGATCAGCGCAGACAGGAACAGCCCGGCAAAAAACGCCTGCTTGCGACGCTTGCGACGCTCTTCCCGGTGCGGCAGGAGGTTGATCAGGATCATTGCAGAAACCTCCGCATCGCCAGCCCGCACGCGGTCAGGTAGGACGGCGACTCACGCCGCAGCTTGCTCTCGCGCACCGCGCTGCCGAGTTTCATGCCTTCGAAGGGATTGATGACCATCGACGCAAAACCGGTCAGCTCGGTGACCCTGTCCTTGAGCCCCTGCAAGGTGGCCGTACCGCCCGACAGCATCACGTAATGCACGCGGTGATGGGGGGTGCTGGTGAAGAAATACTGCAAGGCACGGCCGATCTCCTGCGACAGGCTGTCGACGAACGGCGACAGCAGCGAGCTCTCGTAGTCCTCGGGCAGATCGCCGGCCAGTTTCTTGATCTCGGCTTCCTCGAACGACAGGCCGTACTGGCGCGAGATCAGCTGGGTCAGCTGGGCACCGCCGAACGCCTGGTCGCGGTCGTAGAGGATCTCGTCGTCCCGCAGCACCTTGAGGCTGGTGGTGTCGGCGCCGATCTCGAACAGGGCGACCAGCGCGTCGCGGCCCTGATTGGGCAGGGAGGCGATGACACGGCTGATGGCCAGGCGCGAGGCGTTGGACTCGATGTCGAGCACCACCGGCTTCAGGCCGGCGGCTTCGGCCAGGCCCTGGCGATCCTGGACGCGGTCCTTGCGCGAGGCGGCGATCAGCACCTCGACATCGCCGACCGCGTCCGGGCTCGGGCCGATGACGCAGAAGTCGAGGCTCACTTCGTCGAGCGAAAACGGGATGTACTGGTTGGCCTCGGCCTCGACCTGGATCTCCATCTCCTCTTCACGCAGGCCGCCCGGGAGGATGATCTTCTTGGTGATCACGGACGACTGCGGCATCGCCATCGCCACGTACTTGGTCCGGGTGCCGCTCTTGATGACCACGCGGCGCACCGCATCGGCCACTTCGTCGAACTTCTCGATCTGACCGTCGGTGATCCAGCCCTTTTCGAACGACTCGCTGGCGAAGCGCTCGACCACGTACTCGCCCGTGGCGGTTTGACCCAACTCGACCAGCTTCACACTCGACGAGCTGATGTCCAGTCCGATCAGCGACGCATGCTTGCGACCCATCAGGATGTCAAGAACACTCACGCGCTTCCCCAAAAACCGCACATCCACTCGTGGCGGACTGTTAACAACTTACTTCAATGCTAGCAACAAAGTCGTTGACGCACAAAGATTTTTCCCTGTTCGCACCCCCCCGCTCGTTGCGCCCGGCAGACGTGCCGGACCCCCGAGCGGTGGCGTGACGGTTGTCACATCGGCACCTTGCGCCAATCGGTGACAAGCGTATCGACCGGTAGCCGCAACCCACCGAAGCCCCTTCCTATAATCTCGCGCACCCTGCAGTCCCGCCCTCCCGGCGCCCCCATGAACGCCTCCAAGACCGCCCCTTCCGATTCGCCAGCGCGCCCGCCCGAGAGCTGGCCGCGGATGATCCTGCGGATCGTCGCCTGGGTCGCGGGCGTGGGACTGGCCGGCGCGATGGCCGCCGCCCTGCTGCTCGGCGTTGCCCTGGCGACAGCCTATCCCAACCTGCCCAAGATCGACAGTCTGATCGACTACAGGCCCAAGCTGCCGATGCGCATCATCTCGGCCGAGGGCACGCTGCTGGGCGAGTTCGGCGAGGAGCGGCGCAACTACCTGTCGATCCGGGAAATCCCGAAGGTCATGCAGGACGCCGTGCTGGCGATCGAGGACTCGCGCTTCTACGAACACGGCGGCATCGACTACCGCGGCGCCCTGCGCGCCGCGCTCGGCAATCTGCGCGAGGCACGCAGCCAGGGCGCCTCGACGATCACGATGCAGGTCGCGCGCAACTTCTACCTTTCGACCGAAAAGACGCTCACCCGCAAGATCTACGAGATCCTGCTGTCGCTCAAGATCGAAAGCCAGCTGAGCAAGCAGCAGATTCTCGAGGTCTACATGAACCAGATCTACCTCGGACAACGCGCCTACGGGTTTGCGGCGGCCAGCGAGATCTATTTCGGCAAGCCGCTCAAGGACATCACGGTTGCCGAGGCGGCGATGCTCGCCGGCCTGCCCAAGGCGCCGTCGGCCTACAACCCGATCAGCAACCGCACGCGCGCCGAACAGCGCCAGCGCTACATCATCGAGCGCATGCGCGAAAACGGCTTCATCTCGGCCGAGCAGCACGACCAGGCGCTGGCGCAACCCCTGAAGTACCACCCGGCGCGCAGCAATTCATCGCACGCCGGCTATGTGGCGGAAACCGCCCGGCAACTGATCTTTGCGCAGTATGGCGACGATGCCTATACCCGCGGCCTGAATGTCCACCTGTCGGTACGGGCCGAGGACCAGGCGGTGGCCTACCGGGCCCTGCGGCGCGCCATCCTGGATTTCGAGCGCCGCAAGACCTATCGCGGCCCGGAGGCCTACGTCGATCTGCCCAAGGATCAGCAGGGCATCGACACCCGCGCCGCGGAGGCGCTCGAAGACCATCCCGACAACGACGAACTGCGCAGCGCCGTGGTCACCCAGGCCGCACCCAAGAAGGTGACCGCCTTGCTGCAAAGCGGCGAGAGCATCTCGATCACCGGCTCCGGGCTGCGCAATGTCAGCACGGCGCTGTCGGACAAGGCGCCGCCGAAGGTGCAGATTCGTCCAGGCGCCGTCATCCGGGTCAGCAAGGACAGCCGCAACGAATGGTCGATCGGGCAACTGCCCGAGGTCGAGGGCGCGTTCGTCTCGCTCGACCCCTATACCGGCGAAATCCGCGCGCTGGTGGGCGGATTCGACTACGCCAAGAACAAGTTCAATCACGTCACCCAGGCCTGGCGACAGCCCGGCTCGAGTTTCAAGCCGTTCATCTATTCGGCCGCACTCGAAAAAGGCATCGGCCCCGCCACGGTGGTGGACGATGCCCCCCTGTTCTTCGACGCCGACGCCACCGGCAGCCAGCCGTGGGAACCGAAGAACTACGACGGCCAGTTCGAAGGCCCGATGTCGCTGCGACGCGGGCTGGCCAAATCGAAGAACATGGTGTCGATCCGCGTGCTCGAGCACGTCGGCCCGGCGTTCGCGCAGGACTGGGTTTCGCGCTTCGGCTTCGAGCCCGAAAAACACCCGGCCTACCTGACGATGGCGCTCGGCGCCGGCACCGTCACGCCGATGCAGATGGCGAGCGCCTACTCGGTGTTTGCCAACGGCGGCCATCGCGTCAATCCGATGCTCATCACGCGCGTCACCGACAACCGCGGCCGCATCCTGGCGCAGACGCAGCCGGTGCCGCTGGACGACAGCATGCGCGTCATCACGGCACGCAACGCCTTCATGATGGACAGCCTGCTGCAGGAGATCACGCGCAGCGGCACGGCGGCGCGGGCGCAGTCGACCCTGAAACGCCCCGACCTGTACGGCAAGACCGGCACCACCAACGACTCGAACGACGCCTGGTTTGCCGGCTTCCAGCCGAGCCTGGTGGCGGTGGTCTGGGTCGGCTACGACCAGCCGCGCAAGCTCGGTGACCGCGAGACCGGCGGCGGCCTGGCGCTGCCGGTGTGGATCGAATACATGGCGCAGGCGCTGCGCGGCGTCGCCGTCAACGAGATCGCACCACCCGAGGGCGTAACCAACGTCGGCGGCGAGTGGTACTACAGCGAAAACGCCAACGGCGAAGGCGTCTCGACACTCGGCATCGCCAGCCACGCGCCCGACGCGGCATCGGCCCCCACCGAAGAGCGCAAGAGCATCCTCGACCTGTTCCGGAACTGATCCGGACCTGAACATCGGCGCGGCCCGTGTGGCCGGCCGCGTGACCTGTTCAGGCGATGCCTGCGGGCGGCTCGAAGGTCAGGGCCCGGCCCCCTTGTGCGCTGGCCTGCGCCGACAGGACGGCAAAGAAGTCATCGCCGCTGCGGGTGTCGCACCAGCGGCCGTCGACATGGCGGAAGTGGAATCCACCCGCCCGCGCAGCCAGCCACAGCTCCTGCAGCGGCGGCTGCGTGTTGATGATGAGCTTGCTGCCGCCGGGAAAGCTCAGCTCGAGCAACCCGCCGGTGCGATGGCTGTCGATGTCGATCACGTCGGCCTCCAGCCAGCGATCGACGGTGGCCTCCAGGCTGGCCAGGATGGCGGACGTGATGCGGTGATAGTCGGCGTCGCTCAGGCGAGCGCAGGCGGCCGGATCGGAGGCGGGCGTCGGGTTCATGGTCGGTAGAATCTCGCGATGTTCAAGGCACTGCGAACGAGTTTAGCGCCGGGCTTGCAGCCCTACCGACCCACCTCGACATGGCCTTCAGGGTGGGTCTGCGTGCTCGTCCTCGCATCGGCCGGCCTGGCCGGATGCGGCCAGAAGGGCCCGCTCAGCCGGCCCGCCAGACCGGCCGCCGCGCAGCAGCCCGCACCCACCGCGCCACCGGCCGCTGCTGCGCCGGCGCCCGCCACACCATCGTCCGCTTCCGACACCGACACCCGACCATGACCCTTCCTGGCGCCCCTCACCTCGCCCGCCGCGGCCGCGACCTCTATCTCGAAGACTGCCAGCTGGCCACGCTGGCGCAGCAGCACGGCACGCCGCTGTACGTCTACTCGCAGGCCTCGATGCTCGATGCGCTGGCCGCCTACCAGCGCGCACTCGCCGGCCGGCCGCACCTGATCTGCTATGCGATGAAGGCCAATTCGAGCCTCGCCGTGCTGCAGACCTTCGCCCGCGCCGGCTGCGGCTTCGACATCGTCTCCGGCGGTGAACTGCAGCGCGTGCTGGCGGCTGGCGCGAGCGCCTCGAAGGTGGTGTTCTCGGGCGTCGGCAAGACCCGCACCGAGATGCGCCAGGCGCTCGAAGCCGGCGTGCGCTGCTTCAACGTCGAAAGCGAAAGCGAACTGGCGCTGCTGTCGCAGGTGGCGGTCGAGCTGGGCGTGCGTGCGCCGGTCAGCCTGCGCGTCAACCCCGATGTCGACGCCGGCACTCACCCCTACATCTCGACCGGCCTGAAGGGCAACAAGTTCGGCATCGCGCACGAGCAGGCGCTGGCGGTCTATCGGCACGCCGCGCAACTGCCCGGCATCGCGGTGCGCGGCATCGACTGCCACATCGGCTCGCAGCTCACCGAGGTGGCGCCGTTTCTCGATGCACTCGACCGCATCCTGGATCTGGTCGAGGCCATCGAGGCCGCCGGCATCACGCTGCACCACCTCGATCTGGGCGGCGGCCTGGGCATCACCTACACCGACGAAACCCCGCCCAGCGCCGACGAACTGATCGCCCAGCTGCTCGCTCGCATCGACGCCCGTGGCCACGGCCACCGAGAAATCGTCTTCGAACCTGGCCGCTCGCTGGTCGGCAACGCCGGCGTGCTGCTCACCGAGGTGCTTTATCTCAAGCCGGGCGAGACCAAAAACTTCTGCATCGTCGACGCCGCCATGAACGACCTGATGCGCCCGGCCATGTACGAGGCCTGGATGGGCATCGTGCCGTGCACCGAACGCGACGCCCCTGCCGTCACCTGGGACGTGGTCGGCCCGGTCTGCGAGTCGGGCGACTGGCTGGGACGCGAGCGCGAACTGGCGGTCGCGCCCGGCGATCACCTGGCGATCCTGTCGGCCGGCGCCTACGGCATGGCGATGGCCAGCAACTACAACACCCGCGGCCGCGCCGCCGAGGTGATGGTGCGCGGCCACCAGGCCACGCTGATCCGGCGCCGCGAATCGGCCGCCGAGCTGTACGCCAACGAGCGCCTGATCGACTGAAACTCGGCCGGCACCGCCGCGGGTCCGGTCAGAACAGCGGCTGCCCGGCCTTGCCGATCAGCTCGATGTCGCCGTAATAGGCGTCGATCTGGCTGCCGGTGTTGTCGCTGTCGGTCATGAACGCGACACCGACCAGCGGCCCGGGGTCTTCGCCGAACATGTGGCGATAGTCGGCCACCACGTCGCGCTCGTAGCTCAGCCAGCGCTGCACCCGCTGGGCGCCCGACTCGACCACCAGCTTGCGCACCCGGTCGGTGCGGGCTGCCGGGATCACGCTGCCGACCGCCGCGCGGGTGTCCCACACGTACATCAGCGTGGCGTAGGGCGGCCGCTCGCCGGTGAGGGTTTCGGCCAGGTCGAACATCATGCGGTTGCGCAGCGACAGGCGGGCGTGATCGCCCTCGAAGGCCAGCACGATGCGCACCGGCGTGTCCTCGGCATCGCGATCCGACAGGTCGGCGTGCTCGATCAGCCGCGGCACGTTCCAGCTGAAGCGCACCCGCCCGAGGTCGTGCGCATCGACCTTGACCGGCCGGCGCCACATGCTGGCCGAGGTGTCGGCGCGCGCATGCAGCGCCGTGCGGCCGTCATGCTGGAGCGGCCGGTAATGGGTGCTGCGCTTGCCCGGAAACGGCACGCCGCGCCAGGCCGGGCCTTGCGCCTGCAGGGCCTGCACCTGGTCGGGGCGGGGCTGCGGCGGCTCTGGCGGCACACCCGGCACCTGCGCGCAGCCCCACAGCAAGACCGCCGCGGCCACCGCACAAGCCCGCGCGAGCCGCCCCGTCACGCCGGTCGCAACCGATGGACCGAGCGCCTGAAAAGCATGCCGACGCGCCCCCGGGGCGGAGCGGGATTCTGTTGGATTCATCACCTCGACACGCGGCAGGTCCGCGCGCTCCTCGACGGTTCGTGGGCAGCGGACATCCGATGCCTTCATGAAAAAGGCCACCCGAAGGCGGCCTGCGTGGATGCGCGTGAGCGCGCCCGAATCGTACTCAGAAACGATGGCGGATGCCCAGCGCGACGTTGTTCGAGTCGGTCCCGGCGGTGGCCGTGAAACCGCCCAGAAACCCGCCCCCCCCCGGCGCCGCCTGCGCCAGGCCCTTGTTCTCGAAACGGGTCAGCACCGCGTTGATGTCGGTGCGCTTGGACAGCGCGTAGCTGTAGGTGACGCCGTAGGACGAGACATCGGCGTCGAACGACCGGCGGTCGTCGTACCTGGAGTAGGCGACGGTGGACGTCAACGCCCCGGTCACGAGCGTGTAGCCGATGTTGAACAGGCGGGCATCCTGCTTCAGGCCGGTGACGAAAGCGGCTTGAATGGCGTCGGCCACGAAGGCCGGTGTGGGCGTCGGTGCGGCCTGCAACTGGGCGCTCAGGGTCGACAGCCCCGCGGGATGATCGTCCTTGATGGCCGCCGCCAGGCCCGACAGCGTGCCCGGCCCCAGGGCGAGCGAAGCCCCCACCAGGCCGGACTTGAGCGCCGTCTGGCCCAGCTCGTTGTTGTGCGTGTTGTAGCCCGCGCCGACCGAAAACCGCTCGCTCTTGTAGGTGACGCCCAGGCCCATCAGGCGGTTGGCCTTCGAGATCGTGCCGCCGTCGAAGGTGCGCATCAGCGAGGCCGTCAGGCCACCGGACTGGATGCGATAGGCCAGCGCGTTGTCGGCACGGATGTCCACGCCGGTCGGCGTCGAGTTGATCTGGCCGGCCGACAGGCTCGACGAGGTGTGCGTGGCGTCGAAGGTGGCGAACACCTCGTAGGCCGGCGTGTACTGGTGGCCGGCCAGCAGGGCGCCGACCGGCGTCACCAGACCGACATAGACCTGCCGGTCCCAGATGCTGTTGGCCAGGTTCACGCCGATGCGGCTGCCGATCGCATTGGCCGCACCCGTGACCGGCAGTTGCGGGAGGGGGGCCGACGGACTCAGCAAGCCCGCCTGGGCCAGGCGATCGGGCAACTGGCTGCCCGAGGCCGGCCGGTTGGAGAAGGTGCCGCTGTTGACCTCGACCCGGCTCTCGAGCACGAACAGGCTGCGCCAGCCGCCGCCGATGTCCTCGTTGCCCCGCACGCCCAGGCGCGAGCCGTCCATGATGCCGCTGGCCAGGCTCGTCTTGCTGCCGCCGGCGATGCCGGTGACGTGGTTGATGCCGACATCCAGCAGACCATAGACCTCGAGCGTGCCCGGCGCCTGCGCGAAGGCGGAGGCACATGAAAGCGCGAGCGCGGTGACAGCGAGTTCAGTCTTCATCGGGCATCCTTGAAAATAAAACGGTCGTGCTATTTTCGAGTGATTCAATTCACATGTGCGGCGGTCGTTGCCATCGGGACACGCAGGCTTACCCTAGGCATCTCTCAACGAAAAAGCCGCCCCAAGGGGCGGCTTTCAGCTTGAAGGCAGATGAGTCTGCGATCAGAACTTGTGGTTGACGCCGATGTCGAAGCGAACCTTCTTGTTGTTGGTGGTCAGGCCTTCGTCGCCACGCAGCTTGGCCACGTCGGTGTAAACCGTCGTGCGCTTGGACAGACCGAAGTCGAAGCCAGCACCGAACTTGCTCTGCGTACCAGCCTTGGTGGTGTCGTCGATGTGCAGGTAGCCGACCTTGGCCTTGCTCAGTGCACCGACCGGAATCGTCGCGCTGAACGAGTAACGCTTGTCAGATGCAGTCTGAGCAACGTTCACGTCGGTCTTTTCGTACTGAGCCATCAGCTTCGCAACGCCCAGGTCATAGGAACCGTACAGGGCCTTGGTGGTCAGCTCGGCACCGTTGCTGTCGTATGCCAGAGCAACAGACATCGGGCCAGTGGCAAACACGGCTGCTGCGCCAACCGGAGCCTTGGTGTTGGCAACCGTCACGAAGCCAGTTGCGGGCGGTGTGGCGGCGACGACTTGGTTCGTCTGGCCGTTGTTCTTGAAGCCGGTAGCCAGGTGAAGCTGGAAGCCAGCGAAATTTGCCGAGCGCAGGTAAGCCGAGCTGTTGGTACGCAGGTTGGCCTTCAGGCCGCCGGTGTGGGTCGAACCGACGGTGTCGGTGCCGAACGCATCGTAGTTGCCGTTCAGCTCTTGCACCGGGTACAGGAAACGACCCAGGCGCAGATCGCCGATGGCGTTGTTCTTCAGACCAACCCACACGTTGCGGTAGAACTGAGCAGCCGGGTCGGCCGCGTTGGGCAGGCCAGCGGCGGTCGTGCTGACAACGCTATTCTGGCCGTTCTGGGTGCCGCTCTGCACGTTGAAACGATGGTTCAGCGTGAAGAAGGCGCTGTTGCCGCCACCCAGGTCTTCAACACCCGAGAACGTCAGGTTGTTGCGCGACGAACCGGCACCGGCCATGTCGTTCACGCCGTCGATGCGGCGCACACCTGCGTCGATGCTGCCCGACAGAGTCACCGAGGATTGAGCCGACGCAACGCCAGCGAAACCGGCGAGAACCGCCAGGGCAATCATGGACTTGTTCATATATCAAACTCCTAGGTTGGAAGCGAATCGTCTTGGCCCCGTCACAAGCTGTCTCGATCATCTTGAGCCGCTTGTGTGACCAGGCTCCTGTTCGAAGCTGACGCTATTCCAACAGAGCGCGCAAAGGCTTGCCAAGCGGGAGAACGCCGAATTCGTCCCACACGTTGCCTGAATGCAACAGGATATTTCAACACGCTTTACGCTGCTTTACACGGGGTGGGATGCAAGATGAGAGCCGTCTGTAACTCGTTGGCTAGACTTCGGGCATGACACAAATGCAACACCCCATCGATCGCCTGCTCGCCACGGCCGAGATCGGATTGCGCACAGTGTGGGGGCATCACCACGCTCGGCGCCCTCACCCGACGCCCGAAGCGTCAGGCCAGATGCCCGCCGTCGAGCTGAGCCCGGCCGAGCAGCAGCTCGCCGGTGCGCTGATGCGGGTCAACCATGTGGGCGAGGTGTGCGCGCAGGCGCTCTACAACGCGCAGGCGCTGGCCACGCCCGATCCGGCCTTGCGGGCGCATTTCGATGCCGCCGCCGCCGAAGAGGTCGACCACCTGGCCTGGACCGAGCAGCGCCTCAAGGAACTCGGCAGCCGGCCGTCGCTGCTCAACCCGCTGTGGTACGCCGGCGCCTTCGCGATCGGCCTGGCCGCAGGCCGCATGGGCGAGCGCACCAGCCTCGGTTTCGTGATCGAGACCGAGCGCCAGGTCGAGCAGCATCTGCAGAGCCATCTCGACCGCCTGCCCGCGCAGGACAGCGCCTCACGCGCGATCGTCACGCAGATGCGCGACGACGAAGCCCGCCACGCCCGGGATGCCGAATCCGCCGGGGGCGTGCGCCCGCCCGCGCCGGTGCGCTGGCTGATGCGCGCCGCGGCCAAGGTCATGACGGGCACGGCACACCACATCTGAGCCTGGCCGCGGGCTGCGTCAGGCCTCGACCACCTCGATCTTCAATTCGATCTCGGCGGTCTTGGCGAGCATGGCGGTGGCCGAGCAGTACTTGTCGTGCGACATCTGCACCGCACGCTGCACCGCCACCTCGGGCAGCTTGATGCCGCTGACGATGAAATGCATGACGATGCGGGTGAACACCTTGGGGTCGGTGTCGGCCCGGTCGGCCTGCACCTTGACCTGGCAGCCCTGCACCTGATGGCGGCCGCGCTTGAGGATCAGCACCACGTCGTAGGCGGCGCAGGCACCGGCGCCGGCCAGCAGGGTTTCCATCGGCCGCGGCGCCAGATTGCGCCCGCCGCCTTCGGGCGCACCGTCCATCGTCAGGAGATGACCGCTGCCGGTTTCAGCCGAAAACGCCATGCCGGAGGATGGCAACCAGTTGATCGTGCATTCCATGATGTCGATGGGCGCGGACCGCCGAGCGTTGAAGATCGCGGATTGTCGCTGTCGCCACGCTGCCGCCCGGAGCGTGACTTGATGCGCGCCTGCCACATCCAGGCATCTCGAAGGCCTCGTTGCATCGCACCATCGAGCCGTAATAGAATCGCGTCACGGAAGAGAAATCGCAGTCCCCAGGAAAGTCAATAGACGACAGCCCTGATGCCGGATGCGGACTTCCACCAGTTGTCTCCTCCACCCTCCTCTAAAGGTGGATTAAACCCGGGGTTCATCCCCCGGGTTTTTTTTCGTCTGCCGCAGCGCGGTGCAGGCGTTCAGGGGCCGCCGAGGGGCTGACTTATGATCCTCCGCCCCCACCCGACCGCCTGCCGCCACCATGCCCACCGCGCGCCGCCCGCGAACCCCGGCCTCGAGCCCGGCCCCTCGCTCCGCCAAATCCACTGCCACGTCCGCCGCCCGGCAGGCGATCGCGATGCCCTATCTGCAGCGCATCCTGAACGCCAAGGTCTACGACGTCGCGCGCGAGACCGAACTCGAACTGGCACGCAGCCTGTCGACCCGGCTGGGCAACACGGTGCTGCTCAAGCGAGAGGACAACCAGCCGGTGTTCAGCTTCAAGCTGCGCGGCGCGTACAACAAGATGGTGAACCTGAGCGCCGAACAGCGCGCTCGCGGCGTGATCTGCGCCTCGGCCGGCAACCATGCCCAGGGCGTGGCACTGAGTGCGCGGCGCCTCGGCTGCCGGGCCGTGATCGTGATGCCGGTGACCACCCCGGCGCTCAAGGTCGACGCCGTGCGCACCCTCGGCGGCGAGGTGCTGCTGCATGGCGACAGCTACTCCGACGCCTACGACCAGGCGGTGAAAGTGGCCGCGGACCAGGGCCTGACGTTCGTGCACCCGTTCGACGACCCGGACGTGATCGCCGGCCAGGGCACCATCGGCATGGAGATCCTGCGCCAGCATCAGGGCCCGATCGACGCCGTGTTCGTCGCCATCGGCGGCGGCGGCCTGATCTCGGGCGTGGCGGCCTATCTGAAGTCGGTGCGGCCGGGAATCAAGGTGATCGGCGTGCAGACCACCGACTCGGACGCGATGGCGCGTTCGGTCGAAGCCGGCAAGCGGGTGCGCCTGACCGATGTCGGGCTGTTTTCCGATGGCACGGCGGTCAAGCAGGTCGGCAAGGAGACGTTCCGGCTGACGCGGGTGCTGGTCGACGAGTTCATCCGGGTCGACACCGACGCGATCTGCGCGGCCATGAAGGACGTCTTCCAGGACACCCGCTCGATCCTCGAGCCCGCCGGCGCGCTGGGCGTGGCGGCGGTCAAGCAGTACGTCGAGCGCACCGGCTGCCGCGACCAGACGCTGATCGCCATCACCTGCGGCGCCAACATGAACTTCGACCGGCTGCGCTTCGTCGCCGAGCGCGCCGAGATGGGTGAGGAGCGTGAAGCCCTGTTCGCCGTCACGATCCCCGAGGAGCGCGGTTCGTTCAAGCGTTTCTGCGAGCTGATCGGCCCGCGCAGCGTGACCGAGTTCAACTACCGCATCTCCGACGAGCAGAAGGCCCACCTCTTCGTCGGCCTGAGCACCCGCACGCACGGCGAATCGGCGCAGATCGGCGAGCTGTTCCGCGGCCAGGGCTTCGACGCGATCGACCTCAGCCACGACGAACTGGCCATCGATCACATCCGCCACCAGGTCGGCGGGCGCTCGGAGCTGGCGGCCAACGAACGGCTGTTCCGCTTCGAGTTCCCGGAGCGGCCGGGGGCGCTGATGCGCTTCCTGTCGAGCATGCACCCGGGCTGGAACATCAGCCTGTTCCACTACCGCAACCAGGGCGCCGACTACGGCCGCATCCTGGTGGGCATCCAGGTGCCCAAGGCGGATCGGTCCCGGTTCCGCCAATTTCTCGACACGCTCGCGTATCCCTGCATCGAAGAGACCGACAACCCGGTGTACCGTTTGTTTCTTCGCTGAACCAGACGGCTCGCAGCGCCGAGCCGACAACAACACATGTTCACCGACACCCCGCCATTGGTCGCTTCCACCGCCCGGCCCTCGCTGGAGCAGGCACTGCAACTCAAGCTGACACGTCGGGTGGCGCTGGCCGGCCGGATGGGTGAGCTCGAACCGCTGGCGGTACGCATCGGCCTGATCCAGAACGCCCTGCGGCCGCGCCTGCGCCAGCCGCAGCTGCTGGTCTTTGCGGGCGATCACGGGCTGGCGGTCGACGTGTCGTCGCCGAGCGGCCGCCGCACCGTCAGCGTGGTCGACGACGTGCTCAACGGCCGGGTGCCGTTGCCGGTGTTTGCACATCAGCAGGGCCTGACGCTCAACGTGGTCGACTGCGGCCTGACCACGCCGCTGCGGGTGCGCCCCGGCATCATGGCGCGCAAGATCGCCCACGGCACGCGCAACTGCCGCGTCACGCAGGCGATGTCGCTCGACCAGCTGCACGCGGCCATCCGCGCCGGCATGGAGATCGCCGACGCCCTGCCCGGCAACGTGCTGGGCTGCGCGGGGCTGGGCGTGGGGTCGATCGAGGCGGCCGCGCTGGTGATCTCGCGCATCACCGGCCTGTCGCTGCGCACCATCCTGCATGCCGGCGACAAGATGCCGTCGATGACGCTCGAACACCTGATGGTGGTGCTGCAGGGCGCCCAGACGCGTCACAGCCAGGTCGAGGATCCGGTCGAGGTGCTGGCCGCGTTCGGCGGCTTCGAGACCGCGATGATGGTCGGCGCGATGCTCAAGGCGGCCGAAAAACGCCACCTGATCATGATCGACGGCATCGCGGCCTGCGCCGCGTTGCTGGTCGCCAGCCACATCGCCGGGCCGGTGGCCGACTACTGCGTGTTCTGCCGCAGCACCGACCATGCCGGACTCGACGCGGTGCTGGCCGGCTTCCACGCCACGGCACTGCTCGCGCTGGGCATGGACAGCCTCGACGGCACCGGCATCACGGTCAGCTGGCCGCTGGTCGCCGCGGCTGCGGCGCTGTTGTCCGACGTGGCCGATGGCCCGGAGGCGCCACCCGCCAGCGAAGAACCGGCCGAAGCGGTGCTGACCGCCGCGGTGCGCGAGTTCATCAACCTGCCCAACCGCTGAACGGCGGCCCGCGCAGCGACGGGCCGACAGCAACCGGCGCGTCAGCGCGCCACGTCGACCGGCGCCGGGGACGGCTCAGCCGGCAGCCCTTGCGTGCCCGGCCGCTCGGCCATCGCGGGCGGTGGCGGGGGCGGCATGTTTTCCGGCAGCGCCCGCGCAGGTGGCGTCAGCACCGCGGTGGCACCCACGGCCAGGGGCATCGCCGTCGGCAGCTGACCGGTCGCGGCAGGCGCCGGCAACGGCAGTTCGAGCACCGCGACGGCCGGTGCGCCGGACGGCCCGATCTCGACGCGCCGGTTCGTCACGGTCTGCACCACCCAGTCGCCGTCGACCTGAGCGCCGACCTGGATCGTGCGGGCCGGCTGGCCGTCGATGCTCAGCACCACCCAGCCGCGCGCGTCGTCATCGGCACCGGCGACCACCCCGAGCAGGCGCATGCGGCTCGATGCCGTGGCCTGCATCGCGGGCGTGGCGCCGGCGGCCACCGGATTTGCAAACAAACGCAAGATCTCGCCACGGGTGGACTGGTCGGAAGCGACGGTCTGCACCCGCGCAGGCAACGGTTCGGGTCGTGCGCCCAGACGCAAAACCCAGAAAACGAGGCTGGCCGCGAGTGCGGCCCAGACCATCCATGCTGTCCAACGTGCTGCCATGATCCGACGATTATGATGGACAGCCCCACCCAGCTGGGTGTTTGCACGGTGTCCAACCGTTCCAACCGGACTTCCTGATGATGCGTCCCGAGCGTTTGAAATCCATGACCCGAGCCCTGCGCGCCAGCCGCGGCTTCACGCTGATCGAGCTGATGGTGGTGCTGGTGATCATCGGCGTGCTGGCCGCGCTGGTGGTGCCCAACGTGCTCGACCGCGCCGACGACGCCCGCGTGACCGCCGCCAAGACCGACATCAACAACCTGATGCAGGCACTCAAGCTCTACAAGCTCGACAACCAGCGCTACCCGACCAGCGAGCAGAACCTGCAGGCGCTGGTGGCCAGGCCGAGCGCCGGCCCGAACCCGCCCAACTGGAAGCCCTATCTCGAGAAGCTGCCCAACGACCCGTGGGGTCGGCCCTACCAGTACGCCAACCCGGGCGTGAAGGGCGAGATCGACGTGTTCAGTTTCGGCGCCGACGGCCAATCCGGAGGCGAAGGCAAGGATGCCGATCTGGGCTCGTGGCAATGATCCTCGGCGCAGCGCTCCAGGCGGCCACGCACCGCCGCGCGGCTTCACGCTGCTGGAACTGCTGATCGTCGTGGCCATCATCGCGCTGGCCAGCGCGGTGGTCTCGCTCGCGCTGCCCGACCCGGCCCACACCCGCCTCGAACACGAAGCCGCGCGCCTGGCCACGCTGCTCGAGGCCGGCCGCGCGCAATCGCGTGCGCTGGGCGTGCCGGTGGCCTGGGTGCCGGGGCCGGCGCCCGAACCGATCGGCGACGGCGGCGATCCGGCCGACTTCCACTTCGAAGGCCTGCCCGAGGGCAACGGCCTGCCTGTGCGCTGGCTGGCCGCACCCGGCGACACGCCGATCAGCGTGCAGCTGCCGGCACAGCTGCGCGGCTTGCCGCTCGGCCCGGAGCCCATCATCGGCGCGATGCGGCTGGTACTGCGGCTCGACCAGCAGCAGATCACGCTCGCCACCGACGGGCTCGGCCCCTTCCAGGTGATCAACGATGCGCCCGCGCCCTGAACCGGCCGCGTGCCGCCCTCTCGGCATGACGCTGATCGAGGTGCTGGTGGCGCTGGTGATCGTCGCCATCACGCTGGCGGCGGGCATCAAGGCCGCCGCGGCGCTGACGGCCAACACCCAGCGCCTGGCCGATACCCTGGCGGCGCAGTGGTGCGCTGACAACCAGCTCACCGAGCTGCGCCTGCAGCGCCAGTTCCCGCCGGTCGGCGACCTCGAATTCAGCTGCGAGCAGCTCGGCCAGAGCTACCGCGGCACGCTGGTGGTGCGGCCGACGCCGAACCCGAACTTCCGACGCGTCGATGCCCGCATCGCCGACGCCCAAGGCCGGCCGCTGCTGCAGCTGTCGACCATCCTGCCGCGCATCTGATCGAGCCGCGTGATCCCCATGCCCGCGCGCCGCCCCCCGTCCACGCCCCGTCCGATCCGGTCGGCACAGCGCGGCTTCACGCTGATCGAGGTGCTGGTCGCCCTGTTCATCCTGGCGCTGATGGCCGGCATGGCGTGGCAGGGTGTCGACATGGTGGTGCGCAGCCGCGAGAGCACGCAGACTCGCATGGACGCGCTGCTGCGCCTGCAGTCGACCGTGGCGCAGTGGGAGGCCGACCTGCAATCGTGCATCGACACCCAGCTGGTGCCGGGCCTGTCGTTCGACGGCGCCACCTTGCGGCTGACGCGGCGCCAGAACGAAGGCGTGCAGGTGATCGCCTGGACCGTGCGCGGCCAGCAGCTGCAGCGCTGGGCCGCGCCACCGGTGCGCCAGGCCGAGCTGCTGCAGGAGGCCTGGATGCGCAGCTACCAGCTGCTCGGCAACGAGCCCGGCAGCCTGACGATGCTCGAGCGCGTGTCGGGCTGGCAGCTGCACGTCTTCCATAACAGCAGCAACGCCTGGAGCAACGCCCAGTCCAGCGGCGACGTGGCCGCCAAGGCCGCCTCACCCGACCCGGCGACCGGCGACGCCACCGCCGTGGTCGCCACCGGCAACCGCGAGCAGCTGCCCGACGGCGTGCGCATGCTGCTGACCTTCGCCGAGGGCGGCTCGGCGGTCGGCACGCTGGTGCGCGACCTGCGGCTGGTGCACCCATGACAGCCGCTCGCACGAGGACGGCGCCGATGCACCGCCAGCGCGGCGCCGCGCTGCTGACCGCGATGATCATCGTCACGCTGATCGCCACGCTGGCCAGCGGCATGGTCTGGCAGCAGTGGCGCGCGGTGCAGGTCGAGGTGGCCGAGCGCGGCCAGGTGCAGGCGCAGTGGATCCTCAACGGCGCGCTCGACTGGGCCCGGCTGATCCTGCGCGAGGACGGCCGCACCAGCAACGTCGACCACCTCGGCGAACCCTGGGCGGTGCCGCTGGCCGAGTCGCGGCTGTCGACCTTCCTGGCCGCCGACCGCAACGCCAGCACCGACGACGCGCCCGACGCCTTCCTGTCGGGCACCATCCGCGACGCTCAGGCGCGCTACAACCTGCGCAACCTGGTGCGCGACGGCAAGGTCCAGCCGGTCGAACTACAGACGCTGCAGCGCCTGTGTGCGCTGGTCGGCGTGAGCGACAGCGTGGCGGTGCAGATCGGCGAGGCGCTGCGCCTGGCCTCGCCCGGCAACAGCGCCGACGTCGGCGCCGACACCGGCGACACCGGCCGATCGGGCGGCATCCCGGTGCTGCCGGCCAGCATCGACGACCTCGGCTGGCTCGGCCTGGACGCCATCAGCGTGCGGCGCCTGCAGCCCTTCGTGACCTGGCTGCCCGGCATCACGCCGGTCAACCTGAACACCGCGCCCAAGGAAGTGATCGCCGCAGTCGTCAGCTCGATCGACCTGGCCAGCGCCGAGCGGCTGGTGCAGTCGCGCCTGCGCAACCACCTGCGCCAGGTCGAGGACGCGCGCCCCCTGCTCGGCCCCGGCGCCGGGCTGGACAGCGCCCGCATGAGCGTGAACACCCGCTACTTCGAGGTCGATGGCAGCATGCGGCTCGAGCAGATGCTGGTCGCGCAACGTTCGCTGATCGAGCGCACGCCGCAGACCCGCGAAGTCCGGGTCTTGCGCAGCGTGCGCATCCGGCCGACCGCAACTGTTGGGACATCACTCCAGCAATGATTTGTAAGCCCATGATTCATCAAGAAATCTGAGCCCCGACACTTACAATCGAACCCGCCCGAACCGGTCATTCATGAGCCTGCTGATCGTCCAACTGCCACCACGCAACCGCCTGGGCGCCAACGCCGCCGGGAGCACTGCGCCTGCGCCGGCCGAACTGGCCTACGTGCTCAGCGCCGACGGCCAGAGCGTCGACGGCGAAGGCCGTTGCGCCGCGGCGCTGCTGCCGCGCGCCACCAGCCTGAGCGTGGTGATGGCCGGCGCCGACGTCAGCTTTCACCGCCTGCTGTACCCCAAGGCACCGGCCTCGCGGCTGCGCGCGGCGCTGCGCGGCGTGCTCGAAGAACGCCTGCTCGACGACCCCGACCTGGTGCACGTGGCGCTGGCGCCCGACGCCCACGCCGGCACCGAATGCTGGGTCGCGGTCACCGACCGGGCCTGGCTGGCCATCCAGATCGAGCTGATCGAGCGCACCGGCCGCGCGGTCGACCGCGTCATCTGCGCCGCCAGCCCCGCGGCCGAGGGCAGCGTCGGCGAACTCGACGTGCAGACCCTCGCCAGCGGCGTCGGCGAAGCCGGCAACGAACTGGCCGGCGTCACCTTCAGCAGCGCCGAGGGCGTCGCCTGCTGGCCCTGGGACACCCAGACCCGCCCCGGCGGCCTGGCCACCGCGCTGCTGCCCAGCCCGCTGCCGGCCGAACTGCGCTGCAGCGCCAGCCCGGCCTTCGTGCTGGCCACCGAGGCCTGGCTCGGCCGGCCGGTGGCGGTGCGCAGCCAGGCCCAGCGCCTGCTGGCCGCCGCACACGGCGGCTGGAACCTGCGCCAGTTCGATCTGGCCCCGCGCCACCGCGGCGCCACCCTGCTGCGCGATGCCTGGACGCAACTGCGCACGCCCGCGTGGCGGCCCGCGCGCTGGGGCCTGGTCGGCCTGCTGGCCGCGCAGCTGATCGGCCTGAACGCCTGGGCCTGGATGCAGCGCAGCGAACTGCAGGAGCGCCGCACCGCCATGACTAACCTGATGCGCAGCACCCATCCGCAGGTGCGCGCCATCCTCGACGCGCCACTGCAGATGCAGCGCGAGAACGAGGCCCTGCGCGCCGCCGCCGGCCGCGCCGGTGACACCGACCTCGAACCGATGCTGCAAGCCGCCGCCAGCGCCTGGCCCGACAACCTCGCGGTGCAGACGCTGCGCTACGAAAACGCCCAGCTCAGCCTCGGCGCCACGCAGCTCGGTGCCGAACAGATCGAGCGCCTGCGCAGCAGCCTGCAGCCGGCTGGCTGGCGGGTCGAAGGTGGCGCCGGCCTGCTGACGCTGCGCCGTGGCAGCGCACCCGCCGCCAACCCGGGCGGCCAGCCATGAGCCGCGCCCCCACCCTGCCGCCGGCCCTGCAGCAGGCCCGTGCCCAGCTGGCGCAGCGCTGGCAGGCGCTGGCGCCGCGCGAGCGCACCGGCGCCAGCCTGGCGATCGCCGCGCTGACGCTGCTGCTGGTCTGGAGCGTCGCCATCCAGCCGGCCCTCAGGACGCTGCGCACGGTGCCGGCCCAGCGCGCCGAACTCGATGCGCAACTGGCCCGGATGCAGGCGCTGGCACAAGAAGCGCGTGAGCTGCGCGCGTTGCCGCCGGTCGCGCCCGAACAATCCGAAAACGCCTTGCGTGGCGCCACCACGCGACTGGGCGCGGGCGCCCGGCTCAACCTGAGCGGCGATCGCGCCACCGTCACGCTCAACGCGGTCGATCCGGCCGCCCTGACCGCCTGGCTGGCCGAGGTGCGCAGCGCCGCCCGCGCCCGGGTGGTCGAACTGCAGCTCAACCGCAGCGGCGCGGGCTACAGCGGCACCGTGGTGCTGACCCTCGGTCGTCCGAGCTGATGCCATGAGCCGACTCGATGTCTTCACCCGACGCCGCAGCGCCACGCAGCCGCTGGCCCGGGGCTCGGCACTCAACACCGCCGGCCGCGGCTCGCGGCGGACGCGCCAGGCGCTCGACAACGGCTGGGCGATCGCTGCGGCGGCGAGCCGGCGCTGGGCGCTGTTCGGCGCCCTGTTCGGCGGCCTGCTGGCGTTGATCGTGTTCGCGCCGGCCAGCTGGCTGGCGCAGGCGGTGAGCACGGCCACCGGTGAACGGGTGCAGCTGGCCGATGCCCGCGGCACGGTCTGGAGCGGCGACGCGATCCTGGTCCTTAGCGCGGGTGTCGGCAGCCGCGACGCCCGCGCCCTGCCCGGCCGCATCGACTGGACGCTGCGCCCGCAGGCGAGCCTGGCCGGCCTGGGCCTGCAGCTCGGCCTGCGCCAGGACTGCTGCATCAACGGCCAGACCCGCATCGCCCTGCAGCCCGGCTGGGGCCGGCTGCGCGCCAGCGTCGCCAGCAGCGCCGTCGGCGCGGCGGCCGGAGCCGACGCCAGCTGGCTGGGCCAGTGGCCGGCCGCGCTGCTGACCGGCCTGGGCACGCCCTGGAACACCCTGCAACCCGGCGGCGCGCTGCGCCTGTCGACCCGGGACCTGGCCTTCGAGTGGGTCGCCGGACGTTTTGCCCTGACCGGCAGCGCCGGCCTCGAACTGCGCGATTTCTCGTCGCGCATCACCACGCTGCCGCGCCTGGGCAGCTACCGGGTGACGATCAGCGGCGACACGGCCCAGGCCGGCACCGCCCAGGTCGGCCTCAGCACGCTCGACGGCGCCCTGCAGCTCAGCGGCAGCGGCAGCTGGAGCGCCAGCGGCCTGCGCCTGCGCGGTGAAGCCACCGCCGCCGAAGCCGATCAGCCGGCGCTCGACAACCTGCTCAACATCATCGGGCGGCGCGACGGCGCGCGGTCCGTGCTCACGATCGGATGACCATGACGCAGCGCTCACGCCCCGAGGCGACCCGCCGCACGAAGCTCCACGCCTTGCAGCGATGCACCGCGTCCGTCCTGGCCTGTGCGCTGCTGGCCAGCGCGCTGCCGGTGGTGCAGGCCCAGCAGCCGGCAGCCAGCCAGGGCAGCCGCAAGGGCAAGGAAACAGTCACGATCAACTTCGTCAACGCCGAAGTCGAGGCGGTGTCGCGGGCGATGGCCACCATCGTGAACCGCCAGATCATCGTCGACCCGCGCGTCAAGGGCACGATGACGCTCTACAGCGAGCAGCCGCTGACGCAGCGCGAGGCCTTCCTGAACTACCTGGCGGCGCTGCGCGGCCTGGGCTTCGCGGTGGTCGACGTGGCCGGGCTGCTGAAGGTGGTGCCCGAGGCCGAGGCCAAGCTGCAGACCGGCACGGTGTCGGTCGGCTCGGTGCTGCGCAAGGGCGACCAGATCGTCACCCAGGTGTTCAAGGTCCAGCACGAGAACGTCAACAACCTGGTGACGGTGCTGCGCCCACTGATCACGCCCAACAACACCATCAACGCCAACCCGGGCAACAACAGCCTGGTGATCACCGACTACGCCGACAACCTGCAGCGGCTGGCCAAGATCATCGGCGCGCTGGACGTGCCGTCCAGCACCGGTGTCGAGGTGATCGCGCTGCAGCACGGCGTGGCGTCCGACCTGGCGCCGCTGGTGCAGCGTTTTGCCGACACCTCCGGCGTGACCGCGGCCGGTGCGGTGCCCAGTGCCGGCGCGGTGTCGGTGGTGGCCGATCCGCGCACCAACTCGCTGCTGGTGCGCGCGCCCAACGCGGCCCGGCTGGCCGCGGTGATGGCGGTGATCGACAAGCTCGACCGGCCCAGCGCCAACGGCGGGCCGGGCGGCAACATCTATGTCGTCTACCTGAAGAACGCCGACGCCACCAAGCTGGCGCAGGTGCTGCGCGCGGCCTATGGCGGCGCCGGTGGCGGCTCGAGCGGCGGCTCGGCGGCCACCGGTTCGCTCGCCAGCGCCGGCCAGGCCAATACCGCCGCGGGCGGCACGGCCACCGGCATGAGCTCGGTGCAGGCCACCACGCCGGTGGCGGCGTCGGCCAGCCCGTCGACCGGCGGTTTCATCCAGGCCGACCCGGCCACCAACTCGCTGATCATCAGCGCGCCCGAGCCGGTCTACCGCCAGCTGCGCGGCGTCATCGACCAGCTCGACGCACGCCGTGCGCAGGTCTACGTGGAGTCGATGATCGTCAAGATGGACGCCACCCAGGCGGCCGAATTCGGCTTCCAGTGGCAGGGCCTGCTGGGCCAGAGCGGCGACAGGTACGGGCTGGTCGCCGGCACCAACTTCGGCACCGGCGGCAACAACATCGTCAACCTGTCGGTGGGCGCGGCCACCGGCGCCGCGCTGCCCGGCGCGGGCCTGAACGTGGGCCTGCTGAAAGCCATCAACGGCGTCTACACGCTCGGCGCGCTGGCGCGTTTCCTCGAATCGAACACCGGCGCCAACGTGCTGTCGACGCCGAATCTGATCGCGCTCGACAACGAGGAGGCCAAGATCGTGATCGGCCAGAACGTGCCCTTCGTGACCGGCAGCTTCACCAACACCGGCACCAGCAACGGCTCGGCCAACCCGTTCCAGACCATCGAGCGCAAGGACGTCGGCCTGACCCTGCGCGTCAAGCCGCAGATCGGCGAAGGCGGCACGGTGCGCATGGTGATCTACCAGGAAAACTCCAGCGTGGTCGCCAACACCACCACCAACAGCGCCGGCCCGACCACCGACAAGAGCGCGATCGAGACCACCGTGGTGGTCGACGACGGCAGCATCATGGTGCTCGGCGGCCTGTTGAAGGACGACTACGGCAGCGGCGAAGACCGCGTGCCCGGCCTGGCCAGCATCCCGCTGATCGGCGGCCTGTTCCGCAGCGAGAACCGCAAGCGCACCAAGAGCAACCTGCTGGTGTTCCTGCGCCCGGTGGTGATGCGCAGCCAGCAGGACGCCAACGCGCTCACGCTCGACCGCTACGACGCCATCCGCGCCCAGCAGATGAACGAGCAGCCCAAGCCGTCGACGGTGCTGGGCATCAACGAGTCGCCGGTGCTGCCCGAGCGCAAGCCGGTGGCTGCGCCGCCCGCCGCGGTGCCATCGTCGAGGGCCGCACCGGCCCAGCAGGCGGCCCCCGCAGCCGTGCGCGCACCGACGGCCACCGAGGGGCCGCTCGCGCCGGTGGAATGGGGCACGCCGGCCTCCGGCCGCTGACCGACCGGACCGCCGCATGCGCCACCCGCTGCCCTACGCCTGGGCCAAGACCCAGCAGATCCTGCTCGAAGACGACAACGACCGGCTGGTGCTGTGGGCCGCCGCCGGCGTCAACCGCAGCGCGCTGGCCGAGGTGCAGCGCGTCTACGCCGTCGACGCGCTCGAGATCGAGGAGCCCGCCCGCCTGGCGCAGCGCCTGGCCGCGGCCTACGCGGGCGGCGAGTCGAGCGCCGCGGCCGTGGTCGGCGAGGTCGAGAGCGCCGTCGATCTGAGCCGCATCATGCAGGACCTGCCGGCGGTCGAAGACTTGCTGGAGGCCAGCAACGACGCGCCGATCATCCGCATGCTCAACGCGCTGCTGACGCAGGCCGCGAAAGACGGCGCCAGCGACATCCACATCGAGCCCTACGAGCGTTCGTCGGCGGTGCGTTTCCGCGTCGACGGCACGCTGCGCGAGGTGGTGCAGCCCAACCGCGCGCTGCACGCCGCGCTGATCAGCCGGCTGAAGATCATGGCCGAGCTCGACATCGCCGAAAAACGCCTGCCGCAGGACGGCCGCATCAGCCTGCGCATCGGCGGGCGGGCGATCGACGTGCGGGTCTCGACGCTGCCGGGCGTGCACGGTGAACGCGCGGTGCTGCGCCTCCTGGACAAGGGCGAGGCCAAGTTCTCGCTCGAAGGCCTGGGCATGGCCGGCGACACGCTGGCCCGCTTTCAGAAACTGCTGGCGCAGCCGCACGGCATCGTGCTCGTCACCGGCCCGACCGGCTCGGGCAAGACCACCACGCTCTACGCCGGGCTGGGCGAGGTAGACACCAGCACCACCAACATCCTGACGGTGGAAGACCCGGTCGAATACGAGCTGCCGGGCATCGGCCAGACCCAGGTCAACGCCAAGATCGACCTGACCTTCGCAAAAGCCCTGCGCGCGATCCTGCGGCAGGACCCGGACGTCATCATGATCGGCGAGATCCGCGACCACGAGACCGCGCAGATCGCCGTGCAGGCCTCGCTCACCGGCCACCTGGTGCTGGCCACGCTGCACACCAACGACGCGCCGAGCGCCGTCACCCGGCTGACCGACATGGGCATCGAGCCCTTCCTGCTCAGCTCCAGCCTGATCGGCGTGCTGGCGCAGCGGCTGGTGCGCAAGCTCTGCAACGACTGCAAGCGCCAGGACGAGCGCGGGCGCTGGCACCCGGTCGGCTGCACCGCCTGCGGCATGACCGGCTACCGCGGCCGCACCGGCATCTACGAACTGATGGTGGCCGACGACAAGCTGCGCGCGCTGATCCACAACCGCGCCGCCGAGTCGCAGATCTTCGTGGCCGCTGAACAAGGTGGCATGAAGACCATGCGCGAGGACGGCACCCGGCTGGTGGCGGACGGCATCACGTCCAGCGAAGAGCTGCTGCGGGTCACCCGAGAATGATGTGCCGCCAGGCTTGTGTCTTCGACCCTTCGCCACCCCCCGTGGGGGCTCAGCCCGCCTTGGGGCGGCCCGGCGGCGGGCTGGCCACACGCTGATCGACACCGATGCCAGCCTACAAGTTTGAAGCCCTCGACGCCGACGGCAAGACCCAGACCGGCCTGCTCGACGGCGACAACGCCAAGGCCGTGCGCTCGATGCTGCGTGCGCGCGCGCTGGTGCCGCTGGACGTGCAGGCGGTGGCGTCCGAACACACGTCGACCAGCGGCACGCGGCTGCTGAGCCGGCGGGTCTTCACGTCCACCACGCTGGCGATCTGGACCCGCCAGCTCGCCGGCCTGGTCGGAGCCGGGCTGCCGCTGGAGCGCGCGCTGACAGCGCTGGGCGACGAGGCCGAGGATCCCAAACAAGGCGAGCTGCTCGCCCACCTGCGCGCCGAGGTCAACGCCGGCTCGCCGTTCGCGCGGGCGCTGGCCAGCGCGCCACGCGAGTTCGACGACGTCTACCGCGCGGTGGTCGCGGCCGGCGAGCAGAGCGGCCAGCTCGGCCGGGTGCTCGACAAGCTGGCCGACGATCTGGAAGAACGCCAGGCGCTCAAGGGCAAGCTGATCGGCGCCACGCTGTATCCGGCGATCGTCTCGCTGGTGGCGATCGTGATCGTGGTGTTCCTCGTCACCTACGTGGTGCCGCAGGTGGCGCAGGTGTTTGCCGGCGGCAAGCGCGCGCTGCCCTTCCTGACGATGGCGATGCTGGCGATCAGCGATTTCCTGCGCACCTGGGGCTGGCTGCTGCTGCTGGCGCTGGCCGGCGCGGTGGCGATGCTGAGCCTGGCGCGCCGCAACCCCGCCACCCGCGAGCGGCTCGACGCCGCCTTCCTGACGCTGCCGCTGATCGGCAAGCTCGCGCGCGGCTACAACGCGGCGCGTTTTGCCGGCACGCTGGCGATGCTGGCCGGCTCGGGCGTGCCGATCCTGAAAGCCTTGCAGGCCGCGGCCGAGACGCTCTCGAACCGCGCCATGCGCGCCGACGCGCTCGACGCGCTGGCGCAGGTGCGTGAAGGCGCGCCGCTGGCGTCGGCGCTGGCGGCCAAGAAACGGTTTCCCGGCCTGCTGCAGATGTTCGCCCGCCTGGGCGAGCAGACCGGCGAGCTGCCGCTGATGCTGCAACGCGCCGCCACCCAGCTCAGCGCCGAGGTGCAGCGCCGCGCCATGCAGACCGCCACCATCCTGGAGCCGCTGCTGATCGTGGTGATGGGCGCGGCGGTGATGCTGATCGTGCTGGCGGTGCTGATGCCGATCATCCAGCTCAATACCTGGGTGAAGTGACACCCGCCCGGCCGCTCGAAGGCCGACCGGCCCGGCCTTGACCGGGCCGGCCGGTGCCCCGGTCAGCGGACGGCGCCGGATTCCAGCGTCACCCGCGTGGCGGCCTTCTGGCCGGCATCGCTCTGTGCCGTCACCACCACCTCGAACACATCGCGGCTGCCGGCCGGCGGAAGCCCCGTCAGCGTGCCGGTCTGGGGATCGATCTTGAGCCAGCTCGGCAACGCGGTGCCGTCCGCCAGCGTGGCCGTAAACGCCACGCTGCTGCCCGCCGGTTTCTCGAACACAGCGCCGGCCTCGAAAGTCACGCCGCGGACCGGGTCGGCGCTGATCTGGCTGATCGGCCGCACCGCGACCAATCGTCCGTCACCGCCACCCGCGCCGGCACTGGCACTGGCGGATGCACCGCCGGCACCACCCGTGCCGCCAGTGGACTGACCCGTAGCCGAGCTGTCGCCGGTGATCCCCGCCGAGCCACCTGCGCCGCCGGCAGCGTTTGCGCCACCGGTGTCGACCAGGCCACCCGCATCTGCGGCACCGGTTGCACCAGCGGTCCCGGCGGTGCTGCCCGTGCCCGTTGTGCCCGTGGTGGCATTGGTGCGGCCTGCACCACCAGTGCCGCCAGCCCCACCCGATGCGCCATCGGCAGCCGAACCGCCCCCCGCACCGTTCGCACCGGCGGAGCCGAATCCGGCATTGCCGCCTGAAGTACCCCCACCGAAGCCACCACCAAGGCCCCCCGAGGAACCGAATCCGCCCGAAAGACCTGCGCCCTCCGGCGAGCCGGCCGAGCCTGCCGAGCCCGACGACGACACGGGGACGGTCAGCCCGCCGCCAATCACGGTCAGACTGCCCGGCTGGACCACCGCGGCACCGGTCGAGACCGGTGTGGGTGCGACCACGGGCGCAGTCACCACCCGCGTCTGCGTGGCCAGGTTCTCGGCCTTCACGCTCGGCGAAGGCTTGACGGTCAGACGGCCGTCGACAAAACCCAGCTCGTAGTTGTCGGCCGTGCCCTGGCCGGCCACGATGGCGTAGTCGCCCGGAGGCAGGCCGTTGCCGGTGGGCGCGGTCAGCGTCACGTCACGCACCACGCCGGCATCGTCGGCGTACTTGAGCTGGCTGGCGTCGACGCTGTAGCTCAGCGCCGGGTCGCTCTCGCCCGCGGTCTTGCTCTTGTCGTCGGCCGTCACGGTCAAGGCGGCCTTGTCGACGCTCAGCGTGCCGTCGACCGACACGATGGCGTAGTTGGCCGCCGTCGCACCCGAGAGGGTGATCACGTGGCTGCCCGCGGTCGCCTGCGCACCCGTCGCGGTGCTCAGGCCGACACCCGTCACCACGGCGGCGGTGTCGCTGTACTTGAGCTGCGAGGCGTCGACGGAGTGGCTCAGCAGCGGATCCGCGTCGCCGTAGGTCTTGTGCCGGTTGTCGGCCGTGACGGTCAGTGCCGCCCGGTCCACCGCCAGTTCGCCGTCGAGCACGGTGATGACATAGTTGTCCGCCACGCCCTCGCCGACGATGCGGTGCGTGCCCGCCGTGGCCGCTGCGCCCGTGGCGGTGCCCAGCGTCACGCCGTCGGCCACGGCGACCGTGTCGGTGTACTTCAGCTGCGCCGTGTCGAGGCTGTGGGTCAGCGTCGGATCGGCGTCGCCGTAGGTCTTGCGCTGGTTGTCGGCCTGCACGGTCAGCGCCGCCTTGCCGACCACCATCTGACCGGCCGTGAACTGGCCCACGCGATAGTTGTCACCGACGGCGAGCGTGCCGATGTCGATGGCATGCAGCCCGGCCGTCGCTGCCGCCCCCACCGCGGTGGAGAGCGCGCCGGCAAAGACATCGGCGGCGCTGTCGCCTTCGGCCAGCCCCAGGCCACCGATGCCGAACGTCAGCACCGGGTCGGCATCGCCGTAGGTCTTGGCCTTGTCGTCGGCACGCAACTCGAGGGTGCGCGCCGTGATGTCGGCGGTGGTGCCGGCCTGGCCGGTGATGCTGTAGTTGCCGAGGTCGGCGCCGGCGTAGCTGCTGGCCAGCGTCACGGTCTTGCCCGCGCCGACGTTCTTGTCGGCAAACGTGCCCGTGGCGCGCAGGGTCAGGTCGTCGCCCGTCACCAGCCCGTTCAGGCTCGCGGCGCTCGTGTCGACCCTCGCGGCGGTGTTGCCGTCGTAGACCTTGCCGGTCGCCGTCACGCCCGTGACCGTCAAGGCCTTGGCGGTGATGTCGGCCGTCGTGCTCGTCTGGCCCGTGATGGTGTAGTTGCCAAGGTCGACGCCGCCGTAGCTGCTGGTCAGCGTCACGGTCTTGCCCGTGCCGACATTCTTGTCGGCAAAGACACCCGTGGCGCTGAGCGTCAGGTCATCGCCGGACACGAGGCCGGCGAGGCTCGCGGCACTCGTGTCGACCACCGCGGCGGTGTTGCCGTCGTAGGTCTTGCCGGCGGCCGTCACGCCACTGACCGTCAGGGCCTTGGCCGTGATGTCGGCATGGGTCGTGGTCCGGCCGGTGATGCTGTAGTTGCCCGCATCGGCGCCGTCCAGGCTCAGGCTGTCGATCGTCACCACCTTGCCCGTGCCGACGTTCTTGTCGGCAAACGCTGCCGTGGCCAGGCTCGTGTCCAGGCCGACGGCATCGGCGCCGATCACGCCGACCAGGCTGCCGGCGCTGCCGACGGTGGCCAGGGTGTTGCCGTCGTAGACCTTGCCGCCGGCCGTCGCGCCGGTCACCGTCAAGGCCTTGGCGGTGATATCGGCGCGGGTCGTGGTCTGGCCCGTGATGCTGTAGTTGCCCGCATCGGCGCCGTCCAGGCTCAGGCTGTCGATCGTCACCGCCTTGCCCGTGCCGACGTTCTTGTCGGCAAACGCTGCCGTGGCCAGGCTCGTGTCGAGGCCGACGGCATCGCCGCCGATCACGCCGACCAGGCTGCCGGCGCTGCCGACACTCGCCACGGCCGTGCCGTCGTAGACCTTGCCACCGGCCGTCGCGCCGGTCACCGTCAAGGCCTTGGCCGTGATGTCGGCGCGGGTCGTGGTCTGGCCCGTGATGCTGTAGTTGCCCGCATCGGCGCCGTCCAGGCTCAGGCTGTCGATCGTCACCACCTTGCCCGTGCCGACGTTCTTGTCGACGAACGCTGCCGCGACCCGGCTGGCATCGAGGCCGACGACATCGTCGCCGATCACGCCGACCAGGCTGCCGGCGCTGCCGACACTCGCCACGGCCGTGCCGTCGTAGACCTTGCCGCTGGCGGTAGCGCCGGTCACCGTCAAGGCCTTGGCGGTGATGTCGGCCGTCGCACTCGCCTGGTCGGTGATGCTGTAGTTGCCGAGGTCGGCGCCGTCGTAGCTGCTGCTCAGTGTCACCGTCTTGCCCGTGCCGACGTTCTTGTCGGCGAAGACACCCGTGGCGCGGAGCGTCAGGTCGTCACCGGTGATCAGCCCGGCGAGGCTCGCGGCGCTCGTGTCGACCATCGCACCGGTGTTGCCGTCGTAGACCTTGCCCGATGCCGTCACGCCGCTGACCGTCAGAGTCTTGGCCGTGATGTCGGCCGTCGTGCCGGCCTGGTCGGTGATGCTGTAGTTGCCGAGGTCGGCACCGTCGTAGCTGCTGCTCAGCGTCACGGTCTTGCCCGTGCCGACGTTCTTGTCGGCGAAGACACCCGTGACGCGGAGCGTCAGGTCGTCACCGGTGATCAGCCCGGCGAGGCTCGCGGCGCTCGTGTCGACCGTCGCACCGGTGGTGCTGTCGTAGACCTTGCTGCTGGCCGTCACGCCGCTGACCGTCAGCGCCTTGGCCGTGATGTCGGCCGTCGCACTCGCCTGGTCGGTGATGCTGTAGTTGCCGAGGTCGGCGCCGTCGTAGCTGCTGCTCAAGGTCACGGCCTTACCCGTGCCGACGTTCTTGTCCGCGAACGTGCCCGTCGCGTTGAGCGTCAGGTCGTCGCCTTCCACCAGCCCGGCGAGGCTTGCGACTGCCGTGTTGACGGTCGCATTGACACCGCCGTCGTAGACCTTGCTGCTGGCCGTCACACCGCTGACCGTCAGAGCCTTGGCCGTGATGTCGGCCGTCGTGCTCGCCTGGTCGGTGATGCTGTAGTTGCCGAGGTCGGTGCCGCCGTAGCTGCTGCTCAGCGTCACGGTCTTGCCCCTGCCGACGTGCTTGTCCGCGAACGTGCCCGTCGCGTTGAGCGTCAGGTCGTCGCCTTCCACCAGCCCGGTGAGGCTTGCGACTGCCGTGTTGACGGTCGCGTTGACGCCGCCGTCGTAGACCTTGCCGCTGGCCGTCACACCGCTGACCGCCAGCGTCTTGGCGGTGATGTCCGCGCTCGTCGTGGTCTGGCCCGTGATGCTGTAGTTGCCTACATCCGCGCCGTCGTAGCTGCTGCTCAGCGTCACTGTCTTGCCGGTGCCGACGTTCTTGTCGCCGAATGCACCCGTGGCGTTGAGCGTCAGGTCGTCGCCCTCCACCAGCCCGGCGAGGCTTGCGCCGGCCGTGTTGACGGTCGCGTTGACGCCGCCGTCGTAGACCTTGCTGCTGGCCGTCACACCGCTGACCGTCAGCGCCTTGGCCGTGATGTCGGCCGTCGTGCTCGCCTGGTCGGTGATGCTGTAGTTGCCGAGGTCGGTGCCGCCGTAGCTGCTGCTCAAGGCCACCGTCTTGCCGGTGCCGACGTGCTTGTCCGCGAACGTGCCGCTGGCGCTGAGCGTCAGGTCGTCGCCTTCCACCAGCCCGGCGAGGCTTGCGCCGGCCGTGTTGACGGTCGCGTTGACACCGCCGTCGTAGACCTTGCTGCTGGCCGTCACGCCGCTGACCGTCAAGGCCTTGGCCGTGATGTCGGCCGTCGCACTCGCCTGGTCGGTGATGCTGTAGTTGCCGAGGTCGGCGCCGTCGTAGCTGCTGCTCAGTGTCACCGTCTTGCCCGTGCCGACGTTCTTGTCGGCGAAGACACCCGTGGCGCGGAGCGTCAGGTCGTCACCGGTAATCAGCCCGGCGAGGCTCGCGGCGCTCGTGTCGACCGTCGCACCGGTGGTGCCGTCGTACACCTTGCCGCTGGCCGTCACGCCGCTGACCGTCAAGGCCTTGGCCGTGATGTCGGCGCTGGTCGTGGTCTGGTCGGTGATGCTGTAGTTGCCTGCGTCCGCGCCGCCGTAGCTGCTGCTCAGTGTCACCGTCTTGCCCGTGCCGACGTTCTTGTCGGCGAAGACACCCGTGGCGCGGAGCGTCAGGTCGTCACCGGTGATCAGCCCGGCGAGGCTCGCGGCGCTCGTGTCGACCGTCGCACCGGTGGTGCCGTCGTAGACCTTGCTGCTGGCCGTCACGCCGCTGACCGTCAGCGCCTTGGCCGTGATGTCGGCCGTCGCACTCGCCTGGTCGGTGATGCTGTAGTTGCCGAGGTCGGCGCCGTCGTAGCTGCTGCTCAAGGTCACGGCCTTACCCGTGCCGACGTTCTTGTCCGCGAACGTGCCCGTCGCGTTGAGCGTCAGGTCGTCGCCTTCCACCAGCCCGGCGAGGCTTGCGACTGCCGTGTTGACGGTCGCATTGACACCGCCGTCGTAGACCTTGCTGCTGGCCGTCACACCGCTGACCGTCAAGGCCTTGGCCGTGATGTCGGCCGTCGTGCTCGCCTGGTCGGTGATGCTGTAGTTGCCGAGGTCGGTGCCGCCGTAGCTGCTGCTCAAGGTCACGGCCTTGCCCGTGCCGACGTTCTTGTCCGCGAACGTGCCCGTCGCGCTGAGCGTCAGGTCGTCGCCTTCCACCAGCCCGGTGAGGCTTGCGACTGCCGTGTTGACGGTCGCGTTGACGCCGCCGTCGTAGACCTTGCTGCTGGCCGTCACACCGCTGACCGTCAGAGCCTTGGCCGTGATGTCGGCCGTCGTGCTCGCCTGGTCGGTGATGCTGTAGTTGCCGAGGTCGGTGCCGCCGTAGCTGCTGCTCAAGGTCACGGCCTTACCCGTGCCGACGTTCTTGTCGGCGAACGTGCCCGTCGCGCTGAGCGTCAGGTCGTCGCCTTCCACCAGCCCGGCGAGGCTTGCGCCGGCCGTGTTGACGGTCGCGTTGACACCGCCGTCGTAGACCTTGCTGCTGGCCGTCACACCGCTGACCGTCAGAGCCTTGGCCGTGATGTCGGCCGTCGTGCTCGCCTGGTCGGTGATGCTGTAGTTGCCGAGGTCGGTGCCGCCGTAGCTGCTGCTCAAGGTCACGGCCTTACCCGTGCCGACGTTCTTGTCGGCGAACGTGCCCGTCGCGCTGAGCGTCAGGTCGTCGCCTTCCACCAGCCCGGCGAGGCTTGCGCCGGCCGTGTTGACGGTCGCGTTGACGCCGCCGTCGTAGACCTTGCTGCTGGCCGTCACACCGCTGACCGTCAGCGCCTTGGCCGTGATGTCGGCCGTCGCATTCGCCTGGTCGGTGATGCTGTAGTTGCCGAGGTCGGTGCCGCCGTAGCTGCTGCTCAGCGTCACTGTCTTGCCGGTGCCGACGTTCTTGTCCGCGAACGTGCCCGTCGCGTTGAGCGTCAGGTCGTCGCCTTCCACCAGCCCGGCAAGGCTTGCGCCGGCCGTGTTGACGGTCGCGTTGACACCGCCGTCGTAGACCTTGCTGCTGGCCGTCACACCGCTGACCGTCAGAGCCTTGGCCGTGATGTCGGCCGTCGTGCTCGCCTGGTCGGTGATGCTGTAGTTGCCGAGGTCGGTGCCGCCGTAGCTGCTGCTCAAGGTCACGGCCTTACCCGTGCCGACGTTCTTGTCCGCGAACGTGCCCGTCGCGCTGAGCGTCAGGTCGTCGCCTTCCACCAGCCCGGCGAGGCTTGCGCCGGCCGTGTTGACGGTCGCGTTGACGCCGCCGTCGTAGACCTTGCTGCTGGCCGTCACACCGCTGACCGTCAGCGCCTTGGCCGTGATGTCGGCCGTCGCATTCGCCTGGTCGGTGATGCTGTAGTTGCCGAGGTCGGTGCCGCCGTAGCTGCTGCTCAGCGTCACTGTCTTGCCGGTGCCGACGTTCTTGTCCGCGAACGTGCCCGTCGCGTTGAGCGTCAGGTCGTCGCCTTCCACCAGCCCGGCAAGGCTTGCGCCGGCCGTGTTGACGGTCGCGTTGACGCCGCCGTCGTAGACCTTGCTGCTGGCCGTCACACCGCTGACCGTCAGCGCCTTGGCCGTGATGTCGGCCGTCGCATTCGCCTGGTCGGTGATGCTGTAGTTGCCGAGGTCGGTGCCGCCGTAGCTGCTGCTCAGCGTCACTGTCTTGCCGGTGCCGACGTTCTTGTCCGCGAACGTGCCCGTCGCGTTGAGCGTCAGGTCGTCGCCTTCCACCAGCCCGGCAAGGCTTGCGCCGGCCGTGTTGACGGTCGCGTTGACACCGCCGTCGTAGACCTTGCTGCTGGCCGTCACACCGCTGACCGTCAGCGTCTTGGCGGTGATGTCCGCGCTCGTCGTGGTCTGGCCCGTGATGCTGTAGTTGCCCACATCCGCGCCGTCGTAGCTGCTGCTCAGCGTCACTGTCTTGCCGGTGCCGACGTTCTTGTCGCCGAATGCACCCGTCGCGCTGAGCGTCAGTTCGTCGCCTTCCACCAGCCCGGTGAGGCTTGCGACTGCCGTGTTGACGATGGCGTTGACGCCGCCGTCGTAGACCTTGCCGCTGGCCGTCACACCGCTGACCGTCAGCGACTTGGCCGTGATGTCGGCCGTCGTGCTCGCCTGGTCGGTGATGCTGTAGTTGCCGAGGTCGGTGCCGCCGTAGCTGCTGCTCAAGGTCACGGCCTTACCCGTGCCGACGTTCTTGTCCGCGAACGTGCCCGTCGCGCTGAGCGTCAGGTCGTCGCCTTCCACCAGCCCGGTGAGGCTTGCGACTGCCGTGTTGACGGTCGCGTTGACGCCGCCGTCGTAGACCTTGCTGCTGGCCGTCACACCGCTGACCGTCAGAGCCTTGGCCGTGATGTCGGCCGTCGTGCTGGCCTGGCCGGTGATGCTGTAGTTGCCGAGGTCGGCACCGTCGTAGCTGCTGCTCAGCGTCACGGTCTTGCCCGTGCCGACGTTCTTGTCCGCGAACGTGCCCGTCGCGCTGAGCGTCAGGTCGTCGCCTTCCACCAGCCCGGTGAGGCTTGCGACTGCCGTGTTGACGGTCGCGTTGACGCCGCCGTCGTAGACCTTGCTGCTGGCCGTCACACCGCTGACCGTCAGAGCCTTGGCCGTGATGTCGGCCGTCGTGCTGGCCTGGCCGGTGATGCTGTAGTTGCCCGCACCCGCGCCATCCAGGCTCAGGTTGCCGAGCGTCACCGTCTTGCCGGTGCCGACGTTCTTGTCGGCGAACTCAGCGGTCACCTGGCTGGCGTCAAGGCTGACCGCGTCGCTGCCGATCACGCCGACCAGGCTGCCGGCGCTGCCGACCGTGGCCAGGGTGTTGCCGTCGTAGACCTTGTCGACGGCCGTCGCGCCGGTCACCGTCAGGGCTTTGGCCGTGATGGTGGCCGCCTGGCTGCCGGCCGCGAGCACGTAGTTGCCCGCTTCGGTGCCGCTCAGGCTCAGGCCGCCGAAGGTGACGGCGCTGGCATCGGCCACGTTGACGCCGTTGTAGGTGGCGCTCGCGGTGCCGACGAGGCTGACGCTGTCGCCGGTGTAGCGACGGCCATCGCCCGTGCTGCCGCTGCCGACCGCCTCGGCCGCCAGCAGGGCGGCGCTGCCGATCGGGGTGGCTTGGGCAGTGCCGTCGTAGACCTTGCTCGCGGCCACGCTCAGGCCCGTCAGGGTGACGGTCTTGGGCGTGATGTCGGCCGTGACCGAGTCGGTGCTGATGGTGTAGTTGGCCGCGTCGGCGCCGCTCAGGCTCAGGCCGCCGAGCGCGACGCTCTTGGCGGTGCCGACATGGCGATCGACGAAGCTGCCCGAGGCCGTGCCGCCGATGGCGAGCGTGTCGCCGGTGAGGTATTTGCCGTCGAGGTTGGTGGCGCCTCCGCCGGTCAGGCTGGCGGTGCCGCTGACCGTGGTGGTGGTGCTGCCGTCGTAGACCTTGCTGTCGGCGGCGAGGCCGGCCACGTTGATCGCCTTGGCCTGCACCGTGAGGGTGGCGCTGCCGGTGGTGACGGCGATCTGGTAGCCCAGATCGCTGGTCAGCGTGCCCTGGCCGCTGAGCGTCAGGGTGTGCGAACCGACCGGGATGAAGCCCGCGCCGGACGCCGTGTAGCTGCTCGTGGAAGAGGCCAGGCTGCCGGTGGTGGCGCTCGCCAGCGTGTCGCCGTCGATCAGGCCGCTGATGTTGACGCCCGGGGCGCTGCCCGGCTGGCCGTAGGTGATGGTCGAACCCGCGCCGAGCGAGGCGGTCAGGGTCGGCGCCACGCTGTACAGGAACCAGTCGCCGGCGCTGGCATAGGCGGGGTCGGAGCCGGCGCTGTAGCTCTGGTTGTAATGCTTCGAGTAGCCCGTCATGCCCTCGGTGGTGTCGACCGGGCTGGCCGAGTACACGAGGTAGCGGCCGGTGCCCGCGTCGATGCCGGTATCGGCGGCGACGTTGTTGACGAAGTCGCCTGCGGCGGCCATGACGAGCGTGCCGCTGGCGTTGGTGACGGCCTGGTCGAGCACGACGTCGGTGGCGCTGCCGGCGGCCTGCAGCGTCATGCCGCTGGTGGTGGTGAGCCCGTCGACGGTGCCCACCGATCCCACGGTGAGGTTGCCGCTGCTGGTGCGCACGTTGGCCGTGCCGACCGTGCCGGCCAGCGTGCCGATGGTGTTGCTGCCGGCGTTCAGCGCCACGGAGCCGGTGCCGTCGAGCAGCAGTTGCGTGGCGTTGAGCGTGTTGCCGGCGTTCTGCGTCAGCGCCGCGCTGCCGTGGGCGGCGAGTTGCAGCACACCGGTCGCTGCGGTGATCGATGCGCCGTTGGCGAGCGTGATGGCACCGTCCGTGCCGGCCACGGTCAGCGTGCGGCCGGCGGCCTCGGCCGAGGTGACGGCGCCCGACAGCGTCGTGCCGCCGCTGCCGCCTTGCAAGGTCAGGTCGGCGTCGAGGCTGCTGCTGCCGCTGCGCAGCATCGCAGCCTGCGTGAAGTCGAGTGTGCCGACGGTGGTGGCGCCGCTCTGGTCGGCGCGGCCGAAGACGATCTCGGCAAAGCCGCTGGACTGCTGGATCACGCTGCCCATCTCGGCGCCGGTCATCGCCAGGCCGCTGCCGCTGGCGCTGCCCAGGTCGACCGCGATGCTCGCGTCCGATGCACCGACCGAGAGCGTGGCCGTGTTCGAGCCCTGCAGCACGGTGTCGCTCTGCAGCGCCAGCCCGCCGGCCAGCCCGGTGTAGCCGCGGGTTTGCAGCGTGAGCGACTCGGTGGCGCTGCTGCCGATCGTGGCGCCTTCGTTGAAGCGGATGCCGCGGCCGTTGCCGGCCGCGTCGATGCCCTGGTTGACCACCGAGATGCTCGCGCCGTCGAGGTTGGACAGGCGGATGTCGCCGGCGTCGTCGGACGTCTTGTCGGTGCTGGCCAGCAGGGTCAGGCTGACGCTGCCGGTGCCCGCATCGATGTGGCTGCCGGCCTGCTGGACGATCTCGGCCACGCAGGTGGCGCAGTCGGCGTCGACCACACCGGCGGCCAGGCTCTGGTTGGCGATGGCGGTGAAGTTGCCGTTGTCGGTGCGAATGTCGGCATAAAGGTGGATCGAGCGACCCGCCTCCAGCGTCAGGTCGCCGCCGTTGCCGCCGGCCGAGGTGGTGATGTCGCGCAGCACCGTGATGTCGTTGCTGGCCTGCAGCGTGACGTCGGTGCCGGCATCGAGCAGGCCCGTGAGGGCCGCCGGCGTGATGACCACGTCTTCACCGGTGTTGGCCGAGAAGCCCAGCAAGCCGGTGCCGGTGTTGCCGCCCACGCCGGTGTAGCCCGCGTTGTCGCCGGCAAACCAGCTGCCGGCCCAGTTGGCCCCGCCGCCGGTGTTGACCTGATCGGCGCTGTCGGGCGCGGTGTTGCTGTCGCTGACCAGCGTCAGCGCCAGCGCGCGGCTGCCGTTGTTGCCACTGGTGGTGTTGGGCGTGGTCCAGATCAGCGGCCGCCAGGCGACCTGCTCGGCGCCGGTCACGGCGGTGGGCAAGAGCGTGGCGTGCACGTCGGTGCTGTAGCTGTAGCCGTCAAAGCTCGACGTGTTCATGCCGTCGGCTGCGGAGGCGAATCCGATCATGCTGTTGCGCCAGCTCACCGGCCCTGCGGCGCCCTGCGCACCGGACAGCAAGGTGATCGCACCCACGCCGGGCACGCCGCAATAGGCCAGGTTGCTCAGCAGCAACTGGTCGCCGGTGGCCACGCTCTGCCCACTCACGTTACGGGTCAGCGAGATCAGCTGGGCGCCGACGCCATCGCCGGCGACGTTGCCGACCACGCTGTTGGCGGCCGAGACCACCGCACCGGTACCGCCTTCACCAAATGCGTGGCCGGTGCTGCCGTCCACCCAGGTCACCGCGCCAGCGCCGGCACCACCGCCGGCGATGTCGTTGGCATTGGTCCAGTCGGACGTGCGCACGAGGTAGTTCGTGTAGCTGCCGTCACTGAGCACCTGGACGCCGGAATAGATGATGGCGGTGTAGTACCAGGGGTCGTAACTCGACAGGCCTCGGCCGACGTGGTCGCCGGCACTGGCCCCGACCAGGCTGTTGCCGACGCCGACCTCGCCGACGATGCCGCCTGCCGTGCCGTAGGTGACGGCGCCCACTTGCGAGGTGGCGCCGTTCGACCACCAGGGGCTGGCCACCACGTAGTTGCCGGCGGCCAGCGCCGTGATGCCGGAGGTCACATAGTGTTGAAGTGAGTAGGGGTCGACGAAGGCCGCATACGACACCGCGTCGCCATGCTGGGATCCGACCAGCGAGTTGCTCGCGCTGATGCTGCCGCCGGCGCTGCCATCCTTGAGCAGCCCGTTGCTGCCGTCGATCCAGGTGGCGGCGCCGAGCGAGCTGGGGGCTGAATAACTGTCCCAGGCGGCGGACTGGTTCCAGAACGGCGAGCCGATCACGGCATTGCCGTCGGCCAGCACGGTGACACCGCCCAAGCCGACGCGGTCACCGGCCTGATCGGAACGGCGGTCGGTCCAGTCGTACGAGAAGTTGGAGCCGACCAGTCGATAGACATAGTCGCTCGGCAGACTGAAGCCGAGACTGCCCGAGGCGATCTCACCGACCAGGCTGTTGGCGGCCGACACCGTGCCGGTCACGCCGGCCGTGCCGCTGCCCCAGGTGACGGCACCGCGCTCCTCGTTCCACTGCGGATTGATCAGCAGGAAGTTGCCGTTGGCGAGCTCCGCCACGCCGTCGAGCGGAAGGCGAAAGCCCAGCACATCGTCGGTGTGGTCACCGACCAGGCTGTTGGTGGCACCGAGCGTGCCACCCTGGCTGGCATCGGCCAGCGTGCCGGTGGCGCCGTTGATCCAGGTGACGGCGCCGGCGCGCGTGGCGCTGCCGTTGTTCCAGCTCGGGCTGCCGATCAGCGCGTTGCCGTTCGACAAGGTCGCGACGATGGGTTTGGCGTTGTAGGCGAAATGGCTCGTCAGGTAGCCCCAACCGTCGGACTCGATCTGCGTGCTCGCCACCGAAGTCGTGCCGTAGTTCTTGCCGGCCACCGGATAAGTCCAGGTGCTGCCGTTCCAGTAGGCGAAGGTGACGTTCCAGCTGGTGCCGAGCTGATAGGGCCCGAGGTTGCGTGTGCCGGTGGGGGAGTAGCTGTCCGAGTTGCGGCTGCTCACGACCGGCACAACCCAGGTGCTGTCGGCCAACGTGCCGAGGCGGTCACCGGCCGACACCAGGGCTGTGTGGGTGGCGTCGGTGAAAACGTCCTGGGTGCTCCCGACCAGGCTGTTGCCCGCACTCACGGCGCCGGTGGGCGCACTCGCGCCGAGCCAGCTGATCGCGCCGCGGCCGTTGCCCCAGCTGGGGCTGATGGCCAGGAAGTTGCCATCCTGCAGGGCCGTGCCGAGCAGGCCGACGTGGTCGCCGGTGGTGGTGAGTTGATAGGTCGTGTCGGTATAGACAGCAGCGTTGACGGTGTGGCTGCCGGTGACCGTGGCGTACTGGTCGGAGGTGCTGCCCACCAAGCTGTTGCCCGCGCTCACCGAGCCGGCGATGCCGGCGCTGCCGTCGGCCCAGGTCGCGGCGCCCTTGCCGGCATCCCAGCTCGGGCTGCGCACGACGTAGTTGCCGTCGGCGAGCACGTCGACGGTGGCGGTCGGGTTGGCGTACCACGGCGTCGTGATCGGCGAGGCACCGTCCACTGGGTTCCCCAGCACGCGCGAGTACGAGCCGACGTAGCTGCCGACGTAGTCGCCGGTATTGCTGCCGACCAGGCTGTTGGTGCTCGAAACCGCGGCGCCGTTGGC
Source organism: Leptothrix cholodnii SP-6 (assembly GCF_000019785.1). Taxonomy (NCBI): domain Bacteria; kingdom Pseudomonadati; phylum Pseudomonadota; class Betaproteobacteria; order Burkholderiales; family Sphaerotilaceae; genus Leptothrix; species Leptothrix cholodnii. Next base: position 3,828,044 of record NC_010524.1, read on the forward strand.
GCTGCTGCCGTGCACGTCGCCGTTGCTGCCGTCGACCCAGGTCACCGCGCCATAGGCGGTGGTCGAATACTGCGCGCTGCTGCGGTTGCCCCACAGCGGGCTGAGCACGATGTAGTCGGTGCGCAGGCCATCCGCACCTGTGGCGCCCACGCCGATGGCGCCGCCCGAGCCGACCTGTTCATAGTCATCGCTGCCGACAAGACTGTTGCCGGCCGAGACCGCCCCGCTGACGCCGCTGGTGCCCGAACCCCAGGTGACGGCGCCGGCATCGGTTGCGCCGGCAGCGGTGTTGTCCCAGGTGCTGGAGACGACCGCGTAGTGGCTGCCGCTCAATTCGAGCACCGACGCGCCCACGCCATCAGACGCCGTGCTGCCCACCAGGCTGTTGGCGGCCGACACGCTGCCGGCGACACCCGCTGCGCCGTCGCCGAACGTGACCGAGCCGCGGCTGCCGCTCCACGAGGTGTCGACCACCAGGTAGTTGCCGTTCGCCAGTTCGGTGATGCCGTCGGTGGTCGCGAAGGTGCGTGTCGACGAGGTGGTGCTGTAGCTGTACGGGCTGGGCACGAGGTCGTAGGTGGCGGTCGGCGTGCCGATGCTGTTGCTGCGTGCGCCCAACCCATCCCCCGCACCACCGATCAGGCTGTTGCCGCCGCCCACGGCAGCGCCCGTGCCGGCCTCGCCGAAGGCCCGGCCGGTGCTGCCGTCCACCCAGGTGACGGCCCCGTTGGGAGCGTTCTCGAGATAGCGCCCGACCGCGGCATTGCCGCTGTCGGTCCAGTACGGACTGGCCACCAGGTAGTTGCTGTCGATGGCACCCACCGGCGTCACGCCACCGCTGCCGACGAAGTCGTAGGCATTGCTGCCCACCAGGCTGTTGCCGCTCGACACCACCCCGGCCGTGCCTCCCGCACCGGACCAGGTCACGGCGCCGGCATAGGCCGCAGCGCCGTTGCTCCACTGCGGGCTCGCGATCACGTAGCTGCCGTCGTCGAACAGCGTCAGGTTTCTGCCGATGGCGTCGCCGCCGGCACCGGGCGGTGTGCTGCGCCGGTTGGTGGCGCCGGCCGTGTAGGTGAAGGGGAGCGAGGCGTCGAAGCCGATCACGTAGACCTTGTCGCCGCTGGCATCGGTCGACACCGGCGCCAGGGTGCGGATCGGCGTAGCCCCTGTCGTGGCCACGCTGGCCGACACCTCGGCGCCCGCTGCACCGGTGAACAGCGCGCCGGTGGCGCCGTTCATCCAGGTCACTGCACCGCGGCCGTTAAACCAGTTCGGCGTGGCGATGGCGACATTGCCGTCGGCCAGTTCGTGCACGGTGGTCGTGCCGGCAACGGCCACATCGCCCCACGGCTCGTAGGTGGACACCTTGCCGAGCTGGTCATTGGCGGTGACCGACACGCTGGCTCCGGCCGTGACGGTGCTGCCGCTGTAGCTGTAGCTCGTCACGCTGTCGGTGTTGGCGGTGCTGCCGACCAGGCTGTTGGCCGCACTCACCAAGCTGCTGCCGGCCGCCCCGGTGGCACTTTGCCAGGTGATCGCACCGGCCGACGCCGTGCTGCTGGCCGTGATGGCGTAGGCGCTGGGTGTGCCGATGGTGGACGAATCGCTGGTCGACGTACCGAAGACGTTGACGCCGCTGACCGTGCCGTACTGCGGGCTCAACACCAGGTAGTTGTCGTTGCCCAGTACCTGGATGCCGGCGCTGCCGACGTGATCGCCCGCGCCGCTGCCACGCAGGTTCGACAGCAGGGCGCCGTTCGAACTGTCGAACAGGTAGACCGCGCCGGTGTCGGCCGTGGCGGCGGTGTCGGCGTTCGGTGCGGTGATGACGACGTTGCCGTTGCCGAGCACCTGGGTCACGGTGCCGAAGCCGCTGGTCGCGTCGGGCGTGGGGTCGTCCATCGCCAGGCTGGCGATCGAGCTGGCGGCGTTGTCGACGATGATGTTGCGCGGATCGAGCAGCAGGCGGCCGGCCTGGCCCTGCGGCGCCGACAGGTCGGCCGTGCCGGCGAAGATCAGGTCGCCCTTGCCCGACACCTCGGCCTGGCCGCCGTCACCACCGGCGCCCGCGCCGCGTGCGAAGACGTGGCCGCCGAAGGTGGTGCGGTCGTCCGACCAGACCACCACCTGGCCGCCGTCACCCTGCACGCCGGCATCGGCGCGCAGCACGGTGCTGGCGTTGATGCCGACGTTCAAGGCGTTGGCCAGGTCGGTGTCGTGGCCCTGGAAGCCGCCGCCCACCCGCACCCGGCCGCCACCGGCCTGGCCGCTGGCGTCAAGGTTGGCCGCGCGCAGCTGCACGCTGTCGGCGCTGACGGCGATCTCGCCGCCGACCGCCGCGGCCCCGGTGCCGCGGGCGCTGATCTGCGCCGAGCTGTAGACGACGCCCGCGGCGCCGTCATCGGCGGCGATGCGCACGCTGCCACCGCCACCCGCGCCGTCGGCATTGAGCGTGGCGGAGGCGGTCTGGATCGTGGTGTCGGCGCTGATCGCGATCCGGCCACCGGCACCCTGGCTGGCGCTGGCGTCGATGCGGCCCGACTGGCTGACGAAATCGGCGCCGACCCGCACGCTGCCGGCCTGCGCGCCGCTGGCGTCGAGCGTGCCGGAAAGGTCGACCGTGCTGCCTTCGACGTCGATGCGCCCGGCGCCCGCCTTCACCGTGCCGCCGGCCGAAACCAGCCGCACGCCGCCGTCGTGTTCGACCAGTTCGGTGGCGCCCGCGCTGCCGGCCACGGCCTGTTCGAGCAGGCGGTTGGCGGCGCCGGCACTCAGGATCACCCGGCCGCCTTCGGCCTGCACCAGCTGGCGGTTGGCGACCAGCGCCTTGACGCTGGCCGGATCGACCTTGACACCCAGCAGCTGGTTGCCGCCGAGGTCGAGCGTGACCGCGTCACCGGCGGCCAGCGCCACCGTGCCGAGCTGGGCGCTGATGACGCCTTCGTTGATCACCTCGGGCGCCAGCAGGGCCACGTAGCCGCCGTCGGCCTTGAGCGTGCCCTGGTTGAGCACCTTGCCGAGCGCGTCGCCGCGCACGAAATTGAGCTTGCCCGACATGAAGTCGGCGTCGGCCAGATCCAGCGAACTGGCCACCAGGCCGCCCACGTCGACCTGCGAGCCCTTGCCGAAGACGATGCCGTTCGGGTTGACCAGGATCACCTGACCGTTGGCATTCAGGCGGCCGTGGATGGCCGACGGATCGGCGCCGAGCACGCGGTTGAGCGTCACCGACTGGGCGTCGGGCTGCCGGATGTTGACCTGGGCCTGCGCGCCGATGTCGAAGGTCAGCCAGTTGATGGCCGCGCGCACGCTGGTCTGCTGGATGTTGAGCGCGTTGCCGTTCTGGCTGATGCCGGCCTGGCCCGCCACCACCGTGCCGCCGCTCGGCAGCGCGTTGACCGCCGGCGGCCCCGCCGCCTGCACCCCCGATCCCGTGCCCAGCAGCGTGACGGCGAGCACCGCGCCGACCACCGACGAGCTGCGCTTGCCGCGCCCACGGGCGAACTCGGCCACGGCGACAAAGGCGCCGACGATGTCGTTCCAGACCAGGCGATAGACGCGATTCATGGAGCCGGGGCCGTTTTTCATGGTTCAACTTTCTGACGATCGGATGGGCGTCGCGCAGTGACGCCGTCATCCAGGAACTGGGGGTGTGCGGGGCGGAGGGCGGGCGGGCCGCTCAGAAGGTCTTGAGCGCGGAGACGAACAGGCGCGGGTTGCGCCTTGTGCCGTCGCCGTCGGCGTCGGTGGCCAGGTTGCGGGTCGGGTTGCTGCCGTGGCGCCAGGCCAGGCTGGCACGCACCAGCACCGCGCTGGGTTTGCCCCAGGTCACGCCGACGCCGCTGCCGGCCAGCGTGTAGCGGTTCGGGCTCAGGCTGGCGACGTTGAGCGTGTGGTCGCGGGTCAGCCAGGCGCGGTCGTGGAACAGCGCCACCGACAGATCGGCTCCGTATTGACGGCGCCACTCCAGGCTCAGCAGCCGGCCGTCGTCGCCGCTGGGCTCCGAGCTCGAATAGGCGCGCACCGCCGAGGTGCCGCTGGCGAGGAACTTCTCCGACGAATCGAGGTTGCCGCTGGCGAACTGGCCCGACAGCTGGGCCGACAGCGTGTTGACCCGGTCGATGCGCTGCAGGCGCGTCAGCGAGGCGTTGAGCTTGCGGAAGCGGCCTTGCCGGTCGGGGCCGTTGGCGATCTGGTCGGACGCCAGGTCGCCGGCATTGCCGCCGAGATCGAGCCGGCCCAGCGTCAGGCCGAGGCTGAACTGGGTGATGCCGCCGCCGAAGGCGTCGTCGAGCCATTCGCCGTCCAGGCCCAGGGTGTTCAGGTTCAGGCGCTTGTCGTTGAGCGCGATGCCGGCCACGGCGTTGTCGAACCGCTTGCGGTCATGGCCAAAGGTGGCGTTGAGCTTGCCGGCGGTGCTGCGCAGCCAGGGGTAGTTCAGCGTCAGGCCCAGCACGCCGGCGCCGCCGGTGTAGCGGGTGCCCGACAGGCTGTAGCCGTAGTGCAGGCGCGAGGCCGAAGCGCCCACGCGCAGGCCGTCGTGGCCGACCGGCAGGCTGTAGGCGGCGCGCCCGTAGGTCGAACCGCGACTGGTGTTGACCAGCACCTGCACCTGGTCGCCCAGGCCCAGCGGGCTGTTGACGGTGCCGCCCAGCGTCAGACGCTCGGCGCCGCTGGCCTTGGAGCCGGCGTTGTCGATCTGGGCCAGGCCGGCGTAACGCGGGGTGTCCTGCACCGACACCACCAGGCGCGACTCGCCCGCCTTGTCGCCCGGTTCGAGCAGCGAACTCGCGCTCAGGCCCGGCATCTCGTTGAGCAGGCTGACGGCGCGCTGCACGTCGTCCGGCCGCACCGGTTCGCCGATCTTCTGGCGTGCGCCCATGTAGGCCAGCACCTGCTCGTCCGACAGGTGTCGGCCCGCCTGCGGGCGGTCCACACGCACCGCGCCGAGGCGGCCTTCGAGCACCGCGATGGTGACCGCCCCGTCGCGGATGTCCTGGTCGGGCAGATAGGCACGCACCAGGAAACCGCGCTGGCGGTAGACCTCGGCCACCGCGTCGGCGGCGCGGCGCAGGTCGGCAAAGGTCGACGGCTTGCCGATCCAGGCGGCCAGCGCGGCCTGCAGGTCGGTCTCGGGCACCAGGGTCGCGCCGGTCAGGCGAAAGCTGCCGACCTGCACCCGCGCACCCTCGGCGGTGTCGGTCGGTCCCTGGGGCTTGGGGCTCGGCAGGGCCGGCGCCGGCCGAGGCGTCGGCTGGGTGCGCTCGACATCGAGCAGCAGGTTGCCCGCATCCGGCGCGGTCTGGGCCTGGGTCAGGGTGCACGCCAGCAACAGGCCGGCAGACAGGCCGCGAACGGCGGGGGGCAAGGAGTTCATGGTCATTTCGGTGGTTTCGGCACCGGCCACGGCGCAGACGGCATGGATCGGGGGCGAAGACGTGGCGGGATGCGGCTCTGACAAAAATGAAAATCGCGCAAGCCAGTCTAGAAATACCCCTGCGAATCGATGGGTCGAACAGACTGGAGAAAACCTCGCAGTTGCCGATTCGGGCGGTATCGGTCGGGAATGCCCCCAACTGAAGGCCTGTCCGGGTCTTTCTTCGGGCCTTGGCATCAGGCATGCTTGGTTCCAATCGAAATCAGCCGCACTTGGCTTTCGTGTTTGGAGGTCCGCATGAACCGCAGCCCGTCCACCGATCTGGTCCCCACCCAGAACGCCCGCCCATCGGCGATCCCGATCGCCCAGATGCGTCACCTCTACCGTCTCGACGAGGTCGAGAAGCGGCTCACCAAGCTGCCGACCAAGGAGCATGAGCACCTGCGCGCCACCTACGAGCGCATGCTCGAGAAGGGCCCGGAGCGCTTCCAGGTCAAGCCCTCGTCGCTGCCGGCGATGGATCACCTGTACAGCACGCTGCCCAACTTCCATCCGGTGCTCGACGACGTCAAGCGCCAGCTCGCGCTGTGCGAGGACAGCCGCGACGCGCTCGAGATCACGCCGATGCTGCTGCTCGGCCCCCCGGGTGTCGGCAAGACCCACTTCGCCCGCGAGATCGCCCAGCTGCTGGGCACCGGCATGGGTTTCCTGTCGATGAGTTCGCTGACCGCCGGCTGGGTGCTGTCAGGCGCCAGCTCGCAGTGGAAAGGCGCGCGGCCCGGCAAGGTGTTCGAGACGCTGGTCGACGGCTCGTACGCCAATCCGGTGATCGTGGTCGACGAGATCGACAAGGCCGGCGGCGAACACGCCTACGACCCGCTGGGCGCGCTCTACAGCCTGCTCGAGCACGACACCGCGCACAGCTTCGTCGACGAATTCGCCGAGGTGCCGATCGACGCCAGCCAGGTGATCTGGGTCGCCACCGCCAACGACGAGCGGTCGATCCCCGGCCCGATCCTCAACCGCATGAACGTCTACGAGGTGCACTCGCCCGACCGCGACGCGGCGCGCGCCATCGCGCTGCGGCTCTACCAGGGCATCCGCCAGTCGCACGACTGGGGCCAGCGCTTCGAGGCCGTGCCGTGCGACGACGTGCTCGACGCGATGGCCGCGCTCGCCCCGCGCGAGATGCGGCGCAGCTGGATGACCGCCTTCGGCAACGCCAAGCTGGCGCGCCGCGAGCGCATCGAGGTGGCCGACCTGCCCGATCAGGGTGCGGGCAAGCGCAACCCGATCGGCTTCGTGCACTGAATCAGACCGCGGCTCGAATCCCCGCCGGGCCGGCCGTCAGATGCCGGCCCGGCTTCATTCCGGTGCACGGTGCAGCACGCGCCGCAGGCCGGCCAGGTCGAGCACCCGCAGGCCGCCGTATTCGATGCGGATCAGGCCCTGCGCCTGCAGCGTCTTCAGCGCCTCGTTGACCCGCTGGCGCGACAGCCCGACCAGATACGCCAGCTCCTGCTGCGTGATGCGCAGCACCTCGCCCACGCCGGGGTAGAGCACCGGGTGGAACAGCGCGGCCAGGCCGCGCGCCACCTTGGTGTCGGGGTCGTTGAGGCGGTCGATCTCGCGCGCGGCGATGAACTGGCCGAGCCGCTCGTTGAGCTGGTTCATCACGTAGCGGTTGAAGGCGATGCTGCGGTCGAGCAGCCACTCGAAGGTGGTGGCCGGCAAGCCCGCCACCACGCTCTTGCGCAAGGGCTCGATGTTGTAGCGGTAGACCTCGCGCTTGAGCAGCGTGCCCTCGCCGAACCAGGCGCCCGGCGGCACGCCGGTGAAGGTGATCGAGGTGCCGACCGAGCTGTCGTTGCTCATCTTGAGCAGGCCGTCGACCACGCCGAACCAGAAGCTCGCCGGCCGGCCGATCTTGCAGACGAAGTCGCCCACCGCCGCATCCACCACCTGCAGGTCGGCGATCACCCGCTCGCGTTCGTCGACTGCCAGCACCCTCAGCCACGGCACCATCTCGAGTTCGTCGCGGGTGGCGGCGCGCGCGCGCTGGCGCAGCGGCTCGCGCGTCGGCCGCGATGCGGTCTGGAAGGAGGGGTCGACGGGGGCCATGCCGGCGAGGTGACGCGTCCAAGTTGACGAGGCACTGACAAGTGCCTGTGCAACACACCTGGGAAAGTCCCGCCCGGGGTGTCCCTTAGATTGTCGTCCGGCCGACAACCTGACGTCAAACATCTGCCTACGATCGCGCACCATGCACCCCGGTGTGGTCACTGCCGACCCCACCGACCCGAGGAGATCACCGGTGTCCACCACATTCCCGCGCCTGCTGCTTGAACACGCCGCCCGACGCCCCGATGCGCCGGCGCTGCGCGAGAAGGAATACGGCATCTGGCAGACCTGGAGCTGGCGCCACCTGGCCGAGCAGGTGCGCCTGATCGCCGGCGGCCTGGCCGCGGCCGGCCTGCAGGCCGGCCAGCACATCATCGTGGTCGGCGACAACCGCCCACGCCTGAGCGCCACCATGCTCGCCGCACAGAGCCTGGGCGCGATCCCGGTGCCGCTGTACCAGGACGCGGTGGCGGCCGAATTCGTCTTCCCGGTCAACAACGCCGAGGTCGCGTTCGCGGTGGTCGAGGACCAGGAACAGGTCGACAAGATGCTCGAGATCCGCGAGCACTGCCCGCAGCTCGCGCACATCTGGTTCGACGATCCGCGCGGCCTGCGCAAGTACGACGAGCCCGGCCTGGCCTCGCTCGAGGCGCTGATGGCCGAGGGCCAGGTGCATGCGCAGCGCCACGCCGGCTTCTTCGAGGCGGCGATCGAGCGCACCCGGGCCGACGACGTGGCGGCGATGTTCTTCACCTCCGGCACCACCGGCAACCCCAAGGGCGTGGTGCACACGCACGCGTCGCTGATCGACCGCTCCGGCGCCGGCGCGCGTTTCGACAAGCTGACCGAGCACGAGGAGGTGCTGGCCTACCTGCCGCCGGCCTGGATCGGCCAGAACTGCTTCAGCTACGCGCAGTGGCTGGTGTGCGGCTACGTCGTCAACTGCCCCGAGTCGGCCGCCACCGTGACGATCGACCTGAAAGAGATCGGCCCGACCTACTACTTTGCGCCGCCGCGCGTCTTCGAGGGCCTGCTGACCAGCGTGATGATCCGCATGGAAGACGCCAGCCGCATCAAGAAGTGGCTGTTCGAGCGCTGCATGGCGCTGGCCCGCCGGGTCGGCCCGGCGCGCATGGACGGGCAACAGCTGGGCGCGCTCGACCGCTTCAAGTACGCGCTCGGCGACCTGTGCATCTACGGCCCGCTGCGCAACTCGCTGGGCATGAGCCGGGTGCGCGTGGCCTACACCGCCGGCGAGGCGATCGGGCCCGACCTGTTCACCTTCTACCGCTCGATCGGCATCAACTTGAAGCAGCTCTACGGCTCGACCGAGACCGCCGTGTTCGTCTGCCTGCAGCCCGACCACGAGGCCCGCGCCGACACGGTGGGCGTGCCGATCGAGGGCGTGCAGATCAAGCTGGCCGACAACGGCGAGATCCTGGTCAAGAGCGGCGGCCTGCTCAAGGAGTACTACAAGAACCCGGCCGCCACGGCCGAGGTGCTCAACGCCGAGGGCTGGTATCACACCAGCGACGCCGGCTTCATCGACGCGCACGGCCACCTCAAGATCATCGACCGCGTCAAGGACGTCGGCCGGCTGATGGGCGGCGCCAACGACGGCGCGATGTTCGCGCCCAAGTACGTCGAGAACAAGCTGAAGTTCTTCCCGTACATCAAGGAGGCGGTGGCCTTCGGCGACCGGCGCGAGCGGGTCTGCGCCTTCATCAACATCGACGTCGAGGCGGTCGGCAACTGGGCCGAAAAGCGCAACCTGCCCTACGCCGGCTACACCGACCTGGCGCAGAAGCCCGAGGTCTACGAGCTGATCCGCGACTGCATCGAGAAGGTCAACGCCGACCTGGCGCAGGACACCTTGCTGACCGGCAGCCAGATCAGCCGCTTCCTGGTGCTGCACAAGGAACTCGACGCCGACGACGGCGAGATGACGCGCACCCGCAAGGTCAAGCGCGGTTTCATCAACGACAAGTACAAGGTGCTGGTCGACGCCCTCTACGACGGCAAGACCGAGCAGTTCATCGAGACGGTGGTGAAGTTCGAGGACGGCCGCAGCGGCAGCGTCTCGGCCACCTTGAAGATCGGCGACGCCCGGACGTTGCCGGCAGTGCGGAGGGCGGCATGAGCGGCACGAACGACAAAGAGATCGGCGACGTCATCCTCGACGTCAGGAACATCAGCCTGCGATTCGGCGGCGTCAAGGCGCTGACCGACATCAGCTTCAACGTGCGCGAGCACGAGGTGCGCGCCATCATCGGCCCCAACGGCGCGGGCAAGAGCTCGATGCTCAACTGCATCAATGGCGTCTATGCGCCGCAGGAAGGCAGCATCACCTTCCGCGGCCAGACCTTCGGCCACATGAACAGCCGCCAGGTAGCCGAGATGGGCGTGGCACGCACCTTCCAGAACCTGGCGCTGTTCAAGGGCATGAGCGTGATCGACAACATCATGACCGGGCGCAACATGAAGATGAAGTGCAACCTGTTCCAGCAGGCGCTGCGCATCGGCGCGGCCGCCCGCGAGGAAGAGGCGCACCGCGCGCACGTCGAGCAGATCATCGACTTCCTCGAGATCCAGGCCTTCCGCAAGACGCCCGTGGGCCGTCTGCCCTACGGCCTGCAGAAGCGCGTCGACCTCGGCCGCGCGCTGGCGATGGAGCCGCAGGTGCTGCTGCTCGACGAGCCGATGGCCGGCATGAACGTCGAGGAGAAGCAGGACATGTGCCGCTTCATCCTCGACGTCAACGACGAGTTCGGCACCACCATCGTGCTGATCGAACACGACATGGGCGTGGTGATGGACATCTCCGACCGCGTCGTGGTGCTCGACTACGGCAAGAAGATCGGCGACGGCACGCCCGATGAAGTGCGCGCCAACGAGGACGTCATCAGCGCGTACCTCGGCACGAGTCACTGATGACCCCCACGCTTGCCACTTCGTGCGCTGCGCTGCCCCCCGAGGGGGCGCCAGTTGCCTTGGGGCGGCCCGGCGGCAACTGAACCGAGTAAAAACATCATGGGCTTTTTCCTGGAAACCTTGTTCGGCGGCCTGATGGCGGGCATGCTGTATTCGCTGATCGCGCTCGGCTTCGTGCTGATCTACAAGGCCAGCGGCGTCTTCAACTTCGCGCAGGGCGCGATGGTGCTGTTCGCGGCGCTGGCCATGGCGCGCTTCGCGGAGTGGGCGCCCCAGCTGCTGGGCTTCGACAACAAGATCCTCGCCAACCTGATCGGCTTCGGCATGGCGATGCTGGCGATGATCGCGGTGGCCTGGGTGATCGAGCGTTTCGTGCTCGGCAAGCTGGTCAACCAGGAAGGCATCACGCTGCTGATGGCCACGCTGGGCATCACCTACTTCCTCGACGGCTTCGGCCAGACGCTGTTCGGCTCGGACATCTACAAGATCGACGTCGGCCTGCCCAAGGACCCGCTGTTCCTGTTCGAGAGCGTGTTCCAGGGCGGCGTGCTGATCAGCCAGGAGGACCTCTACGCCGCGGTGATCGCCGCCGCGCTGGTGGCCGCGCTGAGCCTGTTCTTCCAGAAGACCGCCACCGGCCGCGCGCTGCGTGCGGTGGCCGACGACCACCAGGCGGCGCAGTCGATCGGCATCCCGCTCAGCCGCATCTGGGTCATCGTCTGGTCGGTCGCGGGCTTCGTCGCGCTGGTCGCCGGAATGATCTGGGGCAGCAAGCTGGGGGTGCAGTTCTCGCTCTCGCTGGTGGCGCTGAAGGCGCTGCCGGTGGTGATCCTGGGCGGCCTGACCAGCGTGCCCGGCGCCATCATCGGCGGCCTGATCATCGGCGTGGGCGAGAAGCTCTCGGAGGTCTACATCGGCCCGATGTTCGGCGGCGGCATCGAGATCTGGTTCGCCTACGTGCTGGCGCTGCTGTTCCTGGTCGTGCGGCCGCAAGGCTTGTTCGGCGAGAAGATCATCGACCGCGTCTGAGCACCCAAGGACAACAACATGATTTATCGTGAAAACGGTCAGTTCAAGACCAGCTACCGTGCCGACCAGCAGATCTTCCCGATCCGCCAGGACCGCATCGCCGTGCTGCTGCTGCTCGCGTTCGCGGCGCTGGTGGTGCCGGCGATCGCGTCCGAGTACGTCTTCCGCGCCATCCTGATCCCGTTCCTGATCCTGTCGCTGGCGGCGCTGGGGCTGAACATCCTGGTCGGCTACTGCGGCCAGATCTCGCTGGGCACCGGCGCCTTCATGGCGGTGGGCGCGTATGCGGCCTACAACTTCTCGGTGCGCATCGACGGCATGCCGCTGATCGCCGCGCTGCTGCTGGGCGGGCTGTGCGCCACCGGCGTGGGCGTGCTGTTCGGCATCCCGAGCCTGCGCATCAAGGGGCTGTACCTGGCGATGGCGACGCTGGCGGCGCAGTTCTTCACCGACTGGGCCTTCCTGCGCATCCGCTGGTTCACCAACGACTCGTCGTCGGGTTCGGTCAGCGTGGCCGGGCTCAACGTGCTGGGCATCCCGATCGACACCCCGGTGCAGAAGTACCTGTTCTGCCTGGCCTTCCTGAGCGTCTTCGCGCTGCTGGCCAAGAACCTGGTGCGCGGCAACATCGGCCGCGAGTGGATGGCGATGCGCGACATGGACGTGGCCGCCGCGGTGATCGGCATCCGGCCGATCTACGCCAAGCTCACCGCGTTCGCGGTCAGCAGCTTCATCGTCGGCGTGGCCGGCGGGCTGTGGGGCTTCGTGCACCTGGGCTCGTGGGAGCCGGCGGCGTTCTCGATCGACCGCTCGTTCCAGCTGCTGTTCATGGTGATCATCGGCGGGCTGGGCTCGATCATGGGCAGCTTCTTCGGCGCCGCCTTCATCGTGCTGCTGCCGATCCTGCTCGACAACGCGCCCTACTGGTTCGGCATCCCGATCGACACCGCCACCGCCGCGCACCTGACGTCGATGATCTTCGGCGCGCTGATCGTGTTCTTCCTGATCGTCGAACCGCACGGCCTGGCCCGGCTGTGGTCGATCGCCAAAGAGAAGCTGCGGCTGTGGCCCTTCCCGCATTGACGCCGTCGCAGCGCCTGCGCCCCCGCACAAACCCCGACGGACGAATCGCCGCCTAGAGCGTTCTGAGTCTCACGTTCCCGTACCCGCACTGACGCGTGCGTTTCCCTAGACCCTCTGGAGACAAACATGAAGTTGAAGTCCATCGCCACGACCGCGGCCATCGCCGCGGCCGGTCTTGCCAGCCTGGTTTCGGCCACCGCCGCGCAGGCCCAGGTCAAGGAGCAGTACTTCCCGCTGCTGGTCTATCGCACCGGCCCGTACGCGCCCAACGGCGTGCCGTGGGCCAACGGCAAGCAGGACTACATCAAGATGATCAACGCCCGTGACGGCGGCATCAACGGCGTGAAGATCAGCTTCGAGGAATGCGAGACCGGCTACGCCACCGACAAGGGCGTCGAGTGCTACGAGCGCCTCAAGGGCAAGGGCGCCACGCTGATCGATCCGCAGTCGACCGGCATCACCTTCGCGCTCACCGACAAGGCGCCGGGCGACAAGATCCCGCTGATCACGCTCGGCTACGGCCTGTCGGCGGCGGCCGATGGCGGCGTGTTCAAGTGGAACTTCCCGCTGATGGGCAGCTACTGGACCGGCGCCGACATGCTGATCCAGCACATCGGCAAGAAGGAAGGCGGCCTCGACAAGCTGCGTGGCAAGAAGATCGCGCTGGTCTACCACGACAGCCCGTTCGGCAAGGAGCCGATCCCGCTGCTCGACGAGCGCCAGAAGATGCACGGCTTCGAGCTGGTCAAGATTCCGGTGACGGCGCCGGGCGTGGAGCAGAAATCAGCCTGGCTGCAGGTGCGCCAGCAGCGCCCGGATTACGTGCTGCTGTGGGGCTGGGGCGTGATGAACTCGACCGCGCTCAAGGAAGCGCAGGCCACCGGCTACCCGCGCGAGAAGATGTACGGCGTCTGGTGGGCGGGTGCCGAACCCGACGTCAAGGACGTCGCCGAAGGTGCCAAGGGCTACAACGCGCTGGCGCTCAACACCTCGGGCCAGCAGCCCAAGGTGATCCAGGACATCCTGAAATACGTGCACGACAAGGGCCAGGGCACGGGGCCGAAGGATGAAGTGGGCTCGGTGCTCTACACCCGCGGCCTGATCATCCAGGCGCTGGGCGTTGAGGCGGTGCGCCGCGCGCAGGAGAAGTACGGCAAGGGCAAGGTCATGACCAGCGAGCAGGTGCGCTGGGGCCTGGAGAACCTGGCGCTCGACGACAAGAAGCTCGCCACGCTGGGCCTGACCGGCGTGATCCGCCCGATCAGCACCTCGTGCCAGGACCACATGGGCTCGACCTGGGCCCGCGTGCAGACCTGGGACGGCGCCAAGTGGAGCTTCACGTCCGACTGGCTGCAGGCCGACGAGATGATCATCAAGCCGATGGTCAAGGCCGCGGCCGACAAGTACGCGGTCGAGAAGAAGCTGACGCGCCGCGCACCGGCCGACTGCCAAGGCTGACCTGAACGTTTCACACACGAGGGCCCCTCGGGGCCCTCTTCACAGCGCCGCGGGCGGTGCTGCGAAGAGTCACAAGGGCACGCGATGAGCACACCGAACATCCTTCTCAACGTCAACGGCATCGAGGTCATCTACAACCACGTCATCCTGGTGCTCAAGGGCGTGAGCCTGCAGGTGCCCGAAGGCCGCGTGGTGGCGCTGCTGGGCGGCAACGGCGCGGGCAAGACGACCACGCTGCGTGCGGTCAGCAACCTGCTGGCCGGCGAGCGCGGCGACGTCACCAAGGGCAGCATCGAGCTGCGCGGCGAGCGCATCGAGAAGCTCAGCACCTCGGACATGGTCAACCGCGGCGTGGTGCAGGTGATGGAAGGCCGGCACTGCTTCGCCCACCTGTCGATCGAGGACAACCTGATGACCGGCGCCTACACCCGCCGCGACGGCAAGGCCGCGGTGGCCGAGACGCTGGAGAAGGTCTACAACTACTTCCCGCGCCTGAAGACGCGCCGCACCAGCCAGGCCGCCTACACCTCGGGCGGCGAACAGCAGATGTGCGCGATCGGCCGCGCGCTGATGGCCAACCCGAAGATGGTGCTGCTCGACGAGCCGTCGATGGGCCTGGCGCCGCAGATCGTCGAGGAGGTGTTCGAGATCGTGAAGGACCTCAACACCAAGGAACGCGTGACCTTCCTGCTGGCCGAGCAGAACACCAACATCGCGCTGCGCTACGCCGACTACGGCTACATCCTCGAGAACGGCCGCATCGTGATGGACGGCGAGGCCCACGCGCTGCGCGAGAACGAGGACGTCAAGGAGTTCTACCTCGGCATGGGCGGCGGCGACCGCAAGAGCTTCAAGGACGTCAAGAGCTACAAGCGGCGCAAGCGCTGGCTGGCCTAGCCCGCTGCGTGCGGCCTGCTTGCCGGCTGAAGACACCCGCTGCTGGAGACCGGATCGATGTCGGAAGACTGGGGCTTCGCCGCCCCGCCATTCAAGCCTGACGAGGCCCTGCAGCGGCTGCGCCGCGAGCTGCGCGAGCTGGGGCTGACCGAGCGTGCCGGCGTGTTCGAGCGGCGTGGCACGCCGATCGCGCGCGCGGCGGTGGCCGGCGCCACGATCGCGGTGGCCGTGGTCGAGCGGCCGTCGCGCCGCAGCCCGCAGTGGCGGCCGCGGACGCTGGCATCGAGCGCCGAGCAGCGCGCTTTCGTCACCCACCTGAAACAACAACTCGGCGCCTGGAGCGAAGACGATGACTGAGACCCTCGACGCGCTGGAGACCCGCGCCCCCGCCACCCGCGAGGCGGCCCTGCTGGCTGCGCTGCCGGCGCAGATCGGCCACGCGCAGCAGCACAGCGCGGCCTTCGGCGCCATCCTCGCCGGTGTCGACGCCGGTGCCGTGACCAGCCGCGCCGCGCTGGCCGGCCTGCCGGTGACACGCAAGAGCGAGCTGCTGGAACGCCAGAAGGCGCAACGCGCCAGCGACGCCTTCGGCGGTTTCGCGACCATCGGCTGGGCCAGCCAGGCCGGCGCGCGGCGCACCCGGCGGGTGTTCCAGTCGCCCGGGCCGATCTACGAACCCGAAGGCGAGGCCGGCGACTACTGGCGCATGGCGCGGGCGATACGCGCCGCCGGCTTCCGCGCCGGCGATCTGGTGCACAACAGCTTCAGCTACCACCTGACGCCGGCCGGATCGATGATGGAAACCGGCGCGCTGGCGCTGGGCTGCACGGTGTTTCCGGGTGGTGTCGGCAACACCGAGTTGCAGTTGCAGGCCATCGCCGAACTCAAGCCGGCGGGCTACATCGGCACGCCGAGCTTCCTGAAGATCCTGGTCGACAAGGCCGCCGAGACCGGTGTCGACATCGGCAGCGTGCGCAAGGCGCTGGTCAGCGGCGAGGCCTTCCCGCCGAGCCTGCGCGACTGGCTGCGCGAGCGCGGCATCGAGGGCTACCAGTGCTACGCCACCGCCGATCTCGGGCTGATCGCCTACGAGACGCCGGCCCGCGAAGGCCTGGTGATCGACGAGGGCGTGGTGGTCGAGATCGTGCGTCCCGGCACCGGCGACCCGGTGCCCGACGGCGAGGTCGGCGAACTGGTCATCACCACGCTCAATCCGGATTACCCGCTGATCCGCTTCGGCACCGGCGACCTGTCGGCGGTGCTGCCGGGCGCCTGCCCGAGCGGGCGCAGCAACACCCGCATCAAGGGCTGGCTGGGCCGGGCCGACCAGACCACCAAGGTGCGCGGCATGTTCGTGCACCCCTCGCAGGTGGCCGAGGTGGTGAGGCGTCATCCGGCACTGCTGCGCGCCCGGCTGGTGGTCGAAGGCGAGATGGCCAACGACCGCATGACGCTGAAGGTCGAGGTGGCCGACGCCCCCGCAGGTCTGGCCGAACAGGTGGCACACAGCGTGCGCGACGTCACCAAGCTGCGCGCCGAGGTCGAGCTGCTCGCACCCGGCAGTCTGCCCAACGACGGCAAGGTGATCGAGGATGCGCGAAGCTACCACTGAGCGCGGCGGCGCCCGTGCATCGGTTTCTACGTGGTTCCCGACATGGACGGGCGACATGCCGCCGCTAGCATCGGCACGATGTCCGATGGTCTGTTCCGCTCTAGGAGACGTTGAATGAAGAAACTGATGCTGGCCTCGTTGGCCGTTCTGACTGCAGGCGCGGCATTCGCGCAGGAATATCCGAGCAAGCCGGTCACGATCGTGGTGCCGTTTGCAGCCGGTGGCCCGACCGACAAGGTCGCACGCGACTTCGCCGAAGCGCTGCGCAAGCCGCTGGGCGGCGCGACGATCGTGGTCGAGAACGTCGGCGGCGCCGGCGGCACGCTGGGCGCATCGAAGGTCGCCAAGGCGGCACCGGACGGCCACACGCTGCTGCTGTATCACGTCGGCATGGCGACCTCGCCGGCGCTGTACCGCAACATGCCCTACAAGACGCTCGAGGACTTCGAGTACCTGGGCCTGATCAACGAAGTGCCGATGACGCTGGTCGGCCGCTCGACGCTGCCGGCCAACAACTACGCCGAACTGGTGAAGTGGCTCGAGGCCAACCGCGGCAAGATCAACCTGGCCAACGCCGGCCTGGGCGCCGCCTCGCACCTGTGCGGCCTGCTGTTCCAGCAGAGCCTCAAGATCGACATGACCACCGTGCCGTACAAGGGCACTGCGCCGGCCATGACCGATCTGCTGGGCGGCCAGGTCGACCTGATGTGCGACCAGACCACCAACACCACCAGCCAGATCGCGTCGGGCAAGGTCAAGGCGTTTGCGGTCACCAGCAGCAAGCGCCTGACGACGCCGGCCCTGTCCAATCTGCCGACGCTCGACGAATCCGGCCTGAAGGGTTTCAACGTGTCGATCTGGCACGGCCTGTATGCCCCCAAGGGCACGCCCAAGGCGGTGCTCGACAAGGTCAACACCGCCCTCAAGGCTGCGCTGAAGGATCCGGAATTCATCAAGCGTGAAGAAGCGCTGGGCGCCGTGGTGACGACCGATGCGCGCACCAACCCGGCCGAGCACAAGGCCTGGGTCACCAGCGAGATCAACAAGTGGACGCCGGCGATCAAGGCCGCTGGCCAGTACGCCGACTGAGTCGACAAAACGCGACAAATCGTCGGGCATCAGCCCCGGCGAGGTGTCGATGAAGCCTCGAATCGGCAAAAGCGGCACACCGTCGGGTGTGCCGCTTTTTTTATGTTCGGTTCAGGCACCAGTCTTGAGTACGATTGCGGCGATCTCGATCGAGATCAAAAGTTTCAGGTTTTCGACAATCTGAACTGCGTGGTTTGCGTGCTGCAAGTCTCGCCCCCCATCGACAACAACTCTGCCCCTGGTGCAATGGCCGCTCATGCGTGTACTCCTGCTTGAAGACGACATCGATCTGGGTCAGGCGGTCGACGACCACCTGGAGGCGGCGGGCCATTCGGTCTACTGGTGCAAGCTGGTCTCCCAGGTGCGCAACGTGACCTTCGATCTGGCCCTGGTCGACCTCAACCTGCCCGACGGCGACGGCGTCGACCTGGTGCGCTACTGGCGCCAGGCCGGACGCCTGACACCGGTGATCATGCTGACCGCACGTGACCAGGTCAGCGACCGCATCCGAGGCCTGCAGGCGGGCGCCGACGACTACCTCGTCAAGCCCTTCGACCTCGACGAGATGCTCGCCCGCATCGACGCCGTGCTGCGGCGCAGCTCACCCTCGCCGCGCCTGCAGGTGCACGACAACGTGGTCGATCTCGAGCAGCGCCAGGTGCTGCACCAGGGCCAGCCGCTCGACCTGACGGCCATGGAATGGGCGGTGCTGCGCTGCCTGGCCAGCCGACCAGGACGCATCTTCAACCGCGGCGAAATCGATGTCGCGCTGGCCGCCGACGGCCAGCCCAGCAGCGACAGCAACACGCTCGAGGTGATCGTCAGCCGGCTGCGCAAGAAGCTGGGGGCCGACGTGATCAGCACCCATCGCGGCATGGGCTATCGGCTCGATGTCTGAGACCGGCAGAAAGAACAGCCTCGAACGGCTGCTGCGACATCGGCTGCTGCTGCTGATCGGCGGACTGTGGGTTGCGGCATCGGTGGTAGTCTGGTACGGACTGCGTTCGCAGACCAATGCCCTGCTCGACCTGATCCTGCTCGAAACCGCCGAGCAGCTGATGGTGATGCCCGACGAGGCGCTCGGCGATGGCAGCTCGCCGCCGCGGGTGATCGAGATCGGCACCGACGAGGCCGACATCGTCTATCAGGTCTACGACGGCAACGGCCGCCTGCGCCTGCGCTCCCACGCCGCGCCGACCACGCCCATGATCGCCGTGCAGCAGGATGGCCGGATCGAGACCGACCGCTGGTACCTCTTCAGCCTGACCCATCCGGATCGGTCGCGCCGGGTCCTGATCGGCGAGTCGCAGTCGCACCGCAACGGCGCACTCTGGGACCTCAACGCCTGGCTGATCGCACCGCTGGTGGTGCTGCTGCCGCTGATGGCGCTGGTCTTGACGCGCGTGTTGCGGCAATCGTTCCTGACGCTCGAGCCGGTGCGGGACAACCTCGACCGGCGCGCCCCGCATGAGCTGCATGCGGTCGACGTGTCGGCTGCACCGCTCGAACTGCAACCGATGCTCGAGACCGTCAACCGGATGATGGCGCGGGTGAGTTCGCTGGTGGAGGCCGAGCGGGCCTTCGCCGCCCACACCGCCCACGAGCTGCGCACGCCGCTGGCGGCCGCGCGGGCGCAGGCACAGCGCCTGGCCGTCGAGGCGAACGAGCACGGCACGCCGCAGCTGGTCGAACGGGCGCTGGCCCTGATGCGCCAGCTCGATCGCCTGACGCGGCTGGCGAGCCGGCTGCTGCAGCTGGCGCGGGTGGATTCGGGGGTCGCACTCAAGCGCACGGACGTCGATCTGCGCCAGCTCGCCGAGCTGGTGACCGACGAGTTCGGCGACGCGCGCGCCCAGGGTTTCCTGCTGCCGACCGAAAACACCGACGGCGCACACGAAGAGGTGTCCGGCGACGTCGACGCCCTGGGCATCGCCCTGCGCAACCTGATCGACAACGCCCTGAAGCACGGCGGCGAGCAGCCTCGCGTGCGGGTCTGTGTCGGCCATCGCCGGCTGGCGGTGCAGGACTGCGGCCCGGGCATCGCCGCCGACGAGCTGCAGCGTCTGGCCAAGCCGTTCGAACGCGGCCCCACGGTGGCCGAAGGATCGGGGCTGGGGCTCACGATGGTCCAGACCGTCGCCCGCCAGTCCGGCGCGACGCTGGATTTCACGTCACTCGACGGCGTCGCGGGCGGCTGGCGCTTCGAAGTCAGCCTGTACTTCCCCGAGGGCGCCCAGGCCGAGGAGGCAGCCGCCGCCCGGCAGGATCCGCCCGGCGGCGGCTGAGCCGCCACCCGGCCTCAACTCAGATCGACCTGCGCGAACTTGCGCTTGCCCACCTGCAGCACGTAGCGGCCGGCGGCGAGCTTGAGGCCCTTGTCGCTGATCACGCCGCCGTCGATGCGCACGCCGCCCTGCTCGATCAGGCGCATGGCCTCGCTGGACGACGGCACCAGGTTGGCCTGCTTGAGCAAGGCGCCGATGCCCAGCGGCGCGCCCGACAGGCTGACCTGCGGCAGATCATCGGGAATGCCGCCCTTGGCGCGATTCTGGAAATCCTGCTCGGCCGCGTCCGCCGCCGCCGCGCCGTGGAAGCGCGCGGTGATCTCCTTGGCCAGCAGCACCTTGGCGTCCTTGGGGTTGCGGCCGGCGTCGACCTCGGCCTTGAGCGCAGCGATCGCCTCTTCGCTGCGAAAGCTCAGCAGGGTGAAGTACGACCACATCAGCGTGTCGCTGATCGACAGCAGCTTGGCGAACATGTCGTTGGCCGCCTCGCTGATGCCGATGTAGTTGCCCTTGCTCTTGGACATCTTCTCGACGCCGTCGAGCCCGACCAGCAGCGGCATGGTCAGGATGCACTGCGGCTCCTGGCCGTATTCGGCCTGCAGGTGGCGGCCCATCAGCAGGTTGAACTTCTGGTCGGTGCCGCCGAGCTCGAGGTCGCTTTTCAGCGCCACCGAGTCGTAACCCTGCATCAGCGGGTACAGGAACTCGTGCACCGCGATCGAGGTGCCGGCATGGAAGCGCTCGTGGAAATCGTTGCGCTCCATCATGCGCGCCACGGTGTAGCGCGAGGCCAGCGCGATCATGCCGCGCGCGCCCAGCGGGTCGCACCACTCGCTGTTGTAGCGGATCTCGGTGCGCGCCGGATCGAGCACCAGGCTGGCCTGGCGGTAGTAGGTTTCGGCGTTGAGCTTGATCTGCTCGGCCGTCAGCGGCGGGCGGGTGGTGTTGCGCCCGGACGGGTCGCCGATCATCGACGTGAAGTCGCCGATCAGGAAGATCACCGTGTGGCCCAGGTCCTGCAGCTGGCGCAGCTTGTTGAGCACCACGGTGTGGCCGAGGTGGATGTCGGGCGCGGTCGGGTCGAGGCCGAGCTTGATGCGCAGCGGCGTGCCGCTGGCCTCCGAGCGCACGAGCTTCTTGAGCCAGTCGGCTTCGGGCAGCAACTCCTCGCAGCCCCGCCGGCTCACTTGCAGGGCCGCCAGGACGGCGTCGGAGGGCGGAGTGGGCGAGGTGTTGCTGAACGGCAGGCTGGACATGAAATAGCTACGGGTTATTACAAAAATTCACGCTGGTACGCGCCGGTATACTCGGTCGGTCGCAAGGCGATCCGGATTCTAGAGCGGCATCAAATGCCGCCGGGACGTGGCCTGAGGGAGCGGATTCAAGCAGTAACCAGGTGCATCCACGTCGCACCGCCAGCACAGAGACGACATGGTCAAGAATTTCGGTGAACACACGCGCCATTGGATGGCGCGTGCAGAACTGGCGCTACGCCATCACCCCCGGGTCATCAGCGGCGCCGTCCTCACGCTGCTGCTGGGCAGCGGCGTGACGGCCTTCGGGGTCGCACCGCTGACGGCGATCGACACCACGCCGGTGGCCACCCGCATCATCAGTGAAAGTTTCGCGGCGCAAGATCTGTCGGGCCAGTTGCAGGCGCTCGACGAACTGGCGCTGACGCTGCACCGCAGCGACGTCACGCGGTCGACCGACACCGCCGACACCCTGCTCAGCCGCCTGGGCATCCACGATCCCGAAGCCGCAGCCTTCCTGCGCAACGATCGCACCGCCCAGCGCACGCTGATGGGCCGCAGCGGCAAGCTGATCCGCGCCCGCGGCGACGGCAGCGCCGGCGGCGGTCAGCTGCAGGAACTGGTGGTGCGCGGTCCGGCGGCCGACAGCCGGCACGCGGCCACCCATTTCAATCGCCTGACGATCACCCGCACCGCCCAGGGCCTGAGCGCCACCGCGCAGGATCTCCCGCTGGTGGCCGACGTGCAGGTCGGTTCGGGCACGATCGAGTCGAGCCTGTTTGCCGCCGCAGACGACGCCGGGCTGCCCGACGCCGTGACGGTCCAGATGGCCGAGATCTTCGGCAGCGAGATCGATTTCCGCCGCGAACTGCGCAAGGGCGACACCTTCTCGGTGGTCTACGAAACGCTCACCGCCGACGGCGAGCCCATCACCTGGCACTCGGAAGCCGGCCGCGTGCTGGCCGCGCGTTTCGTCAACGACGGCCGCACCCATGAGGCCGTGTGGTTCCAGGATGGCGACCAGAAGGGTGGCTACTACGGCCCGGACGGCAAGAGCAAGACGCACCTGTTCCTGACGTCGCCGCTGAAGTTCTCGCGCGTGAGCTCGGGCTTCGCGATGCGCTTCCATCCGATCCTGAAGCAGTGGCGGGCCCATCTGGGCGTCGACTATGCGGCGCCCACCGGCACGCCGGTGCGCTCGGTCGGCGACGGCGTGGTGGATTTCGCCGGCGTCCAGAACGGCTACGGCAAGGTGGTGGTGGTTCGGCATGCCGGTGAACGCAGCACCGTGTACGCACACCTGAGCCGCATCGACGTGCGCAAGGGCGAGCGGATCACGCAGGGCGCAAGCCTCGGCGCGGTGGGCTCGACCGGCTGGGCCACCGGCCCGCACCTGCATTTCGAATTCAAGCTGGCGGGCAAGCAGGTCGATCCGGTCAAGATCGCCCGGGCCTCCGAAACCGTCGAACTGCCCGCCGCCGCCAAGCCCCGCTTCGACAACGTGGCGGCCGTGGCGCGCGAGCGGCTGGCCGCCGGCATGCATCGGGCTGGCGCAGTGGCTCGCATGGAGTGAGCCCGGCGAGCGGCACGGTGACGACACATTGCATCGGCCTGATGTCGGGCACCTCGCTCGACGGTGTCGACGGCGTGCTGTGCCGATGGGATGAGAGCGATCGCTGGCACGGCGTGGTGGCCCATGTCCACCAGCCTTTCGAAGCCGATTTCCAGGCGCAGCTGCTGGCGCTCCAGGCCAGCGGCCCTGACGAACTGCACCGGGCGGCGCTGGCCGGCAACGCACTGGCGCGCCGTTATGCCGAGGTCGTCGAACGGCTGCTGCAGCAAGCGGCCATGCCGGCCAGCCAGGTGCGTGCGGTCGGCGCGCATGGCCAGACCGTGCGCCACCAACCGCTGGCATTCGACGGCGTGGGCTACACGTCGCAGATCAACAACCCGGCCTTGCTGGCCGAACGCTGCGGCATCGACGTGATCGCGGATTTCCGCAGCCGCGATCTGGCCGCGGGCGGCCAGGGTGCGCCGCTGGTGCCGACCTTCCATCACGCCGTCTTCGGTGATCCGAACCGCACCCTCGCGCTGGTGAACATCGGCGGCATCAGCAACCTGACGCTGTTGCAGGCCGGGCTGGCGCCGCGTGGCTGGGACGTCGGCCCGGGCAATGTGCTGATGGACCTGTGGACCATCCGCCACCTCGGTCGCACCTATGACGAGGGCGGCCGCTGGGCCGCCTCGGGCCAGGTCCTGCCGGGCCTGCTGAACGCGCTGCTGGCAGAACCCTTTCTGGCGCTGTCGCCGCCCAAGAGCACCGGACGGGATCTGTTCCATGCCAGCTGGCTCGATGCCCATCTGGCACGCAGCGCACGATCGGCCGAACCAGCCGATGTTCAGGCCACGCTGTGCGCGTACACCGCGCAGTCCATCGCCGGCGATCTGCTGCGCCTGCAACTGCAGGTGGATGAACTGCTGGTCTGCGGCGGCGGCGCATTGAATGGCGAACTGATGCGCCAACTGCAGGCGGCCCTGGCTCGGACACCCGTGCTGTCCAGCGACGAACGAGGTCTGCCGCCCTTGCAGGTGGAAGCGGCTGCATTTGCATGGCTGGCACATCAGCACCTGCGCCGACAAGCGGCCAGCGAGCCGGCGGTGACCGGCGCCCGGGGGCCGCGCATCCTGGGCTGCTGCTACCCTGGGTATTGAGTTCCGAAGCTCGCAGGACCGCATTGCAGACAAAAGAAAAGCCGCCCGAGGGCGGCTTTTCTGCAAGCGTGACGATCGCTCAGGCCGAGAAGCTCGACCCGCAACCGCAGGTGGTGGTGGCGTTCGGATTCTTGATCACGAACTGGGCGCCCTGCAGATCTTCCTTGTAGTCGATCTCGGCGCCGGCCAGGTACTGCAGGCTCATGGCATCGATCAGCAGCGTGACGCCGTTCTTCGACATCTGGGTGTCGTCATCGTTGACGATTTCGTCGAAGGTGAAGCCGTACTGGAAACCCGAGCAGCCGCCACCCTGAACGAAGACGCGCAGCTTGAGGTCAGGATTGCCCTCCTCTGCGACCAGATCCGCCACCTTGGAGGCGGCACTGTCGGTGAAGATGATGGGGCTGGGCATCTCGGTCTGGATGTTTTCTGCAACGGCGCTCATGGGGCTCTCCTGCTCTTTGCTTGGTAACGGGCGGATGACGAAGGGGTTCGGCGAGCAGGCCGAATCCCCCGGGAATCATTTCATATCGTTGCCAGCGGCCAGCAGCTTCAGCGCCGGCTTGTCTTCGATAACGGCGGCAACGGAACCCGAGGTCAGTCGCTGCAAGGCACCATCGATGGTGGCACCCTGGTGCATTTCAAGCGACTCGTAACGCACGTCGCCCTGGATGCGGGCCTTGGGCTGCAATTCCAGCAGAAGCGTGGATTCGACCGGCCCCATCACCGTCCCGTTGATGATGACATGACCGGCCTTGACCGTACCGATGACCCTGGCTTTTTCGCTGATGACGAGAATGCTCTTGTCGTCGGGACTTGCGACGACGTCGCCCTGCACTTCACCGTCGATGCGCAAGCCGTCGCTGAAACGCAAGGTGCCCTGCACCACAGTGCCTTCGCCGATGAGGCTGCGGATGGCAGGCTGTTTCTTCGAACCGAACATGAATGATTTTCCTGAAGCTGGGAGGAGGATCCGGGGGCACAGTCGGCGGAACGCTGCACCCCGTCAAAGCGAGGGTCCGGATGTCACAGGCGGGCAATTTCGGTGGCCTGCACCTTGCCGCTGGCATCGAGGACCTTGACCTCCAGTTGTTTTACCACGGCCGTCGCCGGGTAGTCGACCGCACCTTCCAGGCGTTGATACTGTTTCAGATTTACAGTATTTGTTGCGATCTGGACAGCCTGTGTCCAACTGCGTCCGTCCTGCGTGCCGCTCAGATGCAGCTCGTATCGACCCTTGAATTCGCCCGAACGTCCGCCGGCCAGTATCAACAGGCCCTGGAACCGCAAGCGCCCGGGCGCCTCGATCTCGACCTGCAAACCCCGCAAGGTCAACAGCTTCGTACTGCCCGTGGAGGGCATCAGCCGCTCGAAGAAGGCCAGGTCGCGCGTCAGCGCCAGGTTCTCGGACTCGAGTGCCTTCACCCGGGACGCAAGACTTTCCTGCGTCGCCCGTTCGGCCTTGAGCAGACTGTCGGCAGAGTTGGCGATCGAGATCGCGCGCTCATGCTCGGAGCGCAGGCGCACCAGTTCTTCTCGCAGCAGCTTCAGTTCTTCGTGAGCGCCCCGGTCGAGACCGGCAAAGTCCTTGCCGAATTCATAGGCCCAAAGGCCCAGGGCAGCGCAGAAGCCCAGCATCACCGCGAAGAAGATCCACCTCACCGGCCAAGGCAGGCGACTGCGCACGGTGACACGGGGCGCACTGACAGATAGACGACGACGTATGAGCTTCCAGCGCATGCCAAAAAATGGGGACCGAGCAGCACTCGGTGGGTGGTCAGTTCGACGACTGTCGCCGAATTGAAACGCACCATACACGAAGGGCCACCGATGGTGGCCCTTCGATCGCAGGCGTACGCAACAAGGCGCGCCAGCTTGCTCGCAGGAGACTCCGGGTGATCGGAGCCCTCCTGCGCCAGATCAGCGCTTGCTGAACTGCTTGCGACGGCGAGCGCCGTGCAGACCGACCTTCTTGCGCTCGACTTCGCGCGCGTCACGCGTCACGAAGCCGGCGTTGCTCAGTTCGGGCTTGAGCGCTGCGTCGTAGTCGATCAGCGCGCGCGTCACGCCGTGGCGCACTGCGCCGGCCTGGCCCGACTCGCCGCCACCGTGCAC
This sequence comes from Leptothrix cholodnii SP-6, assembly GCF_000019785.1. Lineage (NCBI taxonomy): Bacteria > Pseudomonadati > Pseudomonadota > Betaproteobacteria > Burkholderiales > Sphaerotilaceae > Leptothrix > Leptothrix cholodnii. Next base: position 3,854,009 of record NC_010524.1, read on the forward strand.
GTTGACCTTGATGTCGAACGCTTCAGCGTTGTTCGTCAGGAACAGCGGTTGCTTGCAGATCATGATCGAGGTTTGACGACCGAAGTACTCTTCGACCGTCTTGCCGTTCACGATGATCTTGCCCGTGCCCTTCTTGATGAACACACGTGCGACCGACGACTTGCGACGGCCCGTGCCATAGTTCCATTCACCGATCATGGCCGTTCCTTAAATGTCCAGCGTCTTCGGCTGCTGAGCGGCGTGCGGGTGCGTGTCACCGGCATAGACCTTCAGCTTCTTGATCATCGCGTAACCCAGCGGGCCCTTGGGCAGCATGCCCTTGACGGCCTTCTGGAGTGCACGGCCGGGGTGCTTGGCCTGCATGTCACGGAAGTTGGTTTCGAAGATACCGCCCGGGTAGCCCGAGTGACGGTAGTACTTCTTGTCGATCGACTTGGTGCCGGTCACGCGGAGTTTTTCTGCGTTGACGACAACGATAAAGTCACCGGTATCCACGTGAGGCGTGTAGATGGCCTTGTGCTTGCCGCGCAGGCGGAGGGCGACTTCGCTGGCCACCCGTCCGAGAACCTTGTCCGTTGCGTCAATCACAAACCACTCATGCACGACCTCTGCCGGCTTGGCACTGAAGGTATTCATGGCAAATCTCTTTGCAAGGGTTTGCGGCTACTGCCAGTGCCATCGGTGCCGCTTATCGGGGCGGCCGCTCAAGCTCCTGGACTGGAACCGGCCGTGCCATGCCTGCTTGCGCCTGCATCACACCGGGGAACCAGCTCTTCCGCGTAGCCAAAGACGGAAAAGCCCGCGAGTATAGCGCGAGCGCCGTACCGCGGGCCATGGCATGCGAACGGCCGGGACTGGATGCCCGGCTCGCCCGCATCACGTCAGGTCACTTGCCGCTCGGCACCTTGCCCTCGACACCCTTGACGTAGAAGTTGACGCCGCCCAGGAACTTGTCGTCGGCGACCTCGTCCTTCTTCAGCACTTCCTTGCCGTCCTGACCCACGATCGGGCCCTTCCAGATCACGAAGCTGCCGTCGATCAGGCCGGCCTTGACCGTCTCGACCTTGGCCTTCAGTTCGGCCGGCACCTTGTCGGAGATCGACACGATGTCGATCGCGTTTTCCTTCACGCCCCACCACACGCCGCCGGTCGTCCAGGTGCCTTCGAGCGCGTCCTTGATGGCCTTCTTGTAATACGGCGCCCAGTTGATGATGGCCGAGGCCAGGTGGGCGTTGGGCGCGTACTTGCTCATGTCCGAGTCCCAGCCGAAGGCGAGCTTGCCCTTTTCGTCGGCCTTCTGCAGCACCGCGCTGGAGTCGGTGTTCTGGAACAGCACGTCGGCGCCGCCGGAGATCAGGCTCTGCGCGCCCTCGCCTTCCTTCGGGGGATCGAACCACTTGTTGATCCAGACCACCTTGGTCTTGACCTTCGGATTGACGCTCTGCGCGCCCATCGTGAAGGCGTTGATGTTGCGGATCACCTCGGGGATGGGGATCGAGCCGACCACGCCCAGCGTGTTGCTCTTGGTCATGCCGCCCGCGATCACGCCGGCCATGTAGGCACCTTCGTAGGTGCGGCTGTCGTAGGTGCGCAGGTTGGCGGCGGTCTTGTAGCCGGTGGCGTGCTCGAACTTGACGTCCGGCGTGTCGGCGGCAACTTTCAGCATCGGCTCCATGTAGCCGAAGGTGGTGCCGAAGATCAGCTTGTTGCCCTGGCCGACCAGATCGCGCATCACGCGCTCCGCGTCAGCCGACTCGGGCACGTTCTCGACGAAGCTGGTGACGATCTTGTCGCCGAACTCCGCCTCGGCGGCCTTGCGTGCGTTGTCGTGCGCGAAGGTCCAGCCCGCGTCACCCACCGGGCCCACGTAGGCAAACGCCACCTTCAGCGGCTCGGGCTTGGCTGCGACCGAAGCCGCGGGCTCGGCGACTGGCGCTGCAGGCTCTTCCTTCTTGCCGCAACCCACCAGGGCCGCCGACATCGCGAGCGATGCCAGCGCGGTGAGCTTCATCACGGAACGCTTGGTTGGATCTGTCATCGGTGTCTCTCTTCATGAGGGTCGGATCAGGCGGTGAATTATGGCGGCGGCACCGACCCGGTACCGCCTCCTGCAGATCAGAAATGAGCCTCGAACTTCAACTCGGGCGCCGACACCTTGGTGCCGGGCAATGACGCACGGTTGCCGAACTTGTGCTTGATGTACTGGTAGCCGATGCCCGCGTAGAAGGTCTTGGGCGTGCCGGCCACCGAGCCGATGTCCCACAGCAGGGCCGAGTCGAGCCAGGTCTCGGGCGAAGTCTGGGCACCGCCGCCGTCCAGGCCCTTGGCACCGGTGAAGTTGGCAAAACCCTTGAACACGGCCGGCGTGCCGGCCTGGAACGGGAAGTTCCAGACCGCAGCCAGCCGGGCCGTGCCGTCGAAATGCACGTTCCGGCCGGCGAAGCTGTTGTTGTTGTGTTCCTTGTAGTACAGCAGGCCCAGCGTCAGCAGTCCCGGCACGTCGAACTCGACCTTCGGGCCCGCGATGAACTTGACCAGGCCGGCCCCGAAGGCGTCGTTCTTCGAGTTGAAGTCGAAGCCGGTCTGCCACGCCACGTCACGCACCGGGCCGAACTTGACCGGGCTGCCGCCGAGCTTGCCCAGGCTCAGCGAGTTGCTGTAGACGACGTAGACCTCCTGGGCGCCGCGCGTGCTGTTGCGCGCCGGGTTGTTGACGTCGGACTTGAGCATGTCCAGGGTGAAGAAATTGACGCCGTACTTGAAGCCACCGACGTACTGCAGCGTCACGATGGTCTTCTTGACTTCCGCGGCATTGCCGGGCTCCTTGAACTTGGTGCCGTAGGTCAGGCCGATGGAGGCATTGCTCCAATCGGCAGACTGGGCGACGCCAGCGATCAGGGCCAGGGAAACAGCGCAAGCGAGCTTGGTTCTGGAGAGCATGTCGAACTTTCGGTGTTGGAGTGAAGCCACCCCGACACCTCGCAAATCGCATACCAAAGTGCACACACTTTTACGCGCCAAAACCGCACTTGAATGAGGGCCTCGAGCACGGCTTGCGGGCGTCGACGCACCAAGCCGAGGCCACGCTCAGCTGCCCGGGAAAAACGGCTTGCCGATCGAGGCCGGGATGTTGGCGCGGATCCAGGCCGGGTTGCGCGAGATCAGCACCAGCACGACGATGGTGGCGATGTAGGGCAGCATCGTCAGCACCTGGCTGGCGATCTGCACGCCCTCGCCCTGCAGGTGGAACTGCAGCATCGTCACGCCGCCGAACAGGTAGGCGCCCAGCAGCACGCGCGCCGGCCGCCAGGTCGCGAAGGTGGTCAGCGCCAGCGCGATCCAGCCCTTGCCGGCCGTCATGCCCTCGACCCACAGCGGCGTGTAGATCACCGACAGATAGGCCCCCGCGACCCCGCACAGCGCGCCACCCACCATCACGGCGGCCAGGCGGATGCGCCGCACCGGATAACCCAGCGCATGCGCCGACTCGGGCGACTCGCCGACGGCGCGCAGCACCAGCCCGGCGCGCGAGCGGTAGAGGAACCACATCAGCGCGAACACGAACAGGACGGTCAGGTAGACCATCGGGTGATGCTTGAAGAAGGCCGGGCCGACGAAAGGCAGGTCGGCCAGCAGCGGCACCTCGAAACTCGGCCGCTGGGCCAGTTTTTCCTGCGTGTAGCGGATGCCGAGAAAGGCCGAGAAGCCCGCGCCGAACAGGCTCAGCGCCAGGCCGGTCGCGTACTGGTTGGTGTTGAGCCAGATCACCAGCAGGCCGAAGACGGCCGCCATCAAGGCGCCGGCAATGGCCCCGGCGCCGAACGCCAGCCAGTCGTTGCCGGTGTGCACCGAGGTGGCGAAGCCGGCGATGGCCGCCACCAGCATCATCCCTTCGGCCCCCAGGTTGAGGATGCCGGCGCGTTCGTTGATCAGCAGGCCGAGTGCGGCGATGGCCAGCACGGTGCCGGCGCTCAGCGTCGCGGCGATCAGCAAGGCGATTTCATTCATGGTGCGTGCTCGATCGCGTCAGGCGGTCTTGAGGAGTTGCGGCCGCACCCAGCGGATGCGGTAGGCGATCAGCGTGTCGCAGGCCAGCAGCGAGAACAGCAGCAGGCCCTGGAACACGCCGGTCAGCGATTTCGGCAGGCCCAGGCGCGACTGCGCCAGCTCGCCGCCGATGTAGAACATGCTCATCAGCACCGCCGAGAACACGATGCCGACCGGATGCAGCCGGCCGACGAAGGCGACGATGATGGCGGCGAAGCCGTAGCCCGCCGGCACGTAGGGCGTCAGCTGCCCCAGCGGCCCGGCGGCTTCGAGCGCACCGGCCAGGCCGGCCATGCCGCCCGAGATCAGCAAGGCCGTCCACAGCGCGGTGCGCGACGAGAAACCGGCGTAACGCGCCGCCGCCGGCGCCAGCCCGCCGACCTGCAGCGCGAAGCCGCGGTAGGTGCGAAACAGGAAGGCCGTGAACGCCGCCACCGCCACCAGCGCGATCAGCGTGCCGGCGTTCAGGCGCAGACCGTCGATCAGGCGCGGCACCTTGGTGATGGCGTCGAAGGTGATGGTCTGCGGGAAGTTGTAGCCCAGCGGGTCCTTCCACGGCCCGTAGACCAGGTAGCTCAGCACCATCTCGGCCACGTACACCAGCATCAGGCTGACGAGGATCTCGCTGGCGTTGAAGCGGTCGCGCAGCAGCGCCACGATGCCGGCCCAGACCATGCCGCCCAGCACGCCCGCGAGCAGGATCGCGACCACGATGCCGCGGCCCATCCAGGCCGTCTCGGGCCCGGCCTGCATCGCCACCCAGCCGCCGGCCAGCGCGCCCAGGATGTACTGCCCCTCGGCGCCGATGTTCCACAGGTTGGAGCGGAAACACACCGCCAGGCCGAGCGCGATCAGCACCAGCGGCACCGCCTTCACGCTCAGCTCCGACAGCGCGTAGGCGTTCTTGAGCGGCTCGACGAAGAACATCTGCAGGCCGCGCACCGGGTCCTTGCCCAGCAGCAGGAACAGCACGATGCCCAGCAGCACCGTGATCACCAGCGCCAGCAGCGGCGAGGCCAGCGACATGACCCGCGACGGCTGCGGGCGCGCTTCAAGCTTGAGCATGAACGAGCTCCCCTTCGATGGCAGCCGTGCTGCGGTTGACCGGTTCGGGCCACAGCCCCGACATCCATTCGCCGATGCGCTCGACGCTGGCCTGCGCGGTGGCGATCGACGGCGACAGCCGTCCTTGCGCGATCACGACCAGCCGATCGCAGATCTCGAACAGCTCGTCGAGCTCCTCGCTGACCACCAGCACCGCGCAGCCGGCGTCGCGCAGCGCCAGCAGTTCGCCGCGGATCTGTGCCGCAGCACCCACGTCGACGCCCCAGGTCGGCTGGCTGATCAGCAGCAGCTTCGGCCCGGCCTCGATCTCGCGGCCGACGATGTACTTCTGCAGGTTGCCGCCCGACAGCGACTTGGCCGCCGCCTCCGGCCCGCCGGCCTTGACGTTGAAACGCTCGATCAACCCGGCCGCCTGCTGGCGGATCGCCGCCATGTTCAGCCAGCCGCTGCGCCGGTCGACGCCTTCGGTGCGCGTGAGCAGCACGTTGTGCGCGAGCGAAAGCGTGGGCACCGCGCCGCGGCCGAGCCGCTCCTCGGGCACGAAATGCATGCCCTGGCGCCGCAGCGCACGCGGCGAGGCGCGCGACACGTCGCGGCCGAACAGCATCACGCTGCCCGGCGTGCCGCGCGGATCCTCGCCCGACAGCGACGCCATCAGCTCCTGCTGGCCGTTGCCCGACACACCGGCGATGCCGACGATCTCGCCGGCTCGCACGTCGAGGCTGACGTCGCGCAGGTCCATGCCGAACGGATCCTGCTTGGCCAGGCTCAGGCCGCGCACCTCGAGCGCCAGCGCACCCGGCCTGGCCGGGCGATGCGTCAGCGCCGGCGGCTCCGAGCCGATCATCAGGCGCGACAGCGACGCGTTGCTCTCCTGCGCGGGATCGACCTCGCCGGTCACCTTGCCGCCGCGCAGCACCGTGCAGTGGTGGCACAGCGCGCGGATCTCGTCGAGCTTGTGGCTGATGTAGAGGATCGAGCAACCCTGCTCGGCGAGCTTGCGCAAGGTGACGAACAGCTTGTCGACCGCCTGCGGCGTCAGCACCGAGGTCGGCTCGTCGAGGATCAGCAGCTTCGGGCGCGTCAGCAGCGCGCGCACGATCTCGACCCGCTGGCGCTCGCCGACGCTGAGCGTGTGCACCGGGCGCAGCGGGTTGACGTCGAGGCCGTATTCACCGGCCACCGCGCGGATGCGGTCGATCACCTCCATCAGGCCCATCGACTTGCCCAGGCCGAGCAGCACGTTCTCGGCTGCGGTCAGCGTGTCGAACAGCGAGAAGTGCTGGTAGACCATGCTGATGCCGAGCGCGCGCGCCTGCGCCGGGCTGGTGATCGTGACGCGCTCGCCGTTCCATTCGATCTGGCCGGCGTCGGGCTGCACCGCGCCGTAGATGATCTTCATCAGCGTCGACTTGCCGGCGCCGTTCTCGCCCAGCACGGCGTGGATCTGGCCGGGCATCACGGTCAGGCCGACGCTGTCGTTGGCGCGCACCGCCGGGTATTGCTTGGTGATGCCGCGCAGCACCAGTCGAGGGGTCTGGCTCATGTCGGGGTACCCCGCAGCAGGAGGTGGAGAAGGAAGGGGTCGAGACACATGGCGGCGCTCAATCGCGTTGATGGCGGGGCTGCCCGGCCACCCAGGTGGCGCGCAGGTTGCGTTCGTCGCCCAGCACCAGCCAGGCAAACAGGCGTTCGTGCAAATCCTGCGCCAAGGCGTCGCGGTGCCGGGCCACGGCGCCGTGCGACCAGTCCCACACGCACAGGTCGGCGCTGCAGCCGGCATCGAACGAGCCGATCTCGTGCGCCAGGCCGAGCGCTTCGGCGCCGCCGCGGGTGGCCGCATGCAGCGCCTTGAAGGCCGTCAGCCGCACGCCCTGCAGCGCCTGGATCTTGTAGGCATCGGCGAGCGTGCGCTGCATCGACAGGCTGGTGCCGCCACCCACGTCGCTGGCCATGCTGACGTGCGCGCCGGCCGCCTCAAGAGCCTGCCAGCCGAACAGGCCGCTGCCCAGGAACAGGTTGCTGCTCGGGCTGTGGGCGATCTGCGCGCCGGTATCGGCCAGCAGCGCGCGGTCGGTGTCGTCGAGCCAGATGCCGTGTGCCAGCACGGCGCGTCCGTTGAGCAGGCCGGCGCGGTGGTAGACGTCGAGGTAGCTGCGCGCCTCGGGGAACAGCTGGGCCACCCACGCCACCTCGGTGCGGTTCTCGGCCACGTGGGTCTGCATGTAGAGGCCGGGCACCTCGGCCATCCAACGCCCGGCCATCGCGAGCTGTTCGGGCGTGCTGGTGGGTGCGAAGCGCACCGTCATCGCGTAGGACAGGCGGCCGGTGCCGTGCCAGCGTTCGATCAGCGTGCGGCTGTCGGCGTCGGCGCTGGCCACGTCGTCACGCAGGCCGTCGGGGCAATGACGGTCCATCAGCACCTTGCCGGCGATCAGCCGCATGCCGCGGGCATGGGCGCCGGCCAGCAGCGCATCGGCCGAGACCGCGTGCACGGTCGGGAACACCACCGCCGAGGTCGTGCCGTGCGCGAGCAAGGCGTCGAGAAACGTCTGCGCGCCGGCGTGTGCCACGGCCGGGTCGGCGTAGCGGCGCTCGGCCGGAAAGGTGTAGCGCTCCAGCCAGTCGAGCAGCTCGGTGCCGTAGCTGGCGATGACGTCGAGCTGCGGGCTGTGCACGTGGGTGTCGATGAAACCCGGCAGGATCAGCCGGCCGGCGTGATCGTGGCGCTGCCAGTCGTCGCCCGGCGCCTGCGGCTGGGCGGCGACGATGCGGCCGTCCTCGATCAGCAGCCAGTGATCGGGCCGCCAGCGCACGGCGGGCAGCGCATCGGCCGGCGCGGCCCAGCCGGGGTCGGCGGTGAAGTCGAGCAGGTCGCCGAACAGGGCTTGACGAACGGGTGCGCTCATGCCGATTTCCCGTTCGCCTTGGACGGGCTGAGGCCTCGTGCGACGTCGCGCACGGTTTCGCGCAGCCAGCGCAGGGACGAGGCACTGTGGCTGACGTCGTGCCAGAGCTGGTAGTAGGTCATGCTGGGAAAGTTGACGGGGCAGCGCACGATGCGCAGGGGCAGCAGGTCGACATAACGTTGGCAGAACAGCCGGCCGGTGGTGAGCACGAGCTGAGTTTGCGCCAGCATCAGCGGCACCAGCGCGAAGTGCGGGCTGCGCACCGCGATGCGCCGGCTCTTGCCCAGGCGCTGCAGGTGTTCGTCGATCACGCCGCGTGCGCCGGCATGCAGCGCGGTCGGGGCGACGTGCTCGGCGTCGAGGTAGCGATCGAGCGTCCAGCTGCGCGGGTTGCGCACGGCGGCGTGATCCTGCCCGACCAGGCAGACGATCTCGTCGGAAAACAGCCGCCCGAGGTGCAGCTCGCCGGGGGGTTCGAGCCAGTTGCCGATCACCAGGTCGACCTCGCCACGCGCCAGCCGGGCGCGGTAGTCGTAGTCGGCCGACAGCGCGTGGATCGTCAGCTGCGCCATCGGCGCCTCGTGCTTGATGCGCGCCACCAGCGTGGGCAGGAATGTGGGGTCGAGGTAGTCGCTCGCCGCGATGCGGAACTCCACCGCCTGGCTCTGCGGCGAGAACGCGCCGAACGCGCGCTCGCCGAACTTGCCGCCGAACAGCTGCTCGGCGCTGCGCAACAGCGTCTCGGCCGGGCCCATCAGCTGCAGCGCCACCTCGGTGGGCACCATGCCGGTGCCGGCACGCACCAGCAGCGGGTCGCCGGTGAGGGCACGCAGGCGCTTGAGTTGGGCGCTGACGGCGGGTTGGGTGGTGGCCAGGCGCATCGCTGCTCGCGACACGCTGCGTTCGGTGATCACGGTGTGCAAGACCCGGACAAGATGAAGCTCGATCTTGTCAAAGTTGGGGCGGTTGTCCATACCGTTCGAAGCATACTTTCTATCCACCAGCACGTATAGCTGCGGGAAACCAAAGGAGTATGGTGCGGGTGATTCCCGAGCAGCCCCCAGCAGGAACGAACGATCCATGACCGACACCCGGCCCATCCGTTTCCATCACCGCGGCAGCGTGCAGACCGTTGCCGGCGCACCCACCACCCGCAGCCTGCTCGAGTGGCTGCGCGAAGACCAGCGCTGCACCGGCAGCAAGGAAGGCTGCAACGAGGGCGACTGCGGCGCCTGCACCGTGATCGTGGCCGAACTCGCCACCGAACAGGACCGCAAGACACCCGGCGCCACGCTGATCGGCAGCGGCGATTCGACCTTGCGGCTGCGCAACCTCAACGCCTGCCTCACTTTCCTGCCCACGCTCGACGGCAAGGCGCTGATCACGGTCGAAGACCTGCCACGCGCCTGCGGTCTGCCGGCAGGTCAGCTGCATCCCGCGCAGCAGGCGATGGTCGATTGCCACGGCTCGCAATGCGGTTTCTGCACGCCCGGTTTCGTGATGACGATGGCCACGGTGCACGAGCGCCAGGCGGCAACGGATCAGCCCGCCAGCCGCGCCACGCTGTCCGACGACCTGGCCGGCAACCTGTGCCGCTGCACCGGCTATCGGCCGATCCTGGACGCCGCGATGCGGCTCGGCGACGCCACCGCCGCCCGCATCGACGCCGCGCCGATCGCCGCCGCGCTGCAGGCGCTGGCGCACGATGCGCCGCTGCATTACGCCGCGCAGAACCCGGCCGTGATCGCCGACGGCATCGCGCGCACCGACCATTTCCACGCGCCGCGCACGGTGGCCGAACTGGCCGCGCTGCGCCTCGCCAACCCGCAGGCACGCCTGCTGGCCGGCGCCACCGACATCGGCCTGTGGGTCAACAAGCTGTTCCGCGACCTGGGCGAGCTGCACTTCATCGGCGAAGTGGCCGAGCTGAAGCGGCTGGCCGTCATCGACGGCGCGCTGCACATCGGCGCGGCCGTGAGCCTGGAAGACGCCTGGTCCGCGCTCGCCACGGCCACGCCCGAGCTGACCGAAGTCTGGAAGCGTTTCGCCTCGCCGCCGGTGCGCCACGCCGGCACGCTGGGCGGCAACATCGCCAACGGCTCGCCGATCGGCGACGGCGCGCCGGTGCTGATGGCGCTCGATGCACAACTCGTGCTGCGCCTGGGCGACGTCACGCGCACGGTCGCGCTGAAAGACTTCTACCTCGGCTACATGGTCAACGCGCTGGCGCCGGGCGAGTTCATCCAGGAACTGCGCGTGCCGCTGCCCGATGCACACACCCTCGTGCGGGTCTGGAAAGTCTCCAAGCGCTACGACAGCGACATCTCGGCGCTATGCGGCGCATTCGCGTTGAAGCTCGATGCCAACAGTGTGATCGGCCATGTGCGCCTGGCCTGGGGCGGCCTCGCCGCGACCGTGAAACGCGCGGTCGGCGCCGAAGTCGCGCTGCTCGGCCAGCCCTGGAACGAGGCCACGCTGCAAGCGGCTCAAGTCGCGCTGGCGCAGGAGTTCCAGCCGCTCGACGACCTGCGCGCCAGCGCCGCCTACCGCCGCACGGTGGCCGCCAATCTGCTGCGCCGGCTGTGGCTCGAAACCCGCCTCGACGCGCCTCTCGACGCGACGCACACCCGCGTCTGGAACACCGCCAACCCGACCGAATCGGAGGCCGCATGAATGTCCTGAACGACGCCTTCGCCAAGCCGATCGACGCAACAGCCGACGCGCCTGATCCACGCCGCGTCGGCGTCAATCGCGCACACGAATCGGCCCACCTGCACGTGGCCGGTGCCGCGCCCTACATCGACGACATCCCCGAAGTGGCCGGCACGCTGCACGCGGCGCTGGGCCTGTCGCCGCTGGCGCACGGCAGGCTGCTCGGCATCGACCTCGACCTGCTGCGCGCCCAGCCCGGCGTGGTGGCGGTCTACACCGCCGCCGATCTGGCGGGCTTGAACGACTGTGGCCCGATCGTGCACGACGAGCCGATCCTGGCCGAAGGCACCTTGCGCTACGTCGGCCAGCCGGTGTTCGCGGTGATCGCTCAAACGCGCGACCTCGCCCGCCGCGCCGCCGACCTCGCAAAGAAGGCGATTCGCGCCGAGCCGCTGCCGGCAGTGATGACGGCCCGCGAAGCCCACGCGCTGCAGCAGTACGTGGTGCCGCCGATGAAGCTCGCGCGTGGCGACGCCCCCGCCGCACTGGCCGCCGCACCACATCGGCTGAACGGCAGTTTCAGCCTCGGTGGCCAGGAGCAGTTCTACCTCGAAGGCCAGATCTCGTATGCGATCCCGCAGGAAGACGGCGGCCTGCTGGTGCACTGCTCGACCCAGCACCCGAGCGAGATGCAGCACCTGGTGGCTCACGCGCTCGGCCTGTCGTCGCACCAGGTGCAGGTGCAGTGCCGGCGCATGGGCGGGGGTTTCGGTGGCAAGGAGTCGCAATCGGCGCCGTTCGCCTGCATCGCCGCACTGGCCGCGCAGCGGCTGGGCCGGCCGGTCAAGCTGCGGCCCGATCGCGACGACGACATGTTGATCACCGGCCGGCGCCACGGCTTCGAGTTCGACTACGAGGTCGGCTTCGACGACGCCGGCCACGTGCTTGGCGTGACGATCGACATGATCGCCAACGCCGGCCATTCGGCCGACCTGTCGCCGCCGGTGATGACACGTGCGCTGTGCCACTTCGACAACGCCTACTGGCTGCCGAACGTGGCGATGCGCGGCTACTGCGCGCGCACCAACACGCAGAGCAACACCGCGTTCCGCGGCTTCGGCGGGCCGCAGGGCGCGCTGGCTGTCGAGTGGATCCTCGACGGCATCGCGCGCCAGCTCGGTCTCGACGCGCTGGCGGTGCGGCAGGCCAACTTCTACGGCGTGACCGATCGCAACGTCACGCCCTACGAGCAGGTCGTCGAAGACAACGTCATCCACCCGCTGGTCGAGCAGCTCGCCCGCGAGGCCGATTACGCCGGGCGTCGCGCCGAGATCGACGCCTTCAACGCCAGCAGCCCGGTGCTGAAAAAAGGCCTGGCGCTGACGCCGGTGAAGTTCGGCATCAGCTTCAACGTCGCGCACTTCAACCAGGCGGGCGCGCTGGTGCACGTCTACGCCGACGGCTCGATCCTGGTCAACCACGGTGGCACCGAGATGGGCCAGGGCCTGAACACCAAGGTGGCGATGGTGGTGGCGCACGAACTGGGCGTGGGTTTCGAGCGCGTGCGTGTCACCGCCACCGACACGCAGAAAGTGGCCAACACCTCGGCCACCGCGGCGTCGACCGGCAGCGACCTCAACGGCAAGGCGGCGCAGGACGCGGTGCGGCAGATCCGCGCGCGGCTGGCCGCGTTCATCGCCCGACGCTGGCAGGTGTCGGCCGACGCGGTGGTGTTCGGCAACGACGTCGTCAGCGCGGGCGAACACCGCATCGGTTTTGCCGAACTGGCGACGCAGGCGTATTTCGGCAGCGTGCAGCTGTGGAGCGACGGCTTCTACGCCACGCCCGGCCTGCACTGGAACCGCGAGACGCTCAAGGGCAAGCCGTTCTTCTACTTCGCCTACGGCGCCGCCGTCAGCGAGGTGCTGATCGACACGCTGACCGGCGAATGGAAGCTGCTGCGCGCAGATGCGCTGCACGACGTGGGCGCCTCGCTGAATCCGGCCGTCGACATCGGCCAGGTCGAAGGTGCCTTCGTGCAGGGCATGGGCTGGCTGACCACCGAGGAGCTGTGGTGGCACCCCAAGACGGGCAAGCTGATGACGCACGCGCCCAGCACCTACAAGATCCCGACCGCCAACGACGTGCCCGAAGCTTTCCACGTCAAGCTGTTCGAGAACCGCAACAGCGCCGACACCATCCACCGCAGCAAGGCGGTCGGCGAGCCGCCGCTGCTGCTGCCGTTCAGCGTGTTCCTGGCGATCCGCGACGCGGTGTCGGCGGCGGGCGGTCACCGCACGCAGCCGCCGTTGCGCGCACCGGCCACCAGCGAGGCAATCCTGGATGCGGTGATGGCGGTGCAAGGCGCGGCCACGGCGTGATCGGGCCACGGGCATGAGTCACGCCGCGCTGTTGTCCACCGCTCGGCAATGGCTGGCGAGCGGCGTGCCGTGTGTCGATGTCAGCGTGGTGGCGCATCGCGGCTCGGTGCCGCGCGAGAGCGGCACGCACATGCTGGTGAGCGCCGGCGAGGTGGCCGGAACGATCGGTGGTGGGCACCTGGAGCTGAAGGCGATCCAGGCCGCGCAGGAACTGCTGGCGGCAGGGTCGCAGCGGCTGGCCGCGCTGGCGCACGCGCCGCTGGATCTGCATTTCCCGCTCGGCCCCGCGCTCGGCCAATGCTGCGGCGGCAGCGTGACGCTGCGCCTGCAGCCGCTGACCGCCGACGCGCTCGCGGCCTGGAGCACCGCCACGCCACGTTTCCACCTGCAGCTCTACGGCGCCGGCCACGTCGGCCGGGCGATCGTCGCGCTGCTGGCCGGCATCGACTGCCGGGTGCAGTGGATCGACGAACGCGAGGCCGAATTCCCGCCGCTGCGGCCCGGTGCGTTCGAGCCCGCACACATCGAACGCGTCTGCGTCGAGCCGGTCGAAGCCGAGGTGGCCGTCGCGCCGCCGCTCTCGCATTACCTCGTGCTCACGCACAGCCACGACCTCGACCTGCGCATCACCGAGGCGATCCTGCGGCGCGGCGATTTCGCCTTCTGCGGCCTGATCGGCAGCCAGACCAAACGTGGGCGTTTCATGCACCGCTTCGAGCAGCGCGGCATCGGCGCCGACACGCTGGCGCGCCTGACCTGCCCGATCGGTGTGCCGGGCATCGCCGGCAAGGAGCCCGAAGTGATCGCGATCGCGGTGGTGGCGCAGCTGCTGGCCGGCGGCACGGGCTGAACCGGGCCGCACGGACGAGGCTCGGGCTCTCGAGGCTCAGCGCGTGCGCGTGATCAGCCCGGCGTCCTGCAGCTCGGCCAGCGCCTGCTCGAAACGCAGGCCTTCGATGCACATGCGCAGGTTCGCGAACGACTTGCCTTCGATCTGGCCCGCCAGGGCATCGGACAGCGCCTTGAACAGGCGCAGCGCCGTCAGGTCGTTCTGGCGCAGGGCCTGCACCAGCGCGTCGAGCTCGCCGGCGGTGGGCGGCGGCGCCACACGTTCGGGGCGAGGCGGCGGCGGCTGCAGCAGCGTCTGCAAGGTCGGCGCGCTGGCCACCTGCAGGCGCACCATCGCCGCGCCGAGTTCGGCCAGCATGGCCTGGATGCGCGACATCAGCTCGGCGTTCAGCGGCGTGCCGGCGTGCCGTGGCACCTGTTCGAGCACGGTCTCGAGCGCGCCCGCCACGACGTGCACCGGATGCGCGCCCAGGTTGCCGGCGACGCCGCGCAGCTTGTGCGCCTGCTGGCGCGCCTGTTCGACGAAGCCGGCGTCGATCGCCTGGCGCAGCTCGCCGGCAATGCCGCCGAACTCGTCGAACAGGCGCGCCAGCAGGCGCTTGAACAGCGCCTCGTCGCCGAGCATGCGGCCGTGCGCCGACTGCGCGTCGATGCCGTCGATCGCCGGCCAGTCGGCGGGCAGCGCCAGCACGGCCGGCACGTGGCTGGACAGCACCTCGCGGCGCACCCGCTGGACATGGGCGCGCACCGTGCGCACCAGGTGTTCGACCTCGAACGGCTTGCTGATGAAGTCGCTCATGCCCACCGCATGGGCGCGCTCGCGGTCGCTGGGCAGCGCGCCGGCGGTCAGCGCGATCACCGGCACGGCCTGCAGGTCGGCGCGCTCGCGCATCAGGCGCACGGCCTCGAAGCCGTCCATCACCGGCATCTGCAGGTCCATCAGCACGATGTCGAAGGCGTCCGGGCGGGCCTGCAGCAGGTCGAGCGCCTCGCGGCCGTTGCCGGCGGCGTTGACCAGGGCGCCCTCGCGCTCGAGGATCAGGCGCGCCATCTCGAGGTTGATGCTGTTGTCCTCGACCACCAGCACGCACACGTGCGGCAGGCGCTGCGCCGCCTGCGCGGCCGGGTCGGCCGGCCAGGCCGTGCCGCTGCGCTGACGTGCCCGCGCCGCGGCCACCGCACTGGCGAGCGTGCTCGCCATGATCGGCTTGCAGAGCACGGCATCGATCGAGGCCGCGGCCGGCTCGCGCCGCAAGGCGTCTTCTTCGCTCGGCGCCACCGTCATGACCAGCGGCGGCATCTCGGCGAACACGCCGTCGGCGGCGCATTCGGCCAGCCGCCGGTGCAGCAGCGCCAGCGTGGCCAGGCCGTCGCGGCCGGGCATCTGCCAGTCGAGCACCAGCGCGTCGAAGGGCGCGCCCGCGGCGGCCTGGGCGACGGTGCGTTCGATCGCGGCGTCGCTGCTGGCCACCGCTTCGACGCGCCAGCCGAGGCTGGCCGCGGCCTCGGACAGCACGGCGCGCTGCAGGGCGTGGTCGTCGACCACCAGCACGTGGATCGGCGCGCCGCCGGCGCCGGCCGGCACGCTGGCCTCGTCGACGTCGAACGAGAGATCGAAGCTGAACTCGCTGCCCTTGCCCGGCGCGCTGCGCAAGCTGATGTCGCCGCCCATCAGGCGCACCAGCCGGCGCGAGATCACCAGGCCCAGGCCGGTGCCGCCGTAGCGGCGGGTGGTGCTGGCGTCGACCTGCGCAAACGGCCGGAACAGCCGCGCCTGCTCGGCCGCCGAGATGCCGATGCCGCTGTCGCGCACCGTGAAGCGCAGGCGCAGGCGCCCGCTCTGGCGCGCCACCAGCGCGACCTGCAGCAGCACCTCGCCGACGGTGGTGAACTTGAGCGCGTTCGACAGCAGGTTGTTGAGCACCTGGCGCAGCCGCATCAGGTCGCCGTCGAGCTGGTCGGGCAGGCCGGCGTCGCAGCGCATCACCAGTTCGAGGGTGCGGTCGTGCGCGCTCAGCGCCATCAGGCCGCGCAGGTCGTCGAGCAGGGCCTGCAGGCTGAACGCGCTGCGGTCGATGCGCAGCTCGCCGGCCTCGATCTTGGAGAGGTCGAGCACGTCGTCGATCACCGCCATCAGCGACTTGCTGGCGCCGCGCATCTTGCGCAGCAGGTCCTGCTGGTCGGGGTTGAGGCGGCTGTTCTCGAGCAGGTGGCTCAGGCCGACGATCGCCGCCATCGGGGTGCGGATCTCGTGGCTCATGTTGGCCAGGAACTCGCTCTTGGCGGCGTTGGCGCTTTCGGCCTGGCGGGTGCGGGCGGCGAGTTCGGCGTTGGCGTCGGCGAGCTTGCGCTGCGCCGCCTTCAGCTCGGTGATGTCGGACACCTGCACGAAGAAGCCGCGCACCACGCCGTCCTCGATGTCGGGCACGTACTGCAGCCAGGCGTCGACCAGGCTGCCGTCACGGGCCGTGTGGCCGCGCTCGAACTGCTGCGGCTCGCCCGCCAGCACGGCGCGGATGTGCGGCTTGCTGAGCGCGTAGCGCTCGGCCCCGATGACGTCGGCCAGGCGCGGCTGCGGCGGCCGGGTCGGGTCATGGCCGAGCCACTCGATGTGCGCCCGGTTGGCGAACACGCAGCGCTCGTCGCGATCCCAGTACGCCAGCATGCCCGGCACGTTGTCGGCGATGAAGCGCAGGAAGCGCTCGCTGGCCTGCAGCGCGGCCAGGCGGTCGCGCCGCTCGGTGACGTCGTCGACCTGCATCAGCGTGTAGAGCACCTGGCCGCGCTCGTCGCGCACCAGCGCGGCGCTCAGCTGCACCCAGACCTTGCTGCCGTCGCGGTGCGCATAACAGCGCTCGGCGCTGTAGCGCCCGCCCTCGCTGCTGGCGAGCTGCTGCAGGCCGCTGCCGGCGAGCTCGGGATCCTCGGGGTGGCGCAGCTCGCGGGTGCGCATCTGCGCCAGCTCGTCGGCGCCGTAACCGAGCATCTGCTGCAGGGCCGGGTTGCTGCGCAGGATCCGGCCGTCGATCGTGACCAGCGCCATGCCGAGCGCGGAGCGTTCCATCGCCAGGCGGAAGGTCGCCTCGCTGTTGGCCAGCCGGTGACGGTCGCGCCGCCCGCGGGCCTGGGCGGCCGCCAGCAGCAGCGGCGGCAGCATCGTCAGCAGCAGCGGCAGCACCGTCACCCAGCCCGACGCGAACAGCGGGGGATCCTGGCCGGCCGGCACCGTGCCGAGCCCGACCACCACCGACATCGCCAGGGACGAGGTGAAGACCACCAGCCCGGCGCCCCACAGCGGCAACTGCACGGCGGCCACCACCAGCGCCGCCGACACGTAGACGAACGGGTGCGGCATCGAGCGGATCGCCAGCGCCGAGATCAGCGCACAGGCCAGCGCGGCACCGGCCACCAGCGCCAGATCGCGCCGGCGCAGGGGTTGCGCCTGGGGACCGAGCGGCCATTCGAGCACCATCGTCAAGGTGGCGACCGCACCGAGCACCGCGCCCTGGAACCAGACCGTCCAGATCGCCGCGGGCACCGGTTCGCCCAGCGCGCCGAGCAGCACGGTGGCGACGCTGGCGCTGGCTGCGGCCGGCAGCACGGCCGCGGCCAGCAGCATCGCCAGCAGCGTGGACGGCCCGCCGAACGGCCGCTGACGCGAGCGCACCTGCACGATCATCAGCGCCATCAGGCCGGTCTCGACCAGGTTGGCGAGCATGAAGGCCAGCGCGGTGATCACCGGGTTGCCAAGCACGATGTTGGCCAGCGTGATCGCCAGTGCGCTCACCAGCAGCAGCCCCGGCCAGGCGGCGCGTGCGTGGCGCACCAGGAAACCGGCGGCCACCGCATTGGCCCACCAGACGCTGGCGATCGATTCGGGCTGGCGCAGCAGCAGCAGCGCCAGGGTGGCGAGCCCGAAGCTCAGCGCACCCAGCAGCAGCAGGCCCTGCCAGCCGGCGCGCGGGCGTGGCGCCGGCCAGGCGGTCGTGTCATCGATCTGCGGGGGGAGCGGGGGCTCGTCGGACTGGCTGCTGAACACGGCACGGCACCTCTTTGCCGAGCGATTCTAGGCACGCCGCCTAGACCACCGCGCCAGCTTCTCGACGGGCGGCGCGCAGGACGCTCGAAAACTCTGCGGCGGGCATCGGCACGCCGTACAGGAAGCCCTGGAACTGCCGGCAACCGAACTCGCGCAGCATGTCGCCCTGCGCCGCCAGCTCGACCCCTTCGGCCACCACGCTCAGGCCCAGGCTGGCCGCCAGCGCCACGATGGCACGCGACAGCCGCGCGTCGACGGTGTCCTCGAGGATGTCGCGCACGAACGAGCGGTCGATCTTGAGCTGGTCGAACGGCAGCCGCTTGAGGTAGGACAACGACGAGAAGCCGGTGCCGAAATCGTCGAGCGAAAAACCCACGCCGTGGTCGCGCAGGCGGTGCATGCGCGCGGCGATGTCGTCGACGTCGCCCACCAGTGCGCTCTCGGTGAGCTCGAGCTTGAGGCGGCGCACCGGCGCGCCGGTGCGTGCCAGCGTGGCCAGCACGAAGTCGACGAAATCGGGTTCGTGCAGCTCGCGGGCGCTGATGTTGAGCGCCACGGTCAGGTCGTCGAGATCGGCGTCGCGCTCCCAGGCGCACAGCTGCTCGCAGACCTGCTCGAGCAGCACCCGCCCGAGCGGCACGATCAGGCCGGTTTCCTCGGCCAGCGCGATGAATTCGGTCGGGCCGATCACGCCGCGCTGCGGGTGGTGCCAGCGCACCAGGGCCTCGGCGCCGAGCGCGGCCGAGCGGTCGCCGACCTGCAGCTGGTAGACCAGCTGGAACTGCCGGCAGGCCAGCGCGGTGCGCAGCTCGGCCTCGAGCGCCGAACGGGCCTCGACCGCCGCCTGCATCGCCGGATCGAAGAACCTCAGGCAGCCGCGGCCGGCCCGCTTGGCCTCGTAGAGCGCGATGTCGGCCCACTTCAGAAGCTGCTCGGCCTGCTCGGCCTTGTCGGCATCGACCGCCACCACGCCCATGCTGGCGCTGCAGTGGTGCAGGTGGTCGCCGATCGCGTAGGGCTCGGCCAGCACCGCCAGCAGCTTGGCACCGGCCGCCTCGGCAGCTGCGGCGGGCGAGACCGCCGAGCGGCGCTCGTGCATCAGCAGCACGGCGAACTCGTCGCCACCGAGCCGCGCGACGATGTCCTGCTGGCGCACGCAGGCCTTCAGGCGGACGGCGACCTGGCGCAGCAGCTGATCGCCGACATCGTGGCCGTGGGCATCGTTGACGAGCTTGAAATGGTCCAGGTCGACCAGGCACAGCGTGGCGCTGCCCTGGCCGAGCTGGTCGCCGACCAGGCTGAAGCGCAGCAGCTCGACCAGCCGGCGGCGGTTCGGCAGCTCGGTCACGGGGTCGTAGAACGCCAGGCTGAAGGCCTGCGCCTCGGCTTCCTTGCGGCGCGAGATGTCGCTGAGCGTGCCGATCATGCGCATCGGCCGACCGGCCTCGTCGTGCTGCACGACCCGCCCGCCCTCGAGCACCCAGACGTAGCTGCCGTCGCCGCAGCGCATGCGGTGCTCGCTCTCGTAGCCGCTGCTGATGCCGCGCCGGTGGCGGTCGAGGCGGCGCTGCACCGCCGCGGCGTCGTCGGGGTGGACGCGTGCGCGCCAGGCGTCGACGCTGGTGTCGCCCGCGCCTTCGTCGTCGCCCAGCAGGATGCGCCACTGCTGCGACAGCGTGACGCTGTGCTCGCGCAGATCCCAGTCCCAGACGCCCTGCTCCGCGCCCTCGACCGCGAAGATCCAGCGCGCCTCGTTGCGCTGCAGGTTCTCGGCGTTGTCGCGGTACAGACGCAGCACGTTGGCCACGCGCGCGTGCACCACCGGCGGGCTGAAGGGCTTGGTGATGAAGTCGGCGGCACCGAGCGCGAGGGCGAGCGACTCGTTGGCCTCGTCGACATGCGCCGTGACGAAGACCACCGGCATGCCCTGCAGATACGGGTCGCGCTTGATGCGGCGCAGCAGCTCGAAGCCGTCCATGCCGGGCATCTGCGCATCGAGCAGCACGATGTCGCAGCGGTCGTGGCCCAGGCGCGTCAGGGCGTCGGCACCGGAGGTCGCGAAACACACGGTGTACTGGGGCTCAAGGATGCGCGAGAGCAGCTGGATCGCCGCCACGTCGTCGTCGACTATGAAAACCCGCGGCAGACTCGACATGACGGTGTTCGGAACTGGTGAAGGGACAGGAAACGGGGACAGGTTCGGCGCGCGCCCGCCAGCCGGATTTGACACGAAGTCGACGCGCCCCCGCACGGTGGCGGCAGCTCACTCGGGGGCCGGGTCGACATCGTTGCGCAACGGCGAGGCAATACAGTATGCCTTCGGCTCGATGACGGCCGATAGTCGCAAAACTGAAAACCGGGGTGTCGGACGACGCGCTCGGGCGGACACGCCCGATGCCATCGGTACTGTGGCGTTTTCGTAAATCGGGGTTTGAAACGCAAGGGCATGCAACAAGCGGAAAAACCGGCGCTCAAACTGGAGCGATGACCCTTGATTCAGGGCGCGACATGGCGCAGGCGCCACACCGGGGCTGGCACATTGCAGCTATCTTGAAGATCTCTGCATCAACCTGAGTCACGCCTTGGACGCACAAGCAAAGCCGGTGACCCGCAAACACTGGGTCAGGCTGCTGTCGATCGGCCTGGTGGCCACCGCCGTCGGCGCCCTGGTGGCGCTGATTGTCGACGAGGTGCAGACCTCGCGCCTGCAGGCCCGCCTGATCAGCCGCCTGAGCGGCGAACTCAAGCACA